>NZ_MWQN01000005.1 GCF_002024165.1 Embleya scabrispora
AACAGGTCGATCGCCGCGAGGTCGGACGCCGTTTCGCCGTGGACGGTACCGGACGCCCGGGAGTACACGCTCGACCACAACCGCAGAGCCTCCGCGCCGGCGGCTGTCACCTCCAGCCCGGTGACGGACTCGGCGAGGCGCCGCGCGAGGCGGTTGCGGTACCCACCCGGTACGTCGATCTCCGCCCGTAGGGCGTCACATGCGTGGCGCAGGCCCTCGTCGGTCCGGCGCGCCGCCGGGGCACCGTCTCGGCGGGTGGATGGGGGTGAGCCGGCTGGGGCAGAGCCACCGGCGCCGGAATCGATTTCGTTCAGGTGCGCGTCGACCGCGTCGACCACGGCCCGTGCCGCGTCCCGGAGGCCCGTGCTCTTCTTGTCGTCCGCGATTTTGAGGAGCAGCTCGATCGCAAGGCGGCAGGCGGCCTCCGCAAGAACGGTGGGCAACGCAAGGCTTTGCGGCTCCGCCAGCAGACGGCGGGCGTCGCGAAGGAGCTCCAAGGCGCGCTCCCCTTCGGCTCCCTGTCGGGTAAGGGCCATTGCCAACTCGACCGAAATCGGCGCCGGTTCGTTGTTCCCGGCAGCAATCGGGCCCGATTGCGGAGCCGCATCCGCTTGTTCCATGACCTGACTTCTACCATCACTTCCCGAACTCCGAGGCATTCGGACATGGCCCGGCGTGAGGCCATGGGAGAGGCCGGGTTCCGCGTTGCGTGCCAAGGGGTCCCGACGGGGTGCGGCGGTTGCCGGGGATCTGGGAGCGCATCGAGGAGATCGGTGGGGCGCGCGGGCCGGTGGGGTCGACCTGCTCGTCCCGGCCGGCCTCAGTGGGCGCAAGGGCAACGGCACCCGGGCGGTTGGGCACGGCAGTGGGCCGCGAACCAGGTCGCCGGGCTGGAGCCGGTCCCGGTCGATCGCGATCCGATGGCCGTTGCCGACCTGGCTCTTTGCGTCGATGCGCGGTGTATCCGGGTCGAGGTTCGGATTCATCAGATCCACGGCGTTGATGTCGAAGATGATCACGGTGCTCTCCTGGTCGGGCGTCCCCGCATCATTCACAGTCCTCGCGGGTTTCGCTCGCGATTCGAGACAGTGTTCGCGTGCGCACCGGATACGGGTTGTGCCGACGGGCGGGCTGCACGTGGTGCCGGGCGGGTGCACCCGGGCGGGGCCGGAGAAGAAATAGCCGGGTGCGTGTCGTTGCACAGCGCTAGCCTCGTGAAGAGTCGTTGGCGCCCACAACCAACCGGCCGTGTAGAGCCGGGTATCGAGGTGGGCTGTGTCGTCGGCTCACGGATGTCACGAGCCCGGCGTGGGTTCCCTGCGATTGGTACTGCCTTGATGCGTCGCGTGGATGCGGATCATTCCTGGCTCGCGGATCACCAGCTCCACATGGTCGCCACCCTCGCCCATGTCGACGACACCATCGACCGCGCGCTGCGGCTCGCCCAGGACTATTCCGCCCTGGGCCCGCTCACCCTGGAGAACGTGATGCGTGATCAGCGGGAAGCCGTGGTGATCACGGCGATCGCCCCGCTCCCCAGGCCTTGCCCCGGCTGGTGGCCGATGCCCTCACCCAGTTGCGGGCTGCGCTGGAGCACGCCTTGTATGCCGAGGTCGAGGCGCACCTCGGGCGCCGGCTGACGAGCGAGGAGGCGGTGCGGATCGCGATGCCCGCATGCTTGACGGCCGGCGACTGGGAGAAATGGCTCGGGGACCGTAAGCGGTCGCGGCTGGCGCCGCTGCGGGCGGGCACGGAGTTGGCGGAGCGGATCGGACGTCTCCAGCCGTTCCATCGGCGTGATGTCGAGGACCATCCGCTGCAGTTGCTGGTCAAGCACACCAATACGGCCAAGCATCGGATGCCGGCCGAGATCGCGACCCGGATCGGCGCCGTCTACCCCGACGACCCGAGGAGCCCGCTCGAGACCGCGGTGCCGCTGGATCTGCGGCCGCGTCCCGGCGGTGGGGTGAGTGCGGGAGTGGGGGACGTCGTCGCCACGGCGCCGCTGGGGCAGCGGATCGCGTTCTCGGTGATCCCGACGGTGTGTCTGCGCCGGCCTCACACGGGGGTGTGGACGATCTTCGCGCACGAGGTGCGGTTGCTCGAGGATTGGGTGCGCACGGTTGCGGTGCCGGTGCTGCTGACCGGACGCCACGACGTCCCGGTGCTTCCGCCGCAGGTGGACATCTCCACCGGCTATGACGACGTGCGGCGGCGACTCGCCGACGCCGGAACGATCCCGGCGGCCGAACGATCCCGGGTCCGATTCGAGGCCGCGGCCGCGCGCGAGGGGCTGCTCGACGTGCTCGCCCCGCGCTCGGGCAGTCCTGCCGAGGAGGCGGTACGGGCCTGGGTCCGGGCACTGACCGATGCCGAGGCCGTCGATCGTGCCAACCGGCTGGCCGACGTCCGCCATGATCCCGCCGCGATCCTCGTGGTGCTTCGTGCCTTGATCGCCGAGGCCCGCACCGTCTCGGGGGCGTAGGAGGCCCGGCGGGGCGAAGTCGGGGGCTTGTCGCGGGAACTGCGGTATGCCGGTCACCCGAAGGGGGCGACCGCCTGGAGGACGGTGACGACCAGCACTGTGCCGCTGACTTCGTAGCGCAGGAACGCGTTCGCGACGGTGACCTCGCGTCGGTCGCGGTCGCCGCGGACCGGGCACGAGCCGTGCCCGTAGGGGTCGCGGCCGATGGTGGACTCCGCGCCCGACCTGACCTCGCGGCGCCGGGTGTCGCTGAGTTTCGACAGGCCGTCCTCGGCTTCGTTCGTGTACTGGATCCGGTAGGTCACGGCTGTTCCACCGGATTGCCCTCGGCGTCGACGATCCCCGAGTAGTCCCCGCGGCGGATCCGCTCGACTGCGGCGTCCTCGTCCTCGTACGCCTCCGGCGGCAACGCCCACCCCAGGATCGCCCGACGCGCCAGATGCTCCAGCGGGGTCGCGTACATCTCCTCGTCGAACTCCGCCCGACGTTCCGGCGGCAGCATTGCGCGGATCTCCCCGAGCGTGCCCGGCAGCGTCACCGCCTCGCCCCGCACCACATGCGTCAACTCCGCCACCGCACACCCTCCTCGCATCGGCCCCACAACGATCCGCGTCCAGCGTGACACGCCCCGCACCACGCACGACAGAGCCGATGCCGCGCGGCGCCACCGGGGCGCAGCGACGGGGCCGGGGGCCTGCTGCGGAGTTGCTTGTGGTGGGTTGTCGGTTCCGGTCGGGCGTGTTCGTGCCGTGCGGTATCGCGGTCGTCGTGCTGCGAGTGATTGCCGGGCGCGGCGGGTCGTCGGGGGTTCGCCGTGTGTGGGTGCGAACGCGGTTGCCGAGCTCCGTGTGGAACGTCGTCGGTCGGGGCGTCGATCCGCGTTCGGGTGCCGCGCCCGGTCCGGGCAGCCGCCGAACGTCCGTACCCGTGGCCCGTGCCGGCGTGAGCCAGGTCGTCGGTGCCGCGAAGATCGATCCCGATGCTCGTTTGCTGCGGGCGCTGAATGATCATGCGGTGAAGGTGTCACACGGGTGTCTGGTGCGTGCGCCGTCCGAGGTGCCCGAGGCGTTGTGGTGGTCGGGACGTGTCGTCGTGACCGTCGGTATCCAAGACCTGGCGTGCCGCCGTCCGGAAGGCGTGGTCCGGATGGTCCTTGGCGGTGGCCTTTTCCTTGAACCGGGTGTTGCAGGCGTCCAGTCGGCCGTGTCCGGCTCGGAGTGCCTCGGAGTGCCAGGTCGTGCCGGCGTGGTGCATCGCGGCGAGTGCGTCGTGCAGGGTGTCGGCCGCGTCGGCGACCGCGCGGGGACCGGCCACGGTCACCGCGGCCGAGGTGGCGCTGAACCGTGCCCAGGTGTCGTGTGCCTCGTCGAGTGCCGCCTGCCACTGTGTGGGGGTGCCGGCGCCTCGACTGAGTTGGCCGGTCAGCTTCCACAGCGCCGTGGACAGGTGTTGCGAGGCGTCGATGCACGCGAGGTAGGCGTCGCGCCGCAGCTCGTCGCGCCGACGTTCCCGATCGGCGCGTTGCTGCTCACGCAGGTGGTGTCCTTGACCGAGCACGATCAACCATCCGCCGCCCAGGCCTGCGATCGCGCCGATGGCGGCGCCGAGTATCGCGGCCTCGCTCCCGTCCATACGAAGCGATTAGAGCCGATACGCCGTTTCGGTGCCAGAGGGTGCGGCCGCCCTGGTCGCGGCTGTCGAGAGCGGTCCGTTGCCCGGCCTGTCGAACGCGTGTCCCGAACGGGGTACGTGTCGTTCGGTGAACGGCGCGCGCCGGGGCGGGTGTTGGTGGCAGGGTGGGTGGGCGGCCTTCTCGGGGTCCTCATATCCGCCTCGTGGCGTGGTGTGCGGGCTGTGCCCCGCGACGGCAGTGAGCCGGTACGGCCCCGGCGCGCGTCGTGCGTTGTCGGGGCTGTACTCACGGCGGCGACGGTCGTGCCGGCTTCTGGTCCGCTGCGGCGCAGCGGGTGGGGTGGCCGTTTCGGGTGTTGCGGTCCGGTGGGCAACGCACGGTGTCACGATGGTCGGCATGGGGCGACGATTACGACAAGTGGTGCGTCGTGGAACGGTTTCCGCCGGCCTGTCGGCTTCTCCTGTCGTGACCGATGCTCTGCGGGACGCCGTATCGGGCCGGGACGAGGTGGTGTCGGGTGGCGGTCGATTCCGGCGCCGGCTCCGGCGATGGTTGCGGCGGGCCGGTACCACGGCCCCGCCGGCGGGTGGTTCTCCTGTCGCTGGCGACCGTGTCGAGGCGGAGCGGGACGCGCCGGACCGGGTTCCCGGTGGGCGGATGGACGGCGACGAGTTCGAGCGGCATCGTGCCCGCCGGGCGGCGCTCGAAAACCGGCGCACCGCGGTGTATCGGCTGTTCGACGCCGACGGTGTGTTGTTGTACGTGGGCATCTCCGTGGATCCGGTGAAGCGGTTCCGCGGTCACCGGTACGGCAGCAAGCGGTCGAAGCCGAAGGAATGGTGGCCGCAGGTCGCGTCGAGTCGCATCGAGTGGTTCGACTCCCGCTCGCGGGCCGAATTCGCCGAGTCGTTCGCCGTCGTCACCGAACACCCGCGCCACAACAAGGCGAAGACCGGGGAGGCTGCCGGCCGCTGGTTCCGCCACCGTTGGCTGGAGGAACGCCTCGCCGGCGGCCCCCGCCCGGGGCCGGACGCGGGCGCGGGGGCGTGGAGGGCGTGGGACGAGGCCACCGCCGAGATCTGCGGCCACGAGGTGCCGTTCGAGTTGTGGTGGAGCCCGCACTCGCCGTGCGGCCGCCTTGCGGCGCAGCGGGCCGAGGCGGCACGTGCGCACGGTCGCACGATTCGAGAACACATTGCGTGGCCGCTGCGGGTCGAGGAGTTGGTACGCCTGACCCTCCATCATCACGGTCACTGCGAGCGTTGCCGGGAGCCGTACCCGTGTGCGGTGGTCCGCTCGGCCGCCGCGCGCTTCGCGCACGACCCGCAGTACGCGCCGCTGTGGGAGCGGCCGGCGATGCCGTGAACGCATTCCGGATCGTGTAGCGCGCAGCGATCGTGTGCCGTGCAGCGACCGCTTCGGTTGTGGCGGCGGTGTCCGATGGTTCGGGCGCCGTGGCGGTGGTTCGGCGAGGTTATGGCGTGGGTGTGAACGTGGCTGTGTGGTGTCCGTGGGGGTCGATGCGGAGTCGGTGGTGTCGGCGCCCGGGTCTGCCGGCGTTGTCGAAGTCGTGGTGGATGTCGGCGAGTTCGTGGGCGAGGTGGCGGGGGCCGGATTGGCGGCAGGTGCCGTCGGCGTGGATGGTGGCGACGGAGCCGTCGGTGGTCCACAGGGTCAGTGCGTCGGGGAGGTCGCGTTGGCCCAGGTCGGATGCGGGCAGGGCGAGGGCGACGGCGAAGCGCAGATCGTCGTCGTGCCACGCCGCGAGGGGCATCGCGCACGGTTCGAGGGGGCCGGTCGGGTCCCCCGGGTAGGGGATGGTGTTGGTGCCGGCGGTGGTACGCAGGCTCATGAAGTAGGCGGGTGTGGCCAGGAACGGGCCTTCGGCGTGGCCGTGTTCGTCGACGGTCAGGGATGCGACGCCGGTGCCCACGGGTACGACGAGGCGGCCACCGGGTCGGACCGCGGCGAGCCAGGCGGGCGGGACGTGGTCCACACCGCAGGTGGCGATCAATCGGTCGACGCTGCGGGGTCCGGCGGGTGGGTGGCTGCCGTCGGTGTGTACGACGCGCACGCCCGGGTGCCCCGCCGTGGTGAGGGCGTGGCGGGCGGCGGTGGCGACGTCGGGTTCGATGTCGATCGTGGTGACGTTGGTGTCGCCGGTCAGGCGGGCGAGGAGGCCGGCGTTGTAGCCGGTGCCGGCGCCGACCTCGAGCACGCGCATGCCGGGTTCGACCGCGAGGGCGTCGAGCATGGCGGCCATGAGGGAGGGGACGGTGGAGGAGGACAGCGGTGGGCCGTCGTCGCCGAACATCGTCGCGGTGACCAGGAGTTGATCGGTGTAAACCTCTCGCGCCCAGTCGGGGTGCTCGGGCGTGAACACGCGGGTCTCCCAGGTCCCCGGGGCGGCTTCGACGCGGCGGACGAAGCGGGGCAGGTACACGTGCCGCGGCTCTGCGCGAAATGCCTCCACCACGTCCGGGCGGATGCCGTCGGTGGCCATCGCATCGACCATGGCGTGGCGCAGCCGGCGGGTGTCGTCGGTGTCCGACGGAGTCGGTGTGGGGGTTCGTGGGGTGGGGGTGGTCATCGGGTTGCCTGCTCCAGGTGGTCGGCGAGCGCGGTGGTGATGGGGTGGTGGTCGGGGACGAACGCCCATTGGCCGCCGGGGTTGAGTTCGAGGGCCAGGATGCGGTGGTCGCGGGTGGCGATGAGGTCCCAGGCGGCGAAGACGAGGCCGAAGCCTCGGGTCACGGACACTACGCGGCGGGCGAGTTCGACGGGCAGGGTCCCGGGTCTGTACGTGGTGTGTGCGTCGGGGGCGGTGCGGATGTCGAGGTAGGGGGCGTCGACGTGGATCTCGGTGGCGAACAGACGCTCTCCCACGACGGCGACGCGGTACTCGAAGGCACGGTCGCGGACTTCGGCCTGGACCAGGTGGGCGGTGGAGGCCACGCGGGGGTGGCCGGCGTGGTGGGCGGGAACAGGGGTGGTGTTGACGACGTGTCGTGTGCCGGTGGCGTCCGTGTGGGTGATCGGGCCCAGCGTCTTGCCGATGGCCGGGCCGTGGTCGGTGCAGAAGCGGCCATGGGCGGTGGGGGCGTTGCCGATCCAGGTGTCGGGGGTGTCGATGCCGGCGGCACGGAACGCGGTGAGTTGGGCGGGTTTGGTGCAGGCGGCGGCGCGTGCGGGGTCGTTGACCCAGGTGACGTCGGGCAGCGCGGCCAGGATTCCGGACAGGCCCAGGCGCGCCTCGCGTTCGGCGAAGTCGCGTTCCGGGCCCGCCGGGGTGGCGCTCGCGCAGATGGTGGTGGGGCGGCGCCAGTAGACCGCGCGGATGTCCTCGAGGGCGATCCGGCGCGCGCCTTGGGCGAGGTGCCCGCGCCAGACGCCGTCCCGGGACAGGGTGGCGTCGAGGATGACGTCGGTCGGGAAGCCACCGGGGTCGATCCGGGCACACGGGATGCCGCGGTGGTTGAGCTCGGTGATGACGAGGTCGGCGGTCGGGTCGACCGGCCCCGTGGCGACGAGCGCCCGGGGCCGGCCGATCCGCGACGAGGGTCGGCTAGAGATCGTCGGCTCCCTCGTCGATGGCGATCGCGGAGTTCCCGTCGGTGCTGAACGTCGACTTCGTCGCCATCTCGATGCCCGGCACCTCGATCAACGGCCGCCCGTCCAGGAACGAGACCTGCGTGTCCTCATTCAGGGCGAGGGTGCCCGGCATGTCGAGCGCGGTGCCGGCGGGGCGTGCCAGGTCCAGCAACAGCGGCACCAGAGCGGTTCCGGCCGCTTCGAGCGTGACGGACTCGGGCCGGGCGCCGCGTGCGGGTTCGAACACGGTCCTCATCGTGATCCTGCCTTCCTGGGTGCGTCGACCGACCGTTCACGGGCTCGGCGGCGCCGGGCCCGACCTCCGGGAGCCGGCCCGGTGGTGCGGTGGTGGTGGTGTCAGCGTGCGCGGCCTGGGCGCCGGCGGTCATTGCGGGCGCGGCGCACGGGATTGAGAGCGGGTGTCAATCCGGGTGGAGTCCGGCCGATTGCCTCCCCGGGGCCTGCGGGTTCGGGTTACGGTGCGGTCATCGTTCGGTGACGCACCGTCGAGGGGGCGCGATGTCGAAACCGACCCGGGCCAGGCGCGAACAGATCCGACGGGAGGCCGCGAGCATCCGTGCCCGTTGCGAGCGTGAGGGCCGCACGGTCGGGGAGATCGCCGACATCATCGGGGGCCGCATCCCAGAACTGTCCGCGCTGGAGGGATGGCGGCTCGCCCTGGGCTGGACCCGTGCACGCACCCTGGCCGGTGTCGCGCGAATCTACGCCGACGACGGGCTGCGGATGCCCGGGTTGTCGGCGGAGCAGTTGTGCCGTTTCGAACACGGGCCCGACCGGCCCGGTCTCGAGTACGCGCGGGTCCTCGCACGGGTGTACGGCACCAGCGTGGATCGGTTGGGGTTGGCGACACGATGCGGGTGCGGAAGGAACGAACCGGGGGATGCCGGTGGCCGGTTCGGGTACGGTCGGGCGCGGGAGACCCACGTCGGGTGGGCGACCACGCACTGGGGAGTGGAACACGTGACCACCGCCGCCGGACTGCCCGCCGTCCGTGAATCCCTCCACCTCGTCCTCGCCGACGGCCCCCACCCTTCGCAGGCCCTCGTCGACCTCGCCGAGGCGGCCGCAGGACACTACGCGCTGAACTACTCGCGCCACCCACCGCAGGTGTTGTTCGACGAACTCCACCGTGTGCGCGGCATGTTGGTCCCCGTCCTCGAACCCGCCGCCGGCGGTGGGGACGACGTCGCGGCGGCGGGTCTGCGGTCGGTCGCGGCCCGGCTCACCGCGCTGTTGGGCAACCTCGCGTTCCACCTGGGTGACCACAGCGGCGCCCAGGCGCATCTGGGCGCCGCCGCTCTGTTGGGCGAAAGCTGCGGGGATGACGACCTGCGGGCGTGGACGTACGGCGCGGCGTCCATGGTCGCCCGCGCCGACCGACGCCACCGGAGCGCGTTGGCGTACGCCGAACACGGCCTCGCGCTCGCGGGCACGCCGCTGCGCCGCGCGCAACTGTCGTCCTGGGCACTCGCGCCGTCCCTCGCCGCGCTCGGCCGCGCCGAGGACGCGCAGCGCGCCCTCGCCGACGCGGACGACGATCTCGACGCCGTTCCCGCGCAGGCTCCGGGGCGGTTCGGCTTCGACCACGCCGAGCATCTCCTACACACGGCCGAGACCCACATCGCCCTCGGGCAGGGCGACCGCGCGAGCGGGCCCGCGGGCGCGTCGATCGCCGCCGCCGTGCACGCGTCACCGGGTTGGGCGGCGGCCACCGCCGTCCTGGCCCTGGCCGAAGCCCCCACCGCACCCGACGACGCCGCCGCCCGCGCCCACGACCTCCTCGACCGCGTCCCGGCGCAGCACGTGCGCAGCACCACCCGCGAGCGCCTCGACCGCCTGGTCCTGGGCCTGCCCCGGGAGGCACCCGCCGGCGACGAACTCCGGGAACGTATCGCGGCGTTGCCCCCGACTGTCGACACCCACGGACGACCGCCGGCACCGTGAGGGTTGTACTCGGCTCGGTGCTCCGGCAGTGGTACGGAGCTCCTCGGGCCGAGGTCACCGGACAGCGGCACGAACCCGTTCGTCTTCGAGAGGTTACGTGCGGCTCACGTGGCCCGCGCCGGCTGTAGGTCTGCCTGTAGTTCTTCCCCCGTTGCCGCCCTCACAGGAGCGTTGGCGCGAATGGGCAGGTCACGGCGGATATCCGGAGGTTGACGTCCGGTCCGATCAAGGGGGGAGCGGGCGGGTGTCGGGTGACGGGTCGCAAGAGCGTGGCGGATTCGGTAAGGGTTGAGGCGGGCCGGGGGCGAGACAGCGGGTGGATGGGCAGGGGACGGGCGGGCAACGAACGCAGAGTCTCTGGGTGGGTGGCTGCGAGGCTGTTCGGGGGTGGCGACGGATCCGTCCGCCGGTCTGTGCGTGGCGCACGGTGCCGCGAGGCCCTTCCCGGGGCCGGTCGGCGAGGCCCGCCGTCCGGTGTCGGGTTCGTCCCTGCCGCCGCCGGAAGGTGCTTCCGGCGGCGGCGTGTGGGCGGTGGGCCTATGCGAACGGGCGGTATCGGCGGCGGATGGTCTTGCCCTGCCGGTGTGTGGTGCGGGTGTCGATCTCGCCGGCGCTGTCGATGACGAGCAGTTCGGTGGCTGCGTCCGCCTCCAGGGCGACGTCTCGGCCGGTCACCGTTCGCGGGGTCGTGCCCTCGGTGCCGTCCGGGCATATCGAGTACTCCGAGTACCGCCCGTTCGGCCGGAATCCGGGGTGGTCGGCGAGTTTCGTGCCGGTGCCGATGGCGTCGACGGGGACGTATCGGGCGGCTTGGGTTCCCCGCCCCCAGGCGATGTACACGATCCCGCCCTCCACGGTCGCGCCGCCCCGGGGCCGGTTCTTCATCAAGTCGGTGATCAGGCGGGCGACTTCGCGGCCGGTCAGGATGTCGGGTTCGTCGTCACGGGTGCGTTTCCAGCTCCCGCCGTCGGCCAAGTCGATGCGGTAGTGGGGTTGTTCGCGGATCGCGGTCATGTCGTGGGTGAGGGTGATCGCGGCACCGGGCATGTAGTCGCCGTCGTCACCGCCGACCACGGTCGTGCGGTCGGCGGGGCGCAGCAGCACCTGTGTCCCGTCGTGTTCGACTGCCACGATTCCGCCGGGCAGGGCCCACAGGGTGCCTCCTTGTTCGAGGACGCGACGCAGTTCGGCGTGGACGCGGGCGCGTGTCGAGCGTGTGGCGCTCTCGGGTCCCGTGGTGAACGCGCCGGCGGGTACGTCGTACACGAGGGATGCTCGGACCTTGTCGACGTCGTGGACGGGCAGGCGGGTGCCGTCGCCGCCGTCGGTCCAGCCCCGGGGGCCGCAGGTGACGGTGACGTGGGCGGTGTCGGGGTCGGAGCCGCCTCCGGCGGTGGCCCTGGCGGTCCAGCCGTGGGGGCTGTGGTCCAGGTGACGGGCGATGGTGTGGGCCCGGCGCAGGGGGTGGGGCAGGTGTTCGTCGCGCACGATCGTGGTGACGAGTCGGTCGCCGGTGAGGCGGTGTCGGGCGCCGTGGGGGTAGGGGGATCCGATTTGTTCCAGGTGGATCGCGAGGAGATCGGCGACGGTCTGGGCGGTCTCGGGCATGGTGCGGATTCTCCTGGTGTCACGGGAATTTCCCGGTTGCGAATATCTTTCGACGTCGTGACTTCCGGTTGCTTCGATTTTATGGGGTGATTTTCCTGCGCCGAGAGGATCGGCCCCCTCCCCCGGTTCGGCCGATGCTTTAAATGCCTGTCCCGGTGGGACGAAGCGGATTCCGGGGGTGGCGGTGATGCGGATCGCCGTGGGCCGTCCGCGCATCGCTCACCCGGAAGGAACTTGCCGCCTCGACGGGCACCGGCGGCAGGTACGCCGCAGGTGACGCGTTCGTGGATGCGGTCCGTGGTCTTCGGGAAATCGAATTCGGATTGTCCGGTCGGTCTTTGCGCATCGGCGCCGGATGACATCGGCGACTGTGCGCGGCGACGATTGAAGGCGAATTGCGTCGCGCGCCGTCGATCGGGAATCCGTCCGCATCAGGGAAGGGTCGTTTCGGGGCCGCCGGTGGAGGATTCGCCTACGTTGAATTCGGCGGCGAGACCGGCCGCGTCGCGACGCCGGACCCACCCGCCGACTCTTGTGGTCCGTTGTTCCGGCGTAATGGCGCTCCGGCTTCCCGCAGCCGTCGACCCCGCCGAACCGCCTCGCCGGTGTCCGCCACGATCCCGCGGCGATCCTCGTCACGGTCGCGATGCGGGTCGATATCGGGGTTCCCGGTCGGGTTGTCGGGTGAGGTGTTCGTCGACGAGTCGGCAGACGGTCGGGTTCCGAGGCCGTGGGTGTTTCAGGTGCCGAGGCCGACGTGGGAAACGTAGGTGTAGGCACCCCAGTCGGAATCCAGTTCGGCGGTGACGTCGTCCCAGGCGTCCTCGAGGGCAGGCAGGTCGTTGGCGATCATGGCGTCGACGGCGTCGTCCCAGATATAGCGGATCTGGAGCCGGCGCATGCGCAGGTTGTCCCGGCGCCGGGGCGCGTGGACGACTTTTTGGTTGATGGGGTGGATCTCCATCGTGGTGCCGCGGCCGCCGCGGTCGAGGTGTTGTTTGAGCGCGGCGGGGTTGGCCATGACGTTGCGGGCGCGCAGGTTCCAGTAGGCGGTGTCGATGGCCTCGAGGTTGGCCGGGCGTGGGCTGCGGGTGCCGCGGGTCCAGGCGCGGACGGTGGAGCGTGAGGCGGTGATGCCGGCGTCGGCGAGGGCCTGGGGGCCGGCTTTGGTGGTCGTGAGGTAGCGCATGCGGGCGGTCAGGCCGCGGCGGGTGGTCACCGGCGACTTCACCCCGCCTTCGACGATCATGCGCTCCAGCGCGTCCTCCAGGGCGCGGCCGAGGGCGACGCCGCCGTGGACGTTGCCCGGGTCGCCGGAGGCTCCGTAGAGGCCGAAGTTGCGCCATCCGTCGGTCGACATCGGTTACGCGGCCTTCCCGGGCAGGGTGTACTGCTCCTTCGATTTCGTCTGCGCGGTGGAGCGGCCCTCGTCGAACACGGCGCGCCAGTCGCCGCCGGTGACGTGGAGTTCGTCCACGCCGCGCATGCGCACGATCGTCAGGCCGTTCTCGTGGGCGCGGTATCCCTTGCGCCACAGGTTCGCGAACGCCTGGGAGCGGATGATGTGCATCCACTCGGGTCGGCGGATGTCGCGGTTCGCGCTCGACTCCCCCATCGTGGAGACGAACTTCGAGTACATCGCCTTGACGTACTCGACCGTGACGACATCGCCCGCCTTGAGCGCGTTCTCGCGGACCTCGGTCAGCACCCGGCGGAACTTCTCCAGCAGCCCCTCGCTCGCGCCCGACGTCCAGGACTCGGCGATCACCGGCGCCTGGCACAAGCCGAGCGCGGCGCAGCGCAGCAGGAGGCGCAGGGTGGCGTCGTCGAGGAGGATTTCGCCGTCTTCGCGGCGGTTGCCGATGGGGTCGGGCAGGTGGGGGTGGTCCCAGGTGGGGCGGGAGTTCAGGAGGTAGACGCCGGAGCGTTTGGGGTCGTATCCGCCGGTGGGATCGTGGACGAGTTTGCCGATGGGCAGGTGGGTCTTGAACGCGGACAGGAACGCGGCGTTGGTGTCGAGGACGTCGACGACGACGGGATCGCGGGTGCCGGCCCGGAGGTCGTCGAGGAGGGCGGTGTTGGTCCAGTTGTGGCGGCCCTCCCAGATGCCGTCGACGCCGTCGCGGGTCTTCTTCCGCAGGAATTCGGGGAGTTCGGGGTAGACGGTGTGTTCGTAGTTCGAGCCCACCCGGGTCGCCTCGAACAGGGCCATGCCGTTCGGGACGGCCTTTTTCACCAGGGCCTCGACCGCCGCGTCGACGTCGCCGCCGTGTTCGGTCAGCGCCTCCTCCACCGCGCGGGAGATCATCGAGGTGAAGTGGGAGTAGTCGCGGCTGGCGTAGCCGGTGCCCCGGGCGGACGAGGGCCGGGACGGGCCTCGCGCGCCGCGACCGGGCGCGGATTCGGACGTGGGAACCGCGGCGTCGGCGTTCCGTTGTTCCCGAGCGTCGGGGGCGTTGCCGTGGGCGCGTTCGGGTCGCGGAGCCATGGAGGCGGCCGGTACGGGGGCGGGGGGCGTGGTGGGGGCGCGGGTCGCGGTGCCGGGCGCCGTGACGGGCGGCCAGGGCGGCGCGGCGGTGGGCGGCGCGGGGTCGGGGGGTGTGCTGCCCGGCGCGGGGGGCCCGGGGGCGGTGGGGGGTGTGGGGAGGTCGGTGAGGCGGGCGTGGGCGAGGTCGGCGCGCAAGATGGTGGTGGTGTGGGTGCCGAGGTCGCGTTCGGCGACGGCGGCGTGGACGCGGTCGACGTCGCGGGTCAGGGTGAGGGTGATGTCCAGGGACGCGGCGGCGACCAGGTGGGGGTCGTCGGTGTCCAGGACGGCCACGACCGGGAGGTCGTGCGTGCGGGCGAGGTGGATCAGCGCCTGGACGGCGTCGAGCACGGCGGCGGGTCCGGACAGCGGCAGCCGCGGATCGGGGACCTTCTGCAGGCGGTCGACCACGACCAGGGCCAGGTCGGGAAGGTCCGCGACGCCGGCGGCGATCGCGGCTGCGGTCAGGTCCGCGCCGTCGTCGATATACAGCGGCGCGGCGGCGATCTCGCCGTGCAGGATCGCCACGTCGCCCGCCTCGGTCGTGTTCAGCCGGCCGGCGCGCAGGCGGCGGTAGTCCACCGGCAGGTGGGCGGCGACGATCCGCGCGGCGACGTCGCCGCGGGACAGGCCCGAAGCGGCGTACAGGACCGGCAGGCCCAGGTCCAGGGCGGTGGTGCGCGCGGCGGCGGTCGCGATCAGGCTCGCCCCGTCGCCGGGGGCGGCGGCGATCAGGTGGAGGCGGCCCGGCCGCAAACCGCCCAGCGCCTCGTCCAACGCGCGGATCCCCAGCGCCGGCACCCCCGGGGTGGCGGTGTCGGCGCCAGTGGTGGGGGTCAGCACGTCCTCCAATGCCTGCCCGAAGGACGCCAACGTCCGCCCGCGCAAAGCGAGCGCGGCCCCGGGATCCGGGGCGGACTCGGCAACACCGGGCGCCGGGACGGGCGTTGCGGGCACGGGCGCCGCGTCGGGCGCGATCGGGGTCGGTGCGGCGTCGGGCGCGGCCGCGTCGGTCGTGCCGGGGGCGGGGGACGGCGCCGCGGAGCCGGCGGTCGGCTGCGGGGCGGGGGCCGGTGTCGGGGGTACGGCGGCGGCCTCGGTGTCGGGTGGGGCGGCAACGGGCGCGGGCAAGGCGGTGGCATCCACGGCGGGGGCAAGGGCGGGCCCGGCGCTCTCAGGAGTGAACGCGGCGGCCGCGGCGGCGGTGCCGGCGGTGTCGGCGGCGGGCAGCAGCACGGCCACGGGAGTGGAGTGCCGGCGCAGGACCTGCGGGCGGCCGTGGGCGGCGAGGCGGACGAGGTCGCCGAGTCTGCTGCGGGCCTCGGCGATCCCGTGGTCGTCGGCCCGGGCCGTGTCCCAGCCCAGCGCGGCGGCATGGGCGAGGGTGGTCAGGACGGCGTGGTCGGTGTCGCGGGACACGGGGACGGGTGTGCCGTCGGCGGCCTCGCGGATCAACTGCCGAAGCGCGGCGCGGGCCTCGTGCAACGTCGCCGGCGCGAAAGCAGGCGCGGCGGCCGGTTCCGAAGGGGACCCGACGTCGGCTGTGGGCGCGGGGGTCCGTGGGGGGTTCGGTGGGGCCGCGGGCCCCGGGACGCAGGCGCCCGGGGCACCGGAGCCGGTGGTCGGCGCGTTGTCCGCCTCGGGCGCGGCGGCGGGCACCGGGTGTGCCGGCACGGCCGGTGTGTCGCGGGGTTCGGGGGCGGGTGCGGTGTCGTCGGGCAGGCGGTGGCGAACGAACACGCAGGAGTCCAGCGCCGGCGAGAGGCATTCCAGGGCGCGGTCGAGGCGGCGGTCGCCGGCCAGGACCAGGGGGAAGCGCTCGCGTGACCACAGCCGGTCGAGCAGTTCCAGGGCCGCGCGCGGCAGCAGGTGTGCGTCGGACACGATCACCAAACGCGGGGAGCGCCGGAGCTCGGCGGCGACCAGGTCCTCGACGGCGCCCAACCCGCGCGGCACCGACCGGCGTCGGTCCACACCCAGTCCGGTGAACAGGGCCCGCGCCAAGGGTCCGCCGCCCCCGCCCTGCGGCCGTACCCACACTGCCTGCGACGCGGCGGCTGCCGGCAGTGCCGCAAGCGCGTGGTCCGCGGTGACGGCGGTGGAGCCGGTGAGCGCCAGGATCGCCCGCTGCTCGACGATCTCGCGCAGCTCGTCGGCCAACGCCGCACCGCCGAAGCCGACAGGCGCGGCAACCGGCTCCGCAGCGGGAGGCGAGACGGGTGGGGCGGCTGGCGCCGGTACCGCACCGGCGCCGGACGAACGGGCCGGTTCCGGCCGCGACCGCGCGCCCCGGCCGGTCGGCGCGAGGGCGACGGCCGGCGCGGTACGCGCCCGCTTCGTCGCGGTCGATCCCGGGTCGGGCACCGTCGCGGCCGACGTCGACGCGGCGACCCGTCGCGGGGACGATGCCGGGGCCGTGTCGACACCGGCCGGCTCGGAGTGCGGGGCAGAGGTGGGCGCGGTGGACGCCGGTTCGGTGCTCGGGGACTCGGGGGCGGGGATGTCGGATCGGCCGGCGGGGGCGGGGCGCAAATGGCGTTCCACAACCTTTTCCAGCATCTCGTAGGCGTGGTCCGCGCGAGTACTGCGCGGCCCGCCGAAGGCGCTGCGGGAGGCGGTGAGCAGCACGTGCCAGTGCGCGCCGGTCACCCGCAGCCGGGCAGCGGCGTACAGGGCCGAACGCAGCGCGCGGCCGGACCCTTCGGCCAATGCCCCGCGGACGGGATGCACCAGCGCGTACGCGGACACGGACAGGCTCTGCCGCAACGGCAGCGGGATCTCGGCCCAGACCGGGTCCGCCACGTCCGGCAACACCACACCGCGCGCCGCGCCCGAGACCGCCGCACCGGCGACGACCGGAGTGTCGGCCGACGGGGCGCGGCCGCCCGAAACGGGTCTCCTCGCGCGGGACTTGCGCGCGGGGGCGGCGTCGGTGGTCTCGGCCGGGGCGGGGCGGCGCCGTCGCGGGGCCGGGCCGGCCGACCGGGACGCGGTCGCCGCCCGGTCGGTCCCCGAGGGATCCGCGGAACTCGACGTCGACATCGACACCTCCACACGAGCACGGCAGCGGCACCGACCGTGCCGAGAACCGGGGGCTTGTCCGAGACGCCCCCGGGATGTACCGACGAGCCTACCGTGTCGGTACATAATTTCGGCGATTTTGTAACGCTAACGGGCGACCGGGTCCGCGAGGACGTTCGTCGCCGACACCACCCTTCGTCATCGACGACTCGACGAGCACGATGACGGTTGTGGGCGGATGCTGGAAGTCGAAGGCGTGCACCCTCGGGGCCGGCTCGTCCCGGGAGGACGGTTTGCCCATCACCGTTACGGAGTTCGAGGAGGACTCCGCCTTCGAGAGGTACGTCCTGGGGCGGATCGCGTCGCTGCTGCCGGACTCGGACGCGACGAAGGTCGTCGACTTGGGGAGCATCGACGCGAACGGCGTACCAGCGCAGGGCTCGTCGGCGCACTTGACGGCGGCCGACGAAACGGGATGCGCCAAGAGCGCCTTGACCGCCGACGACGTCCGTCCTCTCCTCTTCGGGGCCGCGTGGAAGATTCTCGATCTCCTCGTGGAACTCGTCCTCGAATCGGCCAGGCCGGTGCACAGACAGCGCGGGCGGATACGCATCGACTCCAAGGTGCAGAAGGCCCGGAGCTTCGGCGTGAAGGAGCAGGACCCCTTCGGAGGTCGACCCGACCTGTGGGATCGGGTCATGCGAACGTACGCCGCGACCACGGAACTTCGGCATACGCTCGTACACAGAGGACTTGGCGTGGATCGGTCCACCGGCACCATCTGGGAAACCTCGCACCGGGGCACCTCCTCGGCAGGGGATCTCACCGCCGACGAGCAGTGGGCCCTGTGCGGGCTCGCCCGAAGCGTCGCGGACGCGGTAATCGGCGCAGCACCCCTGACGACCCGACGGGTCGATCGGATCGGTTGAGACCTGGATGCTCTCGTCCGCCTGCACCGACAGTCGCCGACGGGCGCACCGGCCTCGAGCGGCCTGATCCCCGTCGTCATCGTCCGGCAGGGCGCGCACAACACCCTGCGGCTCGACTTCGGGGCCGTCCGCGCCCTCGTGCCCGGCCACGCGCACCACGATCTCGAGATCCACCTTCGGGACGGGAGGATCCTCGTGGGGCCTTTGGAGGACGCGCCGCCGGGCGCGGCCGACCTCTCCACCGATACGCCGCCTTCATGGCTCACGTGGAAGTGACTCCTGGACACATCGCGTCGACCGGGCTCGGGTCGGGTCGGCCGCTGCGTGATCCCGGTGCGCCAACGCCGTCGCCTCCGACCTGGCTGCGCCAGTGCCACCCCGCCCTATGTAGATACTCGACAGAGGGGCTATGTAGAGTCTCTACCACACCATTCGGAGGCACCATGCACTTCTTCGTCGACCACCCGGACCCAGAGGGGGGGACAGCGTGAGGATCAACGTCACCACCACCGTGGCGAAGGTCCTCCGCGTCTTCGTACAGGACCCACAAAAGCCTCGATACGGCATGGAGATCATGCAGGCCGCACATCTGGCGAGCGGATCGCTGTACCCGATCCTCGCCCGCCTGGAGAAGGCCCGTTGGATTGTCGGCCACACCGAGGACATCGACCCCAGCACGGCGGGCCGGCCGGCCCGCCGCCACTACACGATGACCGGCGACGGCCTCGCGGCCGCCCGTCTGGCCCTCGCCGAACTCCACGAACTCACCCGGATCTCGGAGCCGTTGCCGGGAACGTGGCTCCCGGGGCCACACACCGAGGGGGAGAGCAAATGACCCCTGCCAACTCGACGCGACCCGCGAAAGCGCGGGATCCGCGCGTCGGTTCACCGATCGGGATCCTCCGACCGGCGCACAGATTAGGAGCGCACATCAATGAACCAACTGCCGGACACATGTGACGCGGTCTTCATCGCGTCACAGGGCGAGGCGCTCACGCTCCTCGGAGCCACCGGGCCCGAGTGGATCGTGGGGATCGTCGTCGGCATCGTCGTGTACGTGGCCTTCGAAATTCTCAAGGTGGCGACCAGGAGGATGGGCGGGAGCCTGCCTTACCTGCTGTTGCGCCTGGCCAAGTACACGATGCCTCGTGACCAGCAGTATTGGCACGCGGACGTGTGGCTTCCCGAACTCGACCACCTGCTCCACCGCGAGGGTACCGGCCGATGGAGCCGCTATCTCCGCGGAGTCGGGTACGCCTCGGGCCTGGCCCTCGGCGGCGGCCGCAGGACCGCACGCGCGGCAAGCGAGCCCCGCCGCGCAAGCGAACCCCGTCCCGACGGCACGAGCGGGCCCCGTCCCGGCCGCAGGATCCCCCGCCCTTACAGCGCCTACCTCGTCCTTACCCTCGCACCGTTCGTTCTGCTCGCGAGCTTCGACCACCCGGTGGGATTCGTCGTCATCTTCTTCACCGTACCGGCCGCCGTCTTCATGCTTGTTCCGAGGCGTCGCCGCAGCTGAGGCCCACGGCCAGACAAGCCCGGCCTGGCGCGCAAGCACCGGGCCGGGCTCCGCCATCCCACCTCCACAACGCCGGCGGCGAAGCACACGGCCGGTACCGGCTGACGCACGAGGCCACCGGTCCCCGTCGTCTCGGCGAGCGGGCCGAGGTCGGGGTGGCCGACCCGACCTCGGCGTCGACGATCGGCAACGGCTGCTCCACCACGTCGTGCACGCCGAATTCGGTGCCACGGCGGACCGCGAGGGCGGAGAGTTCCTCGCCGCGACCGCATCTCTCACCCCCGGGTCCGCACGCACACCCGCCCGCGCGTGGGCGGGGCGCGGCGCGTGTCGACGGCCTCGGGTGTGCGCCTCGCGCGGGCGGGGCGGCCGGCGTGTACTACTCCCAAATCAGTGGGCGCAGGAGATCAAGCGACTCCCGGTAGGACTCGTCGAGTTGTCGTCGCCGCGCGCTCGCGGAGTGGCCGTAAAACGCCTCGAGGTCGCGGAGCCAACCGCTCACCGCGAACAGGAGCATGTGCGCGGCGGACGCGTACAGCGACGGGTCCACCGCCGGGGCGCTGCGATTGGCCGCCTGGTGGCCGAGCGTCCACGGCCGGCTGTGCACGATCCCCGAGGCCACCGCGTAGATCGGGAAGGAATCGGTGTGCGGTCCGTTGGGCATGCCGGCCTTGACCAGGCGGGCGACCTCGGGCTCGACCGGCCACTTGATCTGTTGCGTGCGGCCCTCGAAGGCGACGGAGGTGGGGAACGGCGCGTCGCCGGTCTTGCCGTATCGAACCTCCATGCCCGCCGAACGCACGTCGTCAACGAGTCGCGCGAGCGCGCCGTCCATCGCGGTCGCCACTGCGGTGGGCGCGTCGAAGGCGTGGACCGCCCGGACGTCCTCCATCGCCTCCGACAGCCGCACCCCCGCGATCCGGACCAGGCGCTGCGCGAGGTCGAGTCCGTCCCGGATCAGGTAGCCGCTTCGGGCGAGGCCCTCGACCGCGACCCGGGACAGCGACAGGGGCGCCCACAGGCTTGTGGGTCTTTTGAGTTCGTGGCGCAACGCCTCGAGGTGGTCGCGTGCGTTGAGCCATGTGACCCTCGTGTGCTCGTGGACGAGTCCGTGTACCGGGGCCAGTCGTTCCTCGCGTCCCGATGTCGCGGTCTCCTCGAGTTCACGGCCGGCGATCGCCCCGGTGCCCGGCCCCGCGGACACCAGCGCCCACTGTTCGTCGGCGTGGCGCAGGCCCTGGCCCAGCAGTCGCCGGGTGTGCCGGCGGACCTTCTCCGCCTCAGCGGCGGTGATCGTCGACTTCTTGACGGGCATCGGTGGCATCGGCACCCGCCCAACGTATCGGGGCCGCGCAACACCGTTTCGGGGCGTGGCGCCCGTTGTTCGACGCACCCGCGCCGGTGCCACGCGCGGGGGTGCCGGTGGCGTCGGGGGCACGCGGCGGAGGGCTATTCGTCCGGGGTCCCGGTGGCCGCGCGCAGCGTGCCCTGGGAGAACAGGACGTCCGCGGGGGCGCCGTCGGGGGGAACGGCGAGGACGGCGACCTCCGCCAGCGTGCGTTCGACGCGGATCCAGCGCGGTTGTGCCCCCAGCAGGCGCAGCACCTTGGCGTTCTTGTCGTAGAGGATGTGGCGGCCGGGGGTCTGGCGGGCGTCGGTGACGTCGAGGCTGTCGAAGGTGCAGGCGACCAGGGCCTTGCCGTCGCCGAGTTGCAGGATCGGCAGCGCGGGGTCGGTGGTCGTGCGGAAGTCGCGGGTCCAGGTGATCGGGCCGAGTTCGCGGGCGGTTTCGGCCTCGCGGCCGGTCAGGCCGGTGGTGCGATCGCCGGGGGCGAACCGCTCGCCCGACGCCGTGGGGCCGGCGGCGGTGCGGCTGCGGTACGCGGCGAAGTCGGCGCAGATCCCGGCCGTCTTGCTCGCGGCCTCGCCGGTGAGGGTGCGCGCGTTCTCGCCGTCGAGGGCGGGCATCGCGGGCAGCGACGGCGGCGCCTTCTGGTCCGGGGCGAAGGTCTCGGTCGGTGTGGGGAACGGCGTGGCGGGCGCGGTGGCGTCGACGAGGGGTTGTCCGGCGTCGCCGTTCCTGACGTTGATCGGGCTGGAGAACGTGGCCTTCCAGGGGTCGTTCGGCCTTTCCTGGCGGAAGTAGGTCAGGTCCCGGCCGTGGGTGGTCGAGGGCCAACGGGAGTTGCGGGCCAGGACCGCGAAGTAGCGGGGGTGGCCGCCCTGCTGGCGGGGGACGAAGACGAACGGGTCGGATTGTTTGAACGGCTTGGGTGCCTCGTTGCCGGCGCGTTCGATCGCGTAGTCGCCGGTCGAGGCGGCGAGCAGGGGCCCGTCCTCGACCTCGGCCAGCAGCCGGTCGTCGCGTGTCGCGTTCGCCTGCGCCTTGACCTCGCCGTAGTGGGCGAACACCGTCTCCGCGTCCCGCCGGGTGAATCCCGTCGCCTCGACGGAGGTATGTGTGGAGACGGCGGGGGTGGCGGAGGCGCCGGAAGCCGGCTCGCCCGAACCGGAGGACGTACAGCCGGCGGCGAGCAGGACTGCCCCGGCGACCGCCGCCACAGTGGTGCGTCGGTGTGTCCCCCGGCCGGGCCGATGGCGAATGACCACGTGGCGCGTCCCCCGTCCCCTCGTCGATCCGCACACCCTAGAGGGTGCCCATGACCCGTGGGTACGAAGGAGGTTGTCGGGCGGGCCCGTTCGCAGATGCCCGGGCCCGCCCTTCGGGTCCCGGCTCGTGTGCGGTGTCGGCGCGCGTGTGCCTTCGGGTTGGTCCGGGCGGGTGGACTTCGCGGCTTCGTCCGTCCCGTTCGGGGCGGCGAAGGGGGTTGCGCCGGCATCCTCCGGGCATGTCAGTGAGCGCGGAAGCCGACGCCGGGCGCGTCGAGGCACAGGTGACCTGCGACGGAAAGGACGGGGACTGCCCGGCCTCGATCACCGAGCGGGCCACGTACCGGGAACCGCTTCCCGCCCCGACGACCGGGGACGCCGACGATCCCGCCTGGGCTCCGCTGCGGGAACTGAGCACCCGGACACAGGAGATCGCCGCACGGCGGGGATGGCGCGTGGACGGCTGGGGCGAGTTCTGCCCCGACTGCGCGCCCCACGTCCGAGAGGACGAGGACGAGGACGACGACTGGTCCCACCTCGTGTCCGGGTGACGCCGTCGCCTCCTCACCCCGCCGCGCGATGCCTCGCAGCCGCGGGCGTCACGGGCACGAGGGCGGCCGCGCGCCGTTGACAGCACACTTCGGGATGCCACCGGCGGCGGACGAGGCACAGCGGTCCACACCGACAGGTGATCGCGGAGGCCGACGGGGCTATGCCACCGCGCCGTGGCCGACGTCCGGCGTCTCCGAGGAGTCCGCCGCGGGTTGGAGCCAGTCCCCGTCCGGGCGGGCCAGGAGTCGGGCGTTGCTGTAGGCCATGCCCATGGTGAGCACGGTGTTCCCGCGGTAGTGCTCGCCGTGGCGGGAGACGACGAGCGCCAGATCCACGGTGTGGGGGTGGGTGAGCGAGAGCGGCAGCAGCAGCTGCACCTCGTCGGCCTTGGGGTACCACATCGGAACGGCCGCCTTGTAGTTGCGTTTCGCGCGCTGGGCGGCGCGCTTCACGGCGGCCTCCAGGCGCAGTTCCAGCCCGTAGAGGTCCGTTCGCAGGGCTCGCGGGAACCTGTCGAGGTTGTCCTCCATGACGTGGCGCACGTTCACCTTCAGTTCCCGGGTCCAGTCGTAGTGGTAGGCCGACGGGTCCTCGGTGAACGTGACGGGTTCCGGTGGAGTGGGGAAGTTCTTGAGGAAGTCGCGGTCGCTTTCCACTCTCCAGCCGCGGAAGTACCAGGGCTGGCGGCCCTCGACACGGTTGACTTCGAACAGGCCGAAAATGTCCTCCTGTTCCCTGGTGGCCAGACCGGTGTTGAACGTGCCGAAGCGTTCGTCGGTGCCGGTGAGGACCCTGCCCTGGAGGTGGGCGCGTTCGAAGGTCCACTCGACGTAGGCACGCAGGATCCGATGCTCGCCCCGGAAGTTCGGATCACGGCCGTCCCAGTCCTCGTTCTCGGCGAGTTCCGCGAGCCTGTCGAAGACGTCCGGGTCCCCCTCGCCGGCGCGCCGCTCGGCCGCGGAACGAATCCGACCCAGGTGGGCGTGCGCGTACAGGGCCCGGTCCGGCGCCTTGGGTCGGCCCGCCGGCGGCGGGGGCGGTGCGCCGTTCGAGGCGAGCTGCTGTTTATACACCGCGAGGTCGGCGGGCGTGGCGGAGGGGCGGCCCTCGGACATGGTTGATCTCGCTCTCTGTTGTCGGGGATCCGACGGAGGTCAAGGCGACGGCGGCCGTCCCGTGACGCGGTCTCGCGACGGACGGTGTGCTTCCCGAGGACCATCGGTGGGCGCGTCGCCCGGGGTGGAAACATTCGGCGGCCCTCGGGTCTCGACCACCCCCACATCATGGTCTCGCGCGTCGAGCATCGGGGCCGAACACGAGGATTCGGTTCACGTCGGACGAACCTTGCGCGCTCCCGGCGTCGTTGCGGGCCGAACGCCCCCGTGGTCGCACCGATCGCCGTCTCCCCCCGCACAGGGCCGCGGACGTGGTTGCGATCAGCGGTGTACGAGGCGGGGCGACACCGGCGCGCCGACGGGTCGAAAACGGTGCGCGATCGGGTCGAGGCGCGAGAACGCGGCGGTGCCGTCCCGGGCGGATGGTCGACACCGGGCTGGTGCGGGTACGCCCGGCACACAATTCGAGGCTTTGTCGGCGTCGCGTTCCCGCCGGCGAAGTCCCGTCCGCTCCGGTGGCGCTGTTTCGAACGTCTCGACGACGGTCGGACGAACGGGCCTCACTACCGAAACAACGGGGCACAGGTCCGGCACACGTCGCCATCGCGGAACCGGGTCGCGTACCGGTGCTCGCCGCATCCCGAGCACACGGCCTTCTCCGCGAGGTCGGCGCACGCCACACAGATCAACTCGTCACCGTGTTCGACGCACACGGCCCGTCGCCGGCACCACGCGCACGACGCCTCGAACAGGGCCTTGCCCCGAGGGCACCACTTGGCGGTGGCGTGCGACGCGCAATGCCGGCACGACTGCTCGTGTCGCGCGATGCGGTCCCTGAACGCCGTGATCGCCGACGCCTCGGCCACCCGTTCTGCGAGCACCGGCCCTCCCCTGGTCACACGACCCGCGGCGAATGCGGCGGGAGTCCGGACCGCACTCTCGCAGCCCGATCCGACACGCCCCGACCCACGCCCCGTGCCCGTCGGCGCGACGGCTTTGGCAGAGGCATCGGAGATCACGGGGGTGGCGAATCATGATTTCGGGCCCGGAAGCGGACATTCCCCGTCTACGTTCGCGGTATGAGTTTCACGCCGCGGTGGACACGCAACGCCGATCCCGTCACGGTCGAGGATCGCATGGACCTGGAGGACGACCTGGAGCGGGATGCGGACGGCACCCGTGCGTTCGGCGCGATGCTGCGGTCGTGGGCGCATCCCGAACCGGGCGTGGCGCGGGGCCCGCACGTCGCCGCGTTCGCCCTGGCCGCGGCCGCGGCACTGGTGGAGGGAGCGGGCGGCACCTGTGCGGGACCGCGCTACCGGGCGCGGGAGAGCGCGGTGGAGCTCTCCGAGATCGCGGACCGGGTCGCGACGGCGATCATCGACCTGGAGCGGGCCGGAGACGGCGACCTCGCTGCCCGGGACACGCTGGCCCTGCGCTTGGGGTTCCAGGCCGAACACGCCTCCTGGCTGGTCGCCTTGGCCGCGCGCGTCGCCGACGAGGCTCTGGCCCTGTCCCCCGACGACCCGGCCGCGCGAGCGGATCTGGCGACCGCCGCCGCCCTGGCCCGGTCCGTACCGCGGGCCGCACGCGCCTGCGTCGCCGGCTGCGTCGCCCGCGTCGAGGAACTGGGCCTGCCGGGCGAACCGTTCGACGAGGCGACGGCCCGCATCGACCAACACGAGGCAACGATCGAGATCGCCGCCCGACGCCTGACGCACGAAGTGGCGCGTTAGCGAGGGCGACTCCGGATCACGCCCCGGGCGCGCAACGCTCCAAAAGCCGCTCTCGTTGCTGGACGCCGAGGCCCCGCACCCGCCGGCTCGTGGAAATCTCGAGTTCGGCGAGCAATCGGTCCGCGCGCGCCTTCCCGACAGCGGGGAGGGACTCGAGGAGGGCTCGGACCGGCATCTTGCGCACCGCCAGGGTGTCGGTGTCCAACACCTCGCGCAGCGAGATTTTGCCGCTTTTGAGTGCCTGCTTCACCTCGGCCCGTTCCTTGCGCACGGCGGCGGCCTTCGCGAGCGCGGCCCGGCGCTCCTGGGGATCGATCACGGGCACGGTCACCGGTTTCTCCTCGCGTCGTCCGATCGCTACGGGCCCATCATGGTCGCAGGTTCGGCACCCGACCAGCGGCTTCCCGGACGACGCCGGAAGACGTCGACCGCGGACAGGGCGGGCTCACGACCCGGGGCTGCGCGTACGGCGCCCTCTCCCGGCACCGCGCGGCAGCCCCACCGGCGACCGCCTTCCGGTACCTCACGGTTGTTCGACGTGCGTCCCGGAACACCATGCGCCGGATACCCGAGTCGGCGCGATCCGGCGGCGGCACGACCGGACGGGACACGAGGAGAGTTCGGCATGTGGGTCGCTTCGGTCGCTCTGCGAGCCGGCGCATGCGCCTTCGGCGGCGCACGACGCGCATCCGCTCCGCGGGTCGCGACCGGGCACCGGGACGTTTCCCCCGGCGAGGTCGTCCCGCGATCGACACCTACATGCGTGAAATGGCTTGTTCGGTCACGGAGTTGGCGTGATGACGCGCTTTCCCGACCACCGCCGCAAGCCGCGAGCACGTATGCTGTAGATAAGTACAGCGATAATCGCGAGAGGATACAGCGATTCGATGCGCGTTCTTCTGCCCGTCGCCAACGGCCTGACGACCGACCACCCGATCCCCTTCCTGCCCTTCGTCGACGACGCGCACATCCCCACGGACGATCCCGCCGCGACCGAGGCGATCGGTCGCGGCGCCGGCGAGGGCCGGTGGGGCCGCTGGGACGACGACGAGGAGCAGGGCACGTGGTGGGCCTTCACCACGGACCCCCTGCGTCCCGAGTTGGCCTGGTGCCTGCGCCACCACCCCGAACACGGCCGATCCGTGATCGTGTATCGCAACAAGGACGCGTCGTCGTGGTACGACGCGTGGTGGCGGGAGCGGCCGATCCTGGAACGCGCGGGCGGCTACTGGTGGGACGGCTCCCTCTGGTACCGACCCCTCCAGGTGTGGAACCCCGCCGCCGAGGCGTACGAACGCCGGCCCGCGCCGGGGGCCGCGGCCGTGTCCGCCGCGCACGTCCTGGCCGAGTCCGGCGGCGATCCCGAACGCGGCCGCGTCCTGAGCATCGTCGACCTGGACCTCGACCCCGACGCCGAACGCGGCCGGCCCTGGCCCGACGACCTCGCCGCCTGGGCCGCGGCCCACACCGCGCGACCGGGATCCCTCCCGTTGACCGCGTGCGTGGTGCGCCTGTCCGCGCCGGAGTTGGCCGCCGACCAGATGATCGGCGTCGCCGAGTTCGCCGCCCTCGGCGGCATCGGCTCCTCCACTCTGCGCGCCTACATCTCCCGCAACGAGAACGACGTCCCCCAACCCCAGGCAGTGGTCGGCGGACGCGCCCTGTGGGCCCTGCCCGTGGCCCGCGACTGGGCGGAACAACGCAGCCGCTCCCCCGAGGAGATCGCCGCGACCGTCGCCGCCGACGACGGCTCCCTGCCCACCGGCACCGCGGACGTCCGCGACCGATTCGCCGCGCGCTTTCGCGTGCTCCTGGGCGACAACCCCGACCTGCGCAGACTCTTCGCGCTCCGCCACCGCGCCGGCGGGGTCGAGCGGGTCGCCGACGAACTCGGCCGGGCCGTGGCCCTGTCCGTCGACGACATCGTCCCCCTCGACGCCCTCGCCACAACCGTCCGGCACGCCCTCCTCGACGAACTCGCCACCGAACGCGGCGACACCGCACGCAAACCCAGGTCCTCGACCCTGTATCACCCCACCGCCGACGTCACACGCATGCTCGACTGGCTCGTCCGCCACCACCCCCACCACGCCATGCGCGTCATCGCCGAGATCGTCGGCGAGGCCGAACGCCGACTCGGCATCCCCCAAAAGGCCACCGCCCGCACCCTGCACCGGGCCCTGGCCATGGACGGACGACTCGACGAGGACACCCTCGACGACTTCATGCGACGCGTCCTGCCCTCCACCCGCTGACCGAACCGACGCCCGGGGACACACCACTGGGCCCGGGCCCACCGTGGGGAACGGCACGAGTGCTTCGGAAACCTCGCAGTCGCGCCGCGCCCCACGGTCCGGGCGTCCCAGGAGTCCGGTTCCCTCGCGGGCCGGCGCGCAGCGCGCGTGTCGTACACGCCGAGCACGACGTCCAGCCGAGGGACGAGCAGGTGCCGTGCGTGCGGCTCGTCGGCGTCGACGGTGCGCGGCTCGGGGACGAAGTCCGTTTCAGGCGTCGCGCCACGCCCGCCGAAAGCCTTCGCGGTCGACGTCGGATCGGGCGGCGAGCAGGACGCGCCGGGCGGCGAGCTCGGCGTCGCGCGACCACACCTCGCCCAGGATCGCGGCCTTGGAGTCGCCGGGCCGAGGGCGTCGACCAGCGCCTGCCCCACCACGCGCGCGGTGGCGTCCGGCTCGCTCACTGGCCGTGCCAGCGGATCTGCCCCTGTCCGCCATGGAGTTGCCGTGTGCCGGCGACCGATGGGCGGGTGGTCGTTCCAGATCCAACCCTCCACCGCACGACCTCCGTCGCTGTTCATCGTCGACCAGCCTGCCGGTTCGGCATTTTCGCCCATGCCCCCGGCACGGCCATGGGTCGATCACCGTGCCGGGAGGGCTTCGGACTTGGATACTCACGGGTCGCACGCGCCGCCGTCGTGGGGAGGGTCGGCCAGCGGGTGGAGGTCGGCCTCCTCGGGCGGTCGTGCCGGGGGATAGAGCGCGGGGTGCCCGGGGTCGACGCCGTTGGCGACGGCCATCTCGGTGTAGGAGTCGTAGAGTTCCATCCCGTCGGGCAATTCGGGTGGCGACAATCTCCCGGTGCGCAGCAGTTCACGGATGCGCGGGTTGCCGTCGGCGCCGCGCAGCAGCCAACCCGCGCAGATCCTGGGGTGCGACGGTGTGGAGGAGTGACAGCCGAACCGGCGCGTGGAGCCGGGGGCGCTGGTGGGGGCGCTGAGTTCGAACGCGGCGGGCGGGAACTGGCCGAGCGGGGCGTCGCGTCGCCACGGGCACGGTTCGACACCGCCACACGGGCGTTCGCGTACGGCGGGAGGGTCGTCGCCGGTGATGGTGGTGACGCCCCACACGTGGTCGGCGGCGCGCCGGGCCACCACAATGGGGACTCGGGCTGGCTCGGGCGTGATCACCGCGCGGCGCGGGGGGACCGCTTCTGAGGAGCCGGGGCTCTCGCCGCGGGCCACGCACGCGTTCAACTGCGCGAGCACGGCGCCGGGTTCCATCCCCGCGGCAGCGGAGAGTTCGGCCAGGCGGGCGCGTACCCGGCGGTCGTGTTCGGTATCCGCGCCGTACAGGCCCTCGACGTTCGCGGCGTCGTCTCCGGCCCCGCCCGAGGGACGCGTTGCCGGCATCCCGTCCCGCTGCGGTCCCACGCCGGTGTCGTGTGGAACGCCCACTGCAGACCCGCCCTTCCTCGTCCCCGATCCAGAAGCGTCCGCGTCCGCTCGGTGCGGTCTCGGGCCCGCGAGCCGTCGCGCCCGGGCCAGCACGGACGCCACATCCTCACACGTTGCGGTGTGTCGAGGCCCCGGATCCGCCGCGTGCGTCGGGCGATCGGGCGCGATCGTCGCACCGGGCTCGCACCCGTCCCGGGGGATGCCGGGCCCCGCGATCGCGCCGATCGTTGCGCCCGTCATGGCCGACCGGCGGCCCCGGCGCCAGGCCGCATCCGAGGGCCCGTTCCCGAGACCGGTGGCTCCGGTGCGATCGGCGCCCGTCGGCGACGCCGGCACCGAGCGCGTCGTCCCCCGGGCGAGATTCGACGTGCGTTCGGTGGTGTGCGTGTCGTCCGCACCCCGGCGGGCCCGCACGTCGTCGCAGGCGTGTGCGAGTGTGGGGTGATCGGTGACGGGCCGGGGTTCGGGGGAACCGTATGCGCGGATGGGCGAAGCGTCTGGGTGCGACGGTGGTGCTGGTGTGGGCGGGCACCACGGTGCTGGGGTGTTCGTCGGGAGGTGGCCGCGACAGCGCGTCCGCGCCGAGCGCGTCGACGGTGGTGCCGGCCCCCGACCCGCCGGTGATCTCCGAGGCCGAGGCTCGGAAGGTCCTGGAGCACTACGACACCGAGAACAACGCCGCCAACGCCGCGCTGGACGGCGACCGCCTCGCCGGCGTCGAGGGCGGCGAACTGCTGGAAGGGTCGCTGGCCGCGTACCGGGCCGATCGACTGGTGAAGGACCGCAAACCCTACGAGCCGTTCACCCACCTGGAACCGCGCTTCTGGATCCCGCGCGGGAGCGGTCATCCCTGCGTCCTGGACAAGACGATCGAGACCAAGGCACTGGTGCCCGAGGCGACCCTGAGAGCGACCGCCCCCGGGACCATCGCACTGTTGGGCAGGGACGGGCCGTTCACCGAGATCCGGACCACGTTCCTCGCGTGCGTCCTGATCCGGGTCCCCGCCGCGCCGGACGCACCCGCCACCGTCGTCACCGGCGGACTGGGCCGTTCGAAGGCGCTGGACGCCGCCGGGACGTAGACGCGAACCCGGGCACTCCCCCACACCGGCCCACGCGACCCGAACGACGCGTCGGCGACCACCTGGCGCCACCCGACGGTCGGCTCGACCGCTTCCGCCACACCGCACGCGAGGTACTCGGCGCAGCCCCGCCGGGGCGGCCGCCTCGGGTGAGCGCGTCGCCCGGACCCGCCGCACGCGCGGTCGGGTTCGCGTCCGGCCGGCCCGGGCGGGTGATGGTGGTGCCGCTCCGGTTGCGCCCGCGCGCGGACGCGCGTGCCGGGGCCGGAATCGGACGGGTGGACAGGTTCACGGTGGCCGGGTAGGTCGGTTTTGTCGACGGGTGCGACACCGACGTGTGTGGTCAGCCGGCGGCCGGCCGGTCTTGCTCGCCGAACGCGGGTACGTCCTCGGGGGCCATGTCCTCACGGATCCGCAGCAGCCGGATCGGATGTCTCCACTTTCCGTCGTCGAACGCGGTGTCGACGGCGATCTCGGCGACCAAAACGGGGTCCACCGGCACCATGGGGTGCTTCTCCCGGCTCCCCCAGGCGGGCGAAAACGAGTGTCCGTGCCAAGGGTGGTCGGGCGCGCCCGGGGTCAGGCGCTCCGCCAGGAGGGCCTGTACGCGGCGGTCCAGGGTGGTACTGCGGCCCACGAACCGCAGCGTTCCTCCAGCGTCGAATCGGCCGAACAGCACGGTCGTCGGACGTTCCAAGGACCCGGCCACCGCCCCTACCACCGCCTCGGTGGTGTCCCGCAGCCGGTACTTCCACCACCGACTCCTGGAACCCGGCAGGTAGGGGGAGGACGGGTCCTTGATCAGAAGACCCTCCAGCCCGGCCGGGGCCCATTCGCGTATCCACCGCTCGGCCAGCGCCCGGTCGGTGGTCGCGGGGCACAGCGTCCACGGCGGCCCCAGCGCGTACTCGGCGAACAATTCCTCGAGGGCGGCGCGGCGATCGGTGTACGGCAGGGGCATCAGGTTCCGATCCAGGTGCAGCACGTCGAACGCGACATAGTGGGCCGGGAGTTCACGGGCAAGGCGCCGCGCGGCGATGCGGGTGCGGTTCATCCTGCGCTGCAACGCGTCGAAGGCGAGTCGGCCGTCGGACCACACGACGAGTTCGCCGTCCAGGACAAGGTCGACGTCGGGGAGGTCGCGGTCGGCGGCGCCGGCGATGTCGGGGAACACGTCCGACAGGACCGTCCCCCGGCGGGACACGACCCGCGCCGGTCCACCCACCGATCTGAGAACAAATGCTCGAAAACCGTCCCATTTAGGCTCGAATACTCCTTCGAGAGGCAATGACTCGATCGGGGCGGCGAGTATGGGGTCGGGCGGAACCGTGATCGTCATGGCCTTGTCGGTACCACCGACCCCGGCGCGTCACGCCCGCCGTGCAACCCTCTCGACCGCCCGGTCGTCGGAGCGCGTTCGTGCCCGCGAATCCGGTCGTGTCGGTGGGAGCCGGTACGGTCTGTTCGCCGTCGATGGCCTCCTCCCCCCATGAGGCCCGGCGGTCGCGACCGGCCCGCCGCCCCTTTCGGATCCCCACCGGGGGCGGTGGGCCGTTCGATACGCCGGTGGTCGCAGGCCGCACGGGGGTCGGTCCGCGACCGTCGCGCCGGATCGGCGCGGGTCGCCTCGAGGACGCGTCCCGCCCGGGCGTCGACGACGGGGGCTCCGCGGGCGCTTCCCGCACGCGGCCGGCGGCAGGCAAGGACCCGGTCCTGCGGGCGAACGGACCGCGGCAGGTGCAACGCCGGTCCGGCCGCGGGCCGTTCCGCGCCGGGAGCGGGTTCATCGGGGCCCGCCGATCTCGCATCGACGGGCCCGCGTCGTACCGGCTGCCCGGTCAGAGCGTGGAGAAGGCGTAATAGGTGGTGTTGCCGATCTGCATCTCCGCGCCGACGGTACGTTCACCGGCGCCCGTGACGTTGAGGTAGACGGGGCCCGCGTAGTACTTGTACGCGCCCCAGTCGCCGGAGGTGTACAGGAGGCCGTTCTTGCGCATGCCGAGGTTCACCGCCATGCGACTCGGCTTGCCCATGTTCACGGCGCTGGGTCGCGCTATGGCGCACCACTTGTTGCCCGGCGCGCTGTAGACGGTCACGAGCCCGCCGAGACGACCGTCGGGGGCCGACAGGCCGCGGATGGTGCGCACACTGTAGGCGCTGCCACACGATCCCAGCGGTGCGGCCTGGGCCTGTTGACTCAGGAACACCCCGCCTCCGACGAGGAGCAGCAGCGCGGCCGCGAGCACAGAGAATCGCCGTGCGAGAGCCATGGTTTTCCTTTCGAGTGGTGGCGGATCCTGCCTGCCGCTCGACGCTGCTGGGGTCGGGTGCCGCTGCCGGCACTCTCGGTCGTCGCTCGTTTCTGCGAGGTATCACGGCAGTCGCGACGATAACATTTTTTGTATATACGTTTTATAGATCGAGGGTCGTCATCGCCCGACGGTCGAGTATGGGGCGCAGGGATGGCCCCGATACCGTCGGCGAATTGCCCTCGAAGCGAGGCGACCTGCGCAGCGCACGCCGGGCGCGGACGCATCGGGCCGCTCGGCAGTCTCCCGAAACCCGGCCCTGCTCGGCGCCGACAGCGGGATCACATCGACACGTGCAGTTCCAGGAGCCATGCCTCCCAGTGGTCCGAGTCCACGGGAGAAGGAGCGGCCCCGGACAGGACTTGAATCGTGACCGCTTCGAGCGCGTCCGGCCCGAACAGCCACGCGGCGCGAAGCATCAACTCGCGCGCGAGCGTCGAATCGCCGTCGTGCACCGCCACCACCGCCCTCCCGAACATCTCGTACAGGTCCAGCACCGCGGCTCTGGGATTCGTGGTCATATCCGGCCCAACGCGCGGGCCGGCGACGGGCAACGACGGCTCACCCGATCGACCGCGGACATCGCGAGGCGCCGGAGCCGACGGATCCCGGGGCCGACATCGCCGCCGTCGCCGGAAGGCAGCACGCGCAGGCGGACACGCCTGCGGCCGATCGGACCGTGAACGAACAAGATCGACCTCGACGGCCGGACGAGCCGAAGTTCGAGAGCGGTCCCGCCACCTTCGCGCGGTCGACCGCCGTATCCCACACAGGATCGGGCAACGAGGCAACGGAGAGGCCCCGACGCCCGAGCATCACCTCGGCTGGTCCCCGATCCGTTTGCCCGGTAGGCGGTCCGGCCTTCGACGTCCGGTGACCGCGGTCGAAACGGCGCGCAACGAAAGCGCCACAAGACGTTGCCCCTCTGCCGGGGGACCCGCCCGCGCGTCACCGCGCCGTGCCCCCCGCGGGTCCCACCGGCGCTCCCGACACGATCCGCCAAGTCGCGCCGGGGTTTCGTGCAGGAGCCGGCCGACGAAACCATCCGGGAACCGTCCTCGGCGGCGACCGGCGCGGGCCGCGCCCGGTTGTGCCGCGAGCGGCTCACGCGGCTCGTGCACGGCTCCCGCGGGGGTCTGGGCGGTGGGCCTCGACCCTCGGGCGGCGGTCGGGCGGCAGGAAGCCGGGATCGCGGGTCCCGGCGGCATCGCCGAGGTCGTCGGGGCGTTCGCCGAACGGTCCGCGCCCGCCGGCCCGCGTCGCACCCAACACGCAACCGCCCTTGCTTCGGTGCTCGTTCGAGAACATGCCGTGCCCGCCGCCTTCCCGTGGGTCGACTCGACGATAGTTGACCGGGTCCCCCGGTGCGGCGGGCAGCATCACCGGGCACCGGTCCCGTTCCTCGACGGGTCGCTCAGTCGCGCATGCCGGCGTCGAAGCGTTCGGTGGCGATGCGGACGGCGCGTTCCGGGCTCGTGGCGCGGACGATGTCCTCGTGGGCGAAGGTGTGATCGCCGAAGCCGGGGATCTCGTGACGCACGTCGAGGGCGGGCTCGTCCGGGACGACGGCGTGGAAACCCACCGCGCGATCGTCGTGGGTGCCGTGGACGGACCACCACCGCACCGGCGCGCGCACCGGGAGGGCGGGGTGGATGCCGGCGCGGTCGAGGGCGTGATCGGCGTCGACGGCCCATACGCGGTCGGCGAAGGGCACGCTGCCGTCGGACAGGCGGGCCAGGCGCAGGTCGGCGGGTTCGCCCTCGGCCGCGCCCAGGACGAGGGCGGTGTCGTCGGGCATGCGCAGGCCGACGACGGTGAACGGGACATGCACCCCCTCGATGCCCTCGGCGGCGACCCCGACGTAGGCGTGCTCGGCGAAGGCGCGTGCCGCGCCGTCGTGCTGGGGGCCGATACCCACGATGTCGTCGCGGACGAAGCGCACAGCCTCGGCGGGGTCGACGTTCCAGACCTCGGTGGCGAACGCCGTCGCATGCCGGCCTGGGGGCGTGAGAACGAGGCCGACGTCGCCGTGACGCCCCTCGACGGCGGCCACGATCGTCCTTTCCGCACCGCGCCGCACGCCGATCACGGTATACGGGACCAGCGGGGCCTTCAGGTACGGGGATACGACGCGGACGCGGGCACGTTCGCGGCCGGTGAACGTCAGGATCGGGTGTGCCTGCGACACGGCCGGGGCGGCAGGAGGGCAAGTGCCGACCAGGTCGGGTGCGCCGGCGGTGAGGGTTCGGAGTGCGCGGTCGTCGGTCACGATTCGTCCTCCAAACGAGTCGGGATCGGGGGCGCCAGTGAACGGCGCGGCGAGTGCGGGGTGTAGGAACGCCTGTAGGTCCTCCCCGCCCGTGCGGCCCACAGGCCTTTCCCTCAAGTGCGCAGGCCACGGCGGGAATCGACGCGTTGTGCGCGGTCCGATTAAGGGGGGATGGCGGGAGAGTCGGCGGTACTCGGGTGTGGGGCGGTGGCGGCGGCGGGTGAGCGGGGCGCAGGGACGGGCGCGAACGGAGCGGGAGAAGCCGGCGTGTGGGGAGTTCGCGGTGTCGGCGGGTGGGGGGGGAGCGCAGGCGAGGCGGGTGGTTCCGTGGCGTGGCGAGGCTTGCGTAATGAGGGGGCGGGCGATGGTGTGGTGTCGGCCGCGGTGGTGCGGGCGGGCGTTGGTCCCCTCCCCCGGCCCGGCGGGTGCGGCGGGCGTCCCCTCGAGGGGACGGCCGTGGAGTGGATGATCACCAGGAGGAGGGTTCTCGCCGGTCGGTGGCCGTGCCGCCGGTGGTTCGGCGGCACGGCGTGCCGGTCGGCGTCGGCGTGTCAGTGGTGCAGTCGCTCGCCGTCGAACCACCAGTGGCCGGCCGGTGGGGCGTTGTCCTCCAGGATCCCGCTGATCATGGGGGCGGGAAGGCCCATGACGGGCGTTTGGCGCACGCGGGGGTCCAGGGGTTTGAAGGCCATGCGTATGTCGTGGAAATCCTCCCGGTACAGGGCTTGGCCGAGGAACGCCACGAAATGCGACTGCACGGAATACCCCAACGCGTCGTAGTAGGGCGCGAGGTCGGGTGCGTGCAGGAGAGTGACCAGCCTGCGCCCGGAGGTGCGGAAGTGGTGTTCCGCTCGTTCGATGAGGGCGCGTCCCGCTCCCGCACGACGATGCTCGGGATCCACCGCCACCGCAGAGATGTGGGCGATCCGGCGCGTCAGCCCGAGCCAGTGCGGAGGGGTGTTGTCGGGACCGTCGAGCATCCATACGGGTGCCCCGCCGAGAAGCACCCCGATCGGACGGTCGGCGTCGTCGACGGCGACGAGAGCCGCCGCGTCCGCGTGATGGGGACACGGGCAGCGTCCGAAGCTCTCCCGGACCATCCGGGCACCTTCGTCGCCGAGGTCCTCGAATCCCTCGATGTACCCGAGAAGTTCGATGACCGTGTCGCCGTCCTCCGGGCGAGCGTCACGGACGACGTACGCGCGCTTGGGTCGGCAGGAGTCCGAGTCGTAGGTGTGGAGGATGCTCTCGGCGAGGCGACGTGCGCCGTCGTGCGGGGCGCCGGCCGAAAGGGTCCGGCGGGCAAGTTCCACGACACGAGCGGCTCTTTCTTCCGCGTCGGCGAGTTGCGCCCGGTGGCGTTCCAACGCTTGGACGACGGCTGCGGTGAAGGTGACGGGGGAATCGGGCACTCGGGGCTCCCTGGATCTTGTACGGAATGGGCCGGCCGGATATCGGAGCATCGAATTCTTGTTTTCCGAATCCGTTGAACGAGTTCACCCTAGGGCCAATTTCCGGTTTCCCGAGACGATCGTTTCCCTTCCCCGGACCGCCGAGTCCGGGGAAGGGTGAGGTCCTGTAATTCGGGTCGGCCGATCGCGCTAGATTAATTCGCCGGCCCCGATATCGGGGCGCCTATTCGGCGCGAGGGGGAGAAGCGTGGATGTGACGGATGCTCGATGGGGGAAAGCCGCCGATCTCGTGCGGGAGTTGTCCGTGTGTCGGGACATGCCGCAGCGCGTCCGACTCGTCGCCTGCGGTTCGAGGGATGGTCAGCTGTGGCGGGTGGCGCATCTTCTGACGCTGTCCGTCGCCGACGCCTGCCCGGTGGGTGTTCGGGACGAACGCGGGTTTCCCGATCTGTCCCGCCTGGCGCCGAAGCCGTCCGCGCCTCGGTGGCTGCGGGCGCGGTCCGCCTTGGCGGACATGCGTCGCTGGTCCCTGCCCTCGGTCGGGGACGCGCGCACCGTGGCGCGGTTGCTCAAACGCGGCGAGGAGGCGCGCGGGTTCTTGTCGGACGCGTTCGTGACCCTCGACCTCGACCCGTATTCGGACATCGGCGAGGAACTGTTGCGCCGGCGCTTTTTCGTCCGTCGGGAGGATTGGGTGTTGATCCGTTCGACGGTGGGATTGTGCCTGAATGCGCTGGACGCAATCGCGGATCTTCCCGCCGGTTGAGACAGTCGCGGATTCCGTGCCGCCGCACGGCGACGGCGCGGAATCCGCCGGCCCCTCCCCCGCACCGGGGGTCCCGGGAAGGGTGACACGCCGGTAATCGGTCGCTCGGATTCCTCTACGTTGAATTCGACGGGCCGAGCATTCGGCGGTGAAGGTATTCCCGATCGAAGGAGACCGACATGGACACGGAGACGCTCGACGAGTGGGCGGACGCCGCCGCGTGGGCGCAGCGGATCGCGACGGGCCGAGACGCGCGGGAGCGCGAGGATGCCGTCGTCGCGTGTTTCGACGCCCTGGGCGCCGGCCGGCAGTGGCGGGTGGCGCTTCAGCTGCTGGTGTATGTGGTGGACGTGTGCCCGGCGTCCGGGCTCGACGTGCGCGGATACCCGTCGCTGCACCTGCTGGCCCCGCCCCGACGGACCCCGGGCCGGGCGTGCGAGGAGGTGGTGTCCGAGGGGGACACGGGCGAGGTGGACTACGCGCGGGCGGTGCTGCAAGGCATGTGGGACAGGCTGGCGGGGGCGGAGGATTCCGGGGCGGGGCGGCGGCACGTCCTGGCCGTGATGCAGTTGTTCGCCTGCAATCACGCGTTCACGGGCACGATCAGGGACCTGTGCGTCACGGCGCTGGACACCGTCGCGCGGCTGCGGTCCGCCTCCGACGGCGCGCGGGAGGCCGTTCCCGACGGTGCGGGGGCCGGCTCGTGCGCCGTGCGGGTGGCCCGGGACTCGCGCACGGTGGACCTCCTGGTCGACGGCGTGTGGGGTGTGGGGCAGAGCGGTCGACGAATACCGATCGTCGGCGTGCGCCTGTCGGTCGTCGACGGCGTGGTCGGGTCGGTCCGGCTCGTGGGGGATCCGGGGAACGCGGACCTGCGGGAGATCGTCGATCCGCCCGTGGCCCACCCGGGCCGGCCCCTGTGGCTGCGAATCGCCATCGACGACTACCTAGCGGGCCGGGCCACGGGGCAGCACGCGTGTCCCGAGGCGGCGCCCGCTCCCGCCGGTCCGGCTCACCGCCCCGAACGCGCGACGCATGCCCCGCGCCCGTGACCGCCCGCCCGGCGGGCGCCCCGCGCTCGTCGTCGCGTGGCCGGGCGCAGCGGCGGCACGCCGGGACGAGGAGCGTGGGCGTCACCCGTCTGGTGCGGCCGTGGTCCCAGGCGCAGCGGACGGCGAACGGGATCCGGGCGCTGCGGGTCGACGGCACGCCGCGATCCCCCGGGGCGACGACGTCCGGTCGCGGCTCCCGCATAGGGCGGGAGTACGCGAGTCGCCGCGAACGGGCCGGTGGTTCACGTCCATCGGACCGCGACGTTCGCCGGGCCGCCGCCTCGGCGGGCGGCTGTGTGAAGGGGCGGCACGGCTGCGGTGTCGGTGGTGTGGTCGAAGCCCGGGGTGTGGCGATGTTCGTGGCAACGACGGCGAGAGGTTGGTGGCTCGGTGGGTGGTTACAGTCCGACGGAAGCGGATGTGTTGGGCGTCCTCGCGTGCACGTCGGAGTGTGCGTTGAGCGAGTTCAAGATCGGGGAGGCGATCGTCAATGCGCGTGACCCGGAGGACGGGACACGCGGGTTGAGCTATCCCGAGGCGCGCCGCCTGGTGACCGCGCTCGTGGACTCGCGGGCGTTGAGGTCGGTGCTGCGGGACCTCGTGGAGTCGGGCGCGTTGCGTGTCGTGCGGGGGGTGGCGAGGTCGGGCCGCAGTGCGCCGGTGGCGTACGAGTTGGCGTCTCGCGAGGCCGAGCGCCGTGGGGAACGGGATCGGGCGGAGGCGGAGGCATGGGCCACGGAGGAGTTGGTTCGCGCGCACCGGGCGGAGTGGGAGCGGCTGCGGGACGACCGGATGGCGGATGCGGCGGGGCGTCGATCGTCGTGAGCGGTGAGGGGGACGCGGGCCGAGGGCGTGGACCGTGCCGCCGGTACCGATACCGGGCACGCCTGCGCCACGGTCGAGTCGTTCGAGGGCCCGCCGATGGATGGCGAAGGACCTCGGCTCGGCGCCGGGAGAGACGGCGTTCGCGGCAAACGATCACGGGGGCTGCTCGTCTCCGTCCCCGACGGCACGGGCGGCGGCGCACGGAGGACCATGTCCGCACCGGGCCACGCCGTGCTCACCGGCGCATGCGCCCGCCCGCCGGCCGAGACCCTGCACCGGTGGCCCGCCATCGCGTGACCTCGGCTCGTTGAGAAACCCCATCAACGGCCCCTTTGCGAGAGCTGGAGGGGGAACCGCTCCCTCCGGCGTCCTCGAGGGGCCGCCCGCGACCGATCTCGTCCTGCTGCCGGGCACCGACCACCGGGTGCCCGCGGATTGCTCCCCATCGGCCACCCGCCCCGGGGCCCTGCCGGCCACGCCGCTCGTGTCGCGATGAACAGGGACGGGCTCCGGGGCCGGCCCCGAGCCACGCCCCTTTGTCGCCGGCAACCTGCGCCGGTCCCACAGCAAGGTGTTCCGGTAACCGCCGCCGATCCGCCCACGCCGGTTGGCACGCGGCCATGCCTGCGATGTCGGCCGTTGACGGGCCGTCAGTCGAATGCCCGTCGGCAACGAGAGAACTTGCTGCCGTGGCCCCAAAGACCTTGCTACAGACACCCCTTCGAGGAGAACCCTGTGGTTGCCGCATGTTTCGACCGGCTGGACATCGAATGCCTCGTGACGACTGCCGTGGAGTTGTGGGAGGACATCGACCGCGGTGATCTTTCCGAGCACCAGCGGGAGGTTCTCGACCGCGCCCGCGTGGCCATGCTCTCCGAGCACGGCGGCCGGCAGCCGTCCTTGCCCGAGGTGGTGACCTTCGTCGGTGCCCGCCCGGCGGGCCGGGCATGGGTGCTGCGCCGTCGGGGTCGCCACGAGGACGTGGTGACTCTCCACGTCGACGAGGACTGCGCTGTGGCCGGCCTCGCCGAGTACGTGCGCGGTGTCTGGGACGACGTGGTCGGCGACGACGGCGTCCCCGATCGGCCGCCCGCGGACGACCGTGACGCCGTGCGGCTCTACTACGGCCCCGACCGCGACAGCCGCCCGGACGAGGGGTACGACCTCCACGAGGAGGAGATCACCGGGCGCGGCCGGACCCGCATCGTGCCGCTCGACCATCGTTTCCCCGACGCCGCTGCGTGCGAGCGGGCCAATCGGGATGCGGTCTTTCATCCGCGGAACGACGAGGACGGGCTCCCGTGCGTCGAGATCGACGGCGTTTTGGTGTTCGCCTACCTCGATCACGAGGCCGGCGTCGTCCGGGTGTCCGTGCACCTCGACTCGGCGCAGGACCGGCTGTTGCGTGCCGACGGGAGGGTGCCGCTGCGCGTGGAGGTCGAGGACGACGTGGTGCTGGACACCGGCGCACCGGGCGCCTTCGAGCGGGGTCTTGTGGCCGCACTGCTCGATGCCGCCGACGACGTCCGGGAGCAGGCGATTCGGGGGGCGGCGATCGCGGCCAGGGTTCTGTGGCGCTGCCCGTGCTGTGGGGGGGACAACCCCGCCGAGGCGTCCCGCTGTGAGGGTCCCGGCGCCTGCCGCGCCCCGAAACCGAGGCGGACCGGCTGACGACGCAGCCCCGGGTCGGTTGCCGGTCGGCCAGGGGCACGAGCTCGACATTGCGAGGCCACGGTGGGCCACGCGTCGGTCAACCGGCCTTGTTGTCGGCGGTGTTCGACGGCCGCATGTCGACGACCGTGGGGACGGCAAGGTGGTCCCCCGACGAACCGGCCGTGCCGCGTGAGGCCCGAAACGTCGAAACGCCGAGCCGGCCGCGGCTTCCCCTGCACGATGTGCACCACGAAAGACGAGGAGTGGCACCTTGACGAGCGATACCTTCCGGAAAGTCCACGCCAGGCTGGTCGACCGCCTGACGCAGGCCGGTGTCGGCAGAGCATGCGCCCATGCCGAACTCGACGCCCTACTGCTGGCGGCACATCAAAAATGTTCCGGCGGTTCGACGATGGAACCCCAAGATGTACCGCACGAGCTGGTGATGGCCGGTATGCGAGCTGCGGGAGCCATGAGCGGAGACAGCGTTCGAGCCGTCCTTGCCGCAGTCCTGCCTCTGCTCTCGGCCCCTGGCACGTCGAAGGCGAGCAACGACAGCCGTTGAATCGACTCGACCACGGAGTCGGTCGCATGAATCTCGGCCTTGCCGGGCGAGGCGCAGCGGCCGGCCGCGCGCCTCGCGCGCCGGAGTTGCCCGGCCCGGAGCGGGCCGACGACGGGCGGGAGCCATGTCACGGCGGCGTCCGGGACGCGATCGTGAGCCGTGCCGCCCGCGCCCAGTAGGCCGGGCCGACCCGGTCCCGGGCGGCGTCCGCCCGGAGAGCGTCGCCGTGCGGTTCGCCCGGCTCGTGCCCTATCGCGGACGGGCCTGCCCCACCGGGGGTTCGAGCCCGGCGGCACGAAGCCCCTTCGGGCATGGCCTTCCACGCCGTGATTGCGGTGGACGGCGTACATGTGCACCCGGCGCCGGCGTGCCGAGGTGTCGCGGGCGCGGGCGCCCCCGTCGTCGCGACGCCGTGGAACGACCGCACCGTCACCCTCCCCGCACCCGCACCCGCACCCGCGGATCCCGTTCCGCATCCTTCTTCGCCCGATCGACAAGGAGTTCGTGATGATGATTCCCTACACCGTCGTGTGCGACGGTCACGTCCTGCACGGCGCGTTCGAGTCCGACCTGCCCGGCACCGAGTACTTCGAGGGCCCGGGGCAAGGGGGACGACAATCCCGCCCCCGGCGTGAACGACCTGTGGCGCGCGGACACCGGCGAGTGGATCCGGGCACCACCGAGACCGGAACCGATGCCGTGTACGGGTACCGGGGTGTCACCGGGGCGCAGGCTCGCGCGTGGCTGATCGCCAACGGGCACCACGACGCCGCCCACCGCCACTTCGGGACCTCGGCGTGAGCGCGAACACCGCCGCCGGGCCGGTGGCCCGGTCGCGGCCCGGACGGGCGGCCGTGGGACGCCCCTGCGGAATGTGCCCGGTCCCGAAGGCGGTTCGCAACCGCTCGCAGGTGGCGGATGCCGCCGGAATTACCCCGTCCGCGTGGTCGAGAACACGAGAGGCACCCCGACCATGAGCTTCACTGCGCCCCCCGTACCGACGGAACTCGCCGATCTGCCCAGGACCCGGGCCGGGTTGGTGGTGCCCGGCATCAGCGTGCGCCACCGCGACGGCACCGCCGTCCTCGGCATGATCGACCACCGCCGCGCCCGCAAGGCGCTGATCCGCCGCCTGTGTCAGATCTGTCTGCGTCCGCTGGATGCTCGGATCGTCGCACTCGCCCGCCCCCGCGATTTCGTCGACGGGTGGATTCGCGAACCGGGGATGCACCCGGTATGCGCGCACTATTCGACCCGGGGGTGTCCCATGTTGGCGGGAGTGTTCACGCACTACCGTGCCTCACGCCCCGCTTCCGTCCGGGACCCCTGCGGCGACCGGCGATGTCACTGCGTCGCCTGGGCGCGCGAGGATCCCCACGGCCCGCCCCCGAACGCGCCCGCGGAACCCTGGTACACGGTGTGGCTGGCGCCCGACTCGTACCGCGTCGGCGTCGACCCCGCCACCGGGCGCCTGGCCCTCGACCTCTCCCGCGCACGGCCGTTGGCCATCCGACCTCTCCCGGCGACGGGCGCCACCCGCGAACACGCCGACGTGTACCGGGGCATCCTCCAATCGCGGGCGTTCCTGTCCGAACTGTGGTGACCGTGGGCGTCGCCCGGCCGCGACACGACGTCACAGGCCGGGATCCGAACGTGGACGACGCCCGGATGGGGGGCGATCGGCGCCCCGGCGAACCCGGGCGCGGGCACCCGCCACGGATCGCGTGACGGCGGCACGACACGCCGGGCGCGGCGACGCGCCCGGTCCGGGCACGGTCGTCACAGCGGCGGCACCCGTCCACCCGGTGGGTGGACGGCGCGACGACCGTACGCCGAACGCCACCGAACGCGGCCGAACGCGGCCGAACGCGGCCGAACGCGGCCGAACGCGGCCGAACGCGGCCGAACGCGGCCGTCGCCGAACTCGGGTCCGGGATGCGCCGGTTCCCCCTTCCGGGCCGGTGCGCGTGTTCCGCGCGACCGCGGTGCACACGCACGGCTCGGCATCGACCACATGCGTGGTGCGCCCCCAGGCCGTGCCGCGCGTTCCCTGCGGCGGATCCGTGGGCGCCGGCCTGTCGGCCGGTGTGACGCACGCACGGTCGCGGCCGGTCGTGCGGGGGTGAATCCTCCCACGTGATCCGCACCCGCCGGGCCCGGCGGTCGCTTCCCCGCGTCCCCGGGCCCGCCGGCAGGCACCGCGGTGCCCGGCCGGTCCGGCAAAACGCGTGACCGACGCGCACCAGCCCGCGGGCCTACGGGTTTCCCGGCAGTGCGACCTACCGGGAAGATCGAGACCGCCCGGCGGTACGGCAGGCGCAAGCGGGCCGAACGCCCGGGCGGAGTCGGCGGGTTCATCGGGGGCCGGCGCCGGGATATCGGGGCCGGAGCCGTCCCGGCGTGCCGTGACGACGCGTAGCGGCGGCCGTCGGGTGTTCCGGCTGTGACGGCCGCACCGTGTCGTGCCGGAGGAGGTGGGCGCGTGCGTGCGCGGCAGGTCGCACCGGACGCCCGAGGCGTGTGTGCGTCGGGTCCGACCCGCGTCTCGACAGCACTCCGGCCCACGCGCCCAACATCCCTTGCACGCACGCCCATCCGCGTGCGCGGAACGGCCGTGCGACGAGTCCCGCGCGTACTGAGGGCCGCATACGACGGGTCCCCAGCACGAGGACGCATCCACGACCCGAGCGTGCGCACGCACAATCCGGCAGTGCGGCACACGCACGACATGTGTGTGTGGCGGCGTCATCGCCTCCGGCCCGAACACGGCCTGGCCTGTGCCGGCGTTCCGCTTCGCCCGTCCCGTCGGCAGCTGGACATGTCGTCGACCGGCCGCGCACGAAAGACCGTCCGCGCGCCGCCCGGACGCGCGAGCAAGCAGCTCGTGCTGGCCGGGAATCCGACGACGACCGAGACGTCCCATCGATCGACAGGGAGAACCATGACCACCGCGCGGGTCCCTCGCGCCGCAGCTGGCTCACGGCGAGCCGGGCGGTTCGGTACGGGCTTTCCCAGACGCAGACGTTCCCACACACGCCGGGAACCTCACGAACGGCGGGTCCGCGTCGGACGAGAGCACGACGCCGGCGAGGCAACCGATCGGGAGTACGCAAGCCCGGACACGGTCGAAACGGCAAGTGGCGAACTCCCGCACGCCGCCGGCGCCCGGTCCGCGGCCAGGGCAACGCGCCGGCGCCGCGCGTCGGCGGGCCCGCGGCCGCCCCCGACGCCACGGACCAGGCGCCGGACTGCGACGGAGGCAAGACCAGTCCCTGCCCACGCCGAGTCGTATGGCGCATACGCGTCGCCGGTACATCCGGCGCCTGGACCTTCGTGTGCGGTATCCACCTCGCGTCGGCGGCCTGCGAATCCGCCGCCGGAGGACACTGCCTGCTGGACCTGCGGCACGTCACCGCGGACCAGTCCTGAACCCATCCCACCACCTCGCGCGAAATGGTGCCGGGGACCGCGCGGACGGCGGACCGGGGGCATCGACGGTTACGGACGGCTTCGGGAGAACTTCGAGAAACGAATCCCAGGCCCTCGAACCGTTCGGGTCTCGGCCGTGCCGTTCGAGGTGTCGTGACCGCCGGGCCGTTCCGATCGCGCCGCTCACCCTGCCGTGCGTGATCGCCGCGGCACAACCGCCCGGGCGTCGTGCGTCGACGCCCACGTCCTGCACGTACGAGACCGTGCCCTCGTGTCCCAGGCGCCGTGCCTGCGCGGCCGTGCCTATCAGTGTGCGCCGTGCACGTCGGTGTCTACGAATCGACGGTTGTGCGTGTGTGCGTGTGTGCGTGTGTGCGTGTGTGCGTGTCGAGGGTGTGCGCCCCGTGCGATCGTGCGGTACAGCCGCGTCGTGCGGCCGACGTCGGCGTGACGCGTACCCGCACATCCGGACACGCTCCACGAACACCACGGCCACGGCGACGACTTCGCGCCCCGGCCCCGCACCGATCCCGACCGAAGGACGTGACGACCCACATGACCGACACCACCGCTTCGCCCGCCGACCCGGAGACCCGCGTCCCCACCTACGACACGTGGGACGACGTGCCCGACCCCCGGTGGATGACCCGGACCCAGCACGCGGACCTCGACATGCCCCGCAAACCCTCGCCGCGCGTCGTGGCACGCGTGTGGGGCTCCGACTTCCGCGGCGGCGACACCCTGTTGGACCTCCACGACGCCACCCATTCGACGCCGACCACGACCGGGGCCGCGCGGCTGCTCGCCGCCGATGTCGACCGCACCCACACATGCGACACGTGCGGCGCCCACAGCGAACGCGTCCTCGCCGTCCACCCGCGACACGGCCGCCGCCGCTTGTGCCCGGCGTGCGCGAAGGTCGCCACGATCCGGACCGCCCAGCGCGAGGCCGTCACCCGACGCGCGGCCGAGAGCGCATGGGCGCGCCGGGTCGTCGCCGACCCGACCAGCGCATGGGCCCACCTGCGCTACGGGCCCCGCAGCCGCACCGAAGCCGGCCGCCGGCGCCGACCGCCCTACGTCCTGGTGACCGCCGTCGACCACACCGGCGCGACCCTGGTCCGCACCACCATCCGTCTCGCCAGCCCCCGTTCGACCGACGAGGTCCCGAACGACGCCGTCCCGCTGGACAAGGCCGCCCGCCAGCTCACGCGCCGGCTCGGCGGCCGCCGACTGATCGTGTGGCGCGCCGAGGACGCCGCCGCGATCCGGGAATGGACGGGCGACGGCCCGGCCGCGTGCCGATACGTCGACGGCGACGCCCTCGCCCAGCGTCTGCCGGCGTGGCGCGGTGTCGTCACCCGCGACGGCACACGGGTGCCCGCCTGTCTGTCCCCCGGCCGCGCGGACCGCCTGTTCGTGGCGACCATGCGCATGGCCTCCCTGCCCGAACTCGACGACACCGCGCGCGCGTGGCTGACCACGGGCCCCGGCACCGCCCGCGTCGAAGTCACCGGCGACGAGGAGTTCGCCCGCCGCGTCCACGCCGTCCTACGCGCGGTGGGCATCGTCGCCGACGACGCCGAACCCGCCCCGACCCCCCTGCGCGGGATGCCCGGCACCGTCACCATGGCCGTGCACTGCCACCGCGACGGTGTGACCGGCTGACCCACACGCGCCACCACGCAACACCCGGACACACACACCGGGGCGGACACGTCGCCGAACCGCGGACACACGGCCAGCGACCGCGGGGACCGACTTCGTCGCCCTGGGCCGACAGGACGTCGGAGGAACGCGTCACCCGCCCGGGCACCGGTACGGGTACCGAGCGCAACCTCGGCGACAGCGCGCGCTACGCGACCGGGCGCCATCCGAAGTCACGGCCGGACGAACACCGGCCCGAACGCGGTGCCCGCGCACCTGCTGGCACGCCGCCTACCGGGCGCGTCGACGCGCCCGAGCGGCCGTCCTTTCGCGCGCCGCAATGCTTGACATCGGCTCGCACCTCCAAGCGCTCGCCCTCGCCCTGGACGAGATGCTTCCCGATCTGACCCACCGGCAGATCGCGGCAGCGCAGCGGGAATCCATTGCGGGGCCGTCGCTGGGTTCCGGCATCTGGTGGACGAACTGGTGCGCTGCGCGGCTCGCCGACCGAACGGCCGGGGCGACCTGGGCGGACATCGGCCGAGCGCTGGGCATCGGCGCGGACGCCGCACGACACCGCTACGGCCACCCCCGGCTGCTGTGGCCGGCACCGCCGGATTCCGACTGAGGCACCGTCACCCCGACGAAGCGCACGCCGACCACGGCAAAGACAAGAATCGGCCGCTCATCCGACGCCTTCGCAATCGCACAAGGGAGCCCGTCCGTCACTGGGAACACGCACGCACATCCCCGATGGGCGGGAATGGGTGGCCGGGCGCCGCCCGGGGGAAAGCGACGCCCGACCACTCCACCACCTTGACACCGACGCCCACCCCCCACGTGCTGCCTGAAGCCCTCCCCCGGAACCCACCGCGGCACCACCAGGGAGGGGGCAGCACAATCCAACCGAATGCCCTAATTCGGCGACACACCTTGATGAACGGATGCCCCGTACCCAACCCACACAGGTTTGGAGCACGGGGCAACCGGACGTCACGAACGGACGACGTACGCCCGAACCGTGGGACGCGTCACCGCAGAAGGGCAAGCGCCACGAACACCACGGTTATCCCGACGACCGTCCACACGCCGGACCGGAACGCGCCGGCCACGATGGCGAAGAGGCACGTGAAAACCGTCAGAGAGGCCACTGCCACGACCGGATCGGATGCCCGAGCGACGACCACGACAACGAGCGTCGCCACCAGCGAACACAACCAGACGACGAAGTAGCGCACGTACCCGCTCGAGTCCTCGGGAGGCGTCACCACGTGTGCGGGGCGAAATTGGGGAACGCCGCACGAATGCCCCCGAGCGGATCCGCGACGTCACCGGCACGTCGCGGGATCACGTGCAAGTGCGCGTGCGGCTGCGACTGCCCCGCCGGCACGCCCACGTTCCCGCCCACGTTGTAGGCGTTCGTGTCGCAGTGCTCGGGAAAGCACTCGTCGGCGATGAACTTGAGTAGTTCTCCCATACCCGCCCACTCCTGTGCGGTCAGATCCGACAAACGCTCAACGTGCCGGTACGGAACGATCTCCACGTGCCCAACGAAGGCCGGGAAGTTGTCGCGACGCACATAACACCCCGCGCCGATCTCCGGGGCAGTCCGCACGAGTTCGTTGTCCGGCGCTCCCGGACGACAGAACAGACAAGAATCCGACACGGCACCCGGGCCGCCCGAACCCGGCATCGACGGACCACCCGGACCACCCAACAGAGCCGACAACGGGTCACCCGGCAGCGGCGGCAACGTACGAGACATCGAAATCCTTTACAGAGATGGGCTGTTCAGGCCCAAGGGAGACTTGCCCGACCAGCGTAGGAGCCCTCGGAGCCACCCCACGCCCACCGGAACCCATCCCCGAAACCGCCGACACCGGGAGGGGCAACGACCGCGCCGAAGCCGTGGGGACCGCCCCACGCCTTCGGCGTCCGAATCAGTCGGCGGGCGGGCGCCATCTCGGATGTGTCAGTTCCCGAACCCGGGCGCGGCACCGACGGCAGACCCGCCGATCCAGCGACTCTCTTCGCGCCTCGCGCAGCAGACGTCGACCGAACCGACTTCCCGGATAGCGTCGCCGTCGGCGGCTGCGCCGGTAGACGTAGGGGCGCCACGTGGCGACCGCTTCGTTGAAGTCGTCGCGCACGGGGGCCGTGACGGTGCCGACGTCCACGAACACCCCGCACAGAGCCGATGTACGGGTCGATTCCGTCCGATTCTCGTAGCCCGGTGGCAACGCATGCACCACGTTGCCCCGGTAGCGCCGGTGCAGGCGCGGGGGCACAGCCGACAGTCGACTTCTCGGGTCTGTCACCAGCCGTACCCCTCGACAATCGCGTACCACGTTCGCGCCGCATGGGTGGAGGACCACAGCAGCGGGCTGTACCAGCGTTCGCCGTCGGTCTCGCGCCGCACGTAATACGCGGCACCGTCGGCGTCACTCCATTCAAGAAGCGTGTATTCGTGGTTGCCGACCGCATACCGGGTTGTGGTGGCAACTCCCGCCGGCCGTGCGTGGGTCACCCACTCCGCGTGTCCGGCATCCTCTGGTTCATTGGTGATCCACACGCCCCGCCCCGGGGGCTGATCCGCGTCCCGGACTTCCGGATGCACAGGGTGGGTCGTTTGCGTGGTCAGTTCGACGCGAGACCCATCCGCCAGACGGATCACATAGTGACCCCACGGATTGCTGGGCGGACTGTCACAGACGTACCGCGTCGCCCAAACCGCCGCGTATACCGGGTCCGCGCCGGCATCGACGTCCTGCCTGTTGGTCAGATACCGGGTGCCGATGCCAACGTCGCCGGCAGGTGCCAGCACGTATGCCTTCTCGGGCTCCGGTGCCTGCTCGACGTTCGTCACGATCTCTCCTGAACCGGGCATCGATCGATCTCCCATCCGTGCGGCGCCAGAAGCCAAACCGCGTTCTCCGACTGGGCGGAACACCCCACCCGTGGCCACATCGAGCGGCCCTCAACCACCTTGGCCCCGTCGGAAGACCCGGATTACCACCCGAGCCCCTCCCCCGAACCCACCCCCCCGGGAAGGGCGATCCGCCGGCGTGATGACACTTGCGGCATCGGGGATGAGCACGCGGGTGTGCTGTACGGAAAGGCGCCCGGTGCCCGGACCGCCGGGGGCGAGCGGTCCGGGTAGGTGCGGGTTCGCGGATTCGGCCACACCACGGCGACGGTCCCGGGCGAACGCGCCCGTCGGCATCTGTCTACCCGGCGGTGATGAGGGAGAGGGCGGCGGCTGCGGCAGCGTCGAGGGTGGTGAGGACGGGCACGCCGAATCGCCCAGCCACGTAGATCAGGTAGCGGTTTCGCTCGGGGTTGGGGCAATCGGGGGGGCAACCGAGGACCACACGGCCGGAGCTGACGTCCAAACCGAATTCCACGTTGGTCGTCATGCCGGGGAGAGTCTTCAGGTCGCGGGGAACCCAGAAGAGGATCGCCCCGGCTGCGGCGCGGGCGTCGGTTTCCCAGTCGACCTGGTCCTCATAGCGGACGGCGCGCATGCCTCCCCGGGATTCCGGGTTCAGGACGGTCAGCGGCCGATCGCCCGTCCAGCGGGCGGCGAGGGCGTCGACGGCGGCGGGCCGCCACGACGGGACGGGTGCGCTCCTGTCCGGTGTCGGTCCGGCGAGGAACACGGACGGGCCGTCCAAGGGCAGCCGTTCGCGAGCCATGACCACAGTGACGGTCACGAGTGGGATCCGTTCAACGCGGCGGCGCGGGCGGTCTGCTGGGGGGTCCAGGGCAAAGGCAACCCGTCGCCGGTTCGGCGGGGGACGACATGGACGTGGAGGTGAAAAACGCTCTGGGTCGCCGCCCGGCCCTTCGAGGTGAGCAAGTTCCCGGCGGGGAGTTCAGCCAGCAGTTCGGCGGCTCGGCGCATCACGAGGGCGGTCACCTCCGGATCGGTACCGGCGTCCGCGACATGGTCACGCGACAACACGAGGATGTGTCCTTCAGTAACTCCGCCGCTGCACGGACGGATCGCGAGCGCGTCGGGCCATTCACGCACGATGCATGCCGGCGCCGTGCCGGTGACGATGGAGCAAAAGACGCAATTCACGCGGGACTCCTTCGAGAACGATGGGAAGGGGCCGACCAATGGTGACGTGGTTGGGCGTCGCCCGGGGCGTGCCCGACGCCCGACCACTCACCCACCCTGACAGCACCACCCGACCCACCAGACACCGCAAACACCCTCCCCCGAACCCGCCCGCGGCCCGCCGGGGAAGGGTCCGTCACGTCTGCGCGGTGCCGATGGCGAAGGCCGGACCGGTGGGAACCCGTGTGAGGCGTCCGGACCGTCCGACCGGAACAGTCCGGACGCGCACGAGTCACGGTCGATCGCTGCGGGCGTCGCCGTCCCACTGGACTGCGGGTCCGCCGGCGTCGGTGCCGTCAGGTATTTCGGCCACCTCGGAGAGTGCGCGCCTCACCACGCGCTCGATGCTTCTGCGAAGCGCGCCCTCCGGATCCGGTGACACTGTCGCGAGGAGCACGAGAGCGGTGGTAGCGACATCGCACGCCTCCGACACGAGGTCCTCCTGTGTGTGCGTCACACCCTTCCTCGGGTTCGCACCTATCACGCCCAGGTACGCCTGGACCAGCTCCCCCAGTTCTTCGTTGACCTTCAGCAAGCGATGCGGCAGTACGACCAATCCGGCTGCGGCATGGTGTGCGTCGAGCATTCTTCGAAGCTCTTGGATGTCTACCCACATCTTTGTGTCCACGATGACTCTCCACAGCGATTAAGGCCCGTAGGCCGGTCAGGTTGGCGTCCCTGGCGAGTTACGGTGGTCCAGTGCCCGCGCTGATCACTCGGTCCGGAATGCCCTGGTGGTAAATCCTCTTCGTCGAGAAGGGCGGCATCCGCCGCGCGCTTCAGTTCGGCCGCGTATCTCGGGTCCTTGGCGGCGCGCGCGATCCTCGCTGTCACTCCGTCGAGGAAGGACTCGATGTCCGACTGTTCCACGTCGCTAATCTCCTGTTTTATCGAAGCTCGGCTGTCTCGGACCGTGAACGGGGGGCATTAAGGATCGCCGAGGGCCAAATACCGTGAGAGCCTCCAGAGAAGGGGGCGGGCTTGTGGCGTCGCTCCCCGTCCTTCCGGCTGCTCCTTTTTGGCTTCTCGCAAGTGTTGTTCCTATTCGTTGCGTGCCGACTCTATCGCTCGCGCAGCGGCACAAGGGTTTGGACTCAACCCTTCCCCGGACCGGGCAGGTCCGCTTTAGCGGCGCCCGACCCGGAGGTAACCCCTCCCCGTCCTGCCTGCTCCCGGGAAGGGGGAGGGTCGATCACCGAGCTCCTGAATTTCCCTTAGATTGGAGCCTCCGGGACGTCGTCAAAAGGGGAAACTCGGCTCGAATGGAGAAATCGAGGAAGGATGCAATCGATGCGACATTGGTCCTTGAGAACAAGGAGCCTATGGCAATCTGCGACCGTCTTGAAGATGCGGAAGCGTGGCGCAGGGCATATCTGCGGCTTTTGTCGAACACCGAGCATTTCCGGACTCACGCAATAGCCATCCAGAGGAAAAAGGGCGGATTTTACGTACGCGTTCTCAAGCTGACTTCGGACAGCCCTGTGCCACTGAGGATCTGCTACAGCCTCACAGAGGCTCGGAAGCTACAGGACGAATACGCAAAAAGCCTGACCAAGGAAGGACGCGGTGCATCGCACGCCATCATCATCCACAAGTTGAGAGGCGGCCGGGATCTGTGGGGGGTATTCGAGTTCGAGCGCTGACCACGGGGTCATAGCGGTACGTCACGGCCGGCGCGGCGTAGTAACTCTCGCCGGCTCGTGACGAACCGTCATGGGCTGCCTTGAGGCAGGATCGCCCCCTCCCCCGCGCCGTTCGGAACCGGGAAGGGTCCCGAACCAGTCGCGCGCGGAGCATGAACACGTGGGCGACAATCGGCCCCATCCCTCGTCTCGGGTCGCCGCAAACGCACCGCAGTGAACGCGACCGGTGGCGAACTCGTCCGGCGCGCCCATATTCAGCGGGTTAACACGAAGCGGCGCCGAAGACCGTGCGGCCCACAGGCCGCCTTCGTGGCGCCCGAACGCGCGAGCTGAGTCTTCTTATCGCAGGATCGCGAAGGCCCTGGCACCGCGCTGGCGGTCTGGGGGCCGAGGTCTTCGCGTCCGGCCGATACCGCAGCCCCATCGACTGGGACCTCCTGCCCGCGGCCGCCACAGCCCCTGGGCATCCGGCGTCGATGGGACCGGCGAGGAGAATCAGGGTGGCCTCCGGGTCCTGCCGACACCTGCGGCGGCAAGGTTGGCGTACACAATGGTGACCACGTCGTTGCGGGAGACCGCGGGTGTCGGGCACGTGGCGCTCGACAGGGGCCGCAGACCTCGTTTACCGCATGACCATGAAGTAGGAGGCGTCCGCGTGGTGAAGCGCGGCGTATAAGACTACGTTCCGGCCCGTCATCTGGCGTGATTCGCGCAAGACCCGAGTCAAACGGTCCGGCACAGACGATTGATGTCGTCGGTTGCCAGTGTCCTGGGGGACGATTCTCCGCACCTCGTTGGGAGGTCGAGCGTTGTGCTCTGCAACGCAGAGGCCGCGTTGTCACCCGGTCCTCAACGTCGCCTTGGTGGGTCTGTTCGCTCTCCCGGCGGTCAACGTGTGGGCTGAGGACAACGCGGATGCTTCTGCAAGAAGGCGAATCGGCAGGTGACGCGACACTTGGGCTCTCATGACGGTCGTAAGTAGTGTCGAGAACGAGCCCGTCTCGTTCGATGGGCCTGGTCGGTACGGGTCCTGGATGGTTCGGCAGTGTGTTGAGAGGCAACTGGTGAAGTTCGTCGAGCATGACGCAGGTGGGCCCCGGGAGTGCCGAGGTAATCTCGGTCAAAGGCGACCGCGTACACGGCCCGCAGCCTCGAATCGATTCCTGCTTGCCGATGACCCTCGGCGAGGACAGCCCGGTGACCGATCGAACTCGCCGCCACCGGTATTTGGCTCAGTGCGGGATCGGTCCACCCGAACCTCCGACCGACCCCGCGAAAGTATGACACCCGGGTCGTCCCGATCAGTTCAAGGAACTGCTACGGGAACTATTCGGTATCGACGCCGCTTTCGACGGTGCCTTCGAAGAGGGACGTCCACAGGTCCAGACGGCCCTGGGCGTGCTTGGCGTTGACGTACGCCTCGTGTCCCGCAGCCTGTTCGTCGCTCAGGCGGGGATCACAGTGTGCGTCAAGGAAGCCGACCGTGAGCAGTGCAGTGTCCGGGTCGTGCAGTCGAAGACGTGCGAGGTTGTCGTCCATGATTTGGAACGCCCGAGCCTCGTCCAGAAAGCGGCGCAGGTCCTCAAGGAACAACTCAAGGTCGGATTCATTTGTCACGGCACTTTCTCCTTCCATGCGATCTGGGTCTGTTGCTTTCATCCGGCTGGCGTCCACGGCGTCATCGCGAGGCCGGGGTTTGAGGTACGGCTGTGCTCGGACTTGCAGGCAACGCGTTGGCAACGATGGGCAACCAAGAGTCGCAGTCGAACGCGCGACGTTCGGTCGCCTCGGAGCTCAGGTTCCGAGCTGCAGAACACCGGCGTAACGAACTCGCGAACGGCCCGGTCGTCGTCGGGCGGTCCGCAGAATGTGCGGCGGCAATCCGCAGGGTGGCGCAACGTCGGCATCGGTGTCATGTACGGGCGTCAAAGCGGGTGGGGTCCAGGCGGCGCAGGACCGCACTGGCGGGGGCAATGAGATCAGACGGCAGGAAGGAGGACAGGGCTTCCAGCGCCTGGGCGTCGGGCATCTGCACGATGTCGTCGTAGGTGACGTCGGAGTAGGGGGACTCGTCCCATCCACTCGCCTCGGAGAGGAGGCCGCTGAAGAGACCGTCGGCCAGTGTTTGATCCTCTGCCATGTGGGATTCGAGTTCTTCGAGTGCCAGCGATGCCGCCGTGTGAAGCTGGACGGCCGAGGCCGCCATCGCGGGCATGCCCCCGGGCCCCTCCGTTGAATCGGTCGGCACTCGAGGTGCTGCGGCGTCCAAGGCTGCGCGGAGGCGCTGGATTTGGTCATTGCGCGACTGGATCCGGGGCGCGGGTAGGTTGGGGTTCACCGGGATCGCTTGCCTTTCTGATGGACGGCAACTCGGTCGAAGGGTCAGTCCGCCAGGGGCCTGGGGTGGAACTTGCACTCGTCGGAGGAGGATCGTCCTCCGGTGTTACCTACGAGTCCTGTCCGCTCCGGGTGCGCTGGGGCGGCTCGACACCAGGCGGGCCACGACTACGGAAGTTGTTCCACGCGTCGACGCGCGCGCTTGCTCCCCCGCGAGTCCCTGCCGTCGGCGTTGAGCCGCCGGAGGTCCGCGCGCGTCATATTCGGCGTGGATACTCCCAAGTCCTCGCGCAGCACCTCCCATTGCTTGCGTATGCACTCGTTCACGTCGGAGACGGGGTTACCGGTGCGGCATGGGCTGGCGACCCATTGGTCGTCTCTGCCGGGCCGATGTCCGCAGTTCGGGCACGTTCCGCAGAAGTTCGGTCGTGCGAGAGCGTGGTGGCGTTGGAAGCTTCGGCCGGACGGCCGGAATCCCAGTTCCACGACGCCTCCCTCGGTCGAGGTGTACATCGGCTTCCGGCACTCCTGACCGTCGCAGTGACCGAGGTGCGCGAAGCGCACACCGGTCATCCGGACCGTCCAACCGATGCGCTCGATCGTGGGGGAGGGCGACGGGATGACTCCGAGCGTGGCCCACTCCTGCTGCCATCCCCACAGGGACGGCGGTGTTGCAACATTCTTGGGCATGACTGGTTCTCCTTTCGGTGTTGTCGGTCCTGCACCGTACGGCCGTCGAACACCGCTCGACGTTCGGGCGGTCACATCCATTCTTCGGCGTCTTCGGTAGTGCCGAAGCTGGCCGCGCCCCTCCCCCGGAGTCGGTCCGCAACCCGCCTCGTCCGCTGCCGACTCTCTGCGCACGACCGCCCTTTTCCCGGGGTTCGCCGTATCTGCGCAGTTGGACGCGGGGTGGAGCATTGTGGCTCCGACTGTTGCTTACCTCGAAGCCTGCTGGGGGATCGGAGAACGACCGCGAGGCTTGCGATAGTTGGCCCCGACGTCGCGACTGGTGCTCTGGCGAGTTACTGACGTTTTCGTCGTGATGTCGCTTAATGGGATGTTCATTTCCTTGGTCGGATGACGAGTCCGGTTTCGGCAAGGCATCCGTCGATGAGGTGGGGGTGTCGTTGGATGTGGCGGAGGCCCTGTCTGATCGTGCGGACCAGGTGGTCGGCGTCGGTGAACGCGACGTTCCCAGTGAAGCCGCGACGGAGCAGGGACCAAATGCCCTCCACCGGGTTCAGGTCCGGCGCGTAGCTCGGCAACTGCCGGATCGTCAACCAGTCGTGGGCGGCGGCGTACTCCCGTAATCCGGACGCGAGATGGGTGTTCAGATTGTCCCAGACCAGAACGATCGGGCCTCCCAGCTGCAGGTGGGCCCGTACCGCCAGGTCGCGGTAGTCCTTCCACGCGAAACTCCGCCGTTCGCCTTTACGGCGGGTGTGGAGGCGGGGACGGTAGATCAGACGGGGGCGTTCGCCCGGTTTGTAGCAGGCCAGGGCAGCGATGGAGACCCGGCCGCGGGAGCCGCCGCGCACCCGCACCACCGGTGTGCTCCCGCGCCGTCCCCAGGTGCGTGCGTGCGGCGGCGTCATCGACATCCCGGCCTCGTCCTCGAAGACGATCCACGCGTCGAGCGCCGCCGCGGTGCTTCCACCGACGGCCACGTCTCCCGAACCCAACCCCGCACCGCGTCCTCGTCCCGCTCCACCGCTCGCCGAGCCGGCTGCTGCCACGACCAGCCCGCCCGACGCAACAGCTCCCAGACCCCGTGGATCGAGTACGTCACCCCGAAACGGCGTCGGATCACCGCCTTCACCCGCATCAGCGTCCAGCGCTGATCCTCCCAGCCATGGGCCCTCGGCCCCCGGTCCAACTCCACTTCCAGCGCCGCCATTTGCGACGGATCCAGCCTGGGGAGCGACGCCGGCCCCGCGGACCGCAGGCCCTCGACACCCGCCTCGCGCCAGGCACGACGCCACCGCTCGACCGATCGACGCGCCACCCGTAATTCGGACGCGATCCCCGCGTTCGACTCCCCATGCTCGAACCGCTCGGCGGCATCCAACCGCGACCGCTCCCGAGCCGCGCGTTCCTTGGGAGTCAAGCCACTACCCTGCGCATACCGCATATCCACGGCATAGCGCAGGGATCTTCAACCGTCCACGACATCACGACGAAAACTTCAGTAGGAGCTCGCGTGGGGCGTGGGCAATCCACTACCGGAGCCGGCACTGGCTCGAACATGCCTACAGGTCGAGCCTGTCGAAGCGACCGTTGAACAGCGCTGTTGCGGCGCTGCCCCTTGTATGAAGGTATATACAATCTACTATGCTCCGCTCAGGCTGCCGGAAGATTCTCCGCCCCTCCGTGGGGTTCGGCGAGGATCCATCCCTCGAAAAGAGGTCACCATGGGGCATAAGCGCCTGGATTACCTTCTTCATCGATCGGAGAACCTCGCGAAACGACGGCTCGAACTTCTGCCTCTCCGCGGTGACGGCGCAGCGCGCACTGATATTCAGGGGCGTGCTCCCGGGGCGAGTACCACCAGCGAGGGCCTGGCCGACCTGATCAGTTCCATCTCGACCGTCGGTTTGCTTCACGCCGTCCTCGTCGAGGAGGTTGGGGCGACGGGCGCGGTCGTTCATCGTCTCGTCACGGGTGAGCGCCGTCTCCGGGCGATGCGTTGGGGTGCCGTCAACCTGCCCTCGAACCCCAACTTCGCGAGACTCCCTGCCGTCGTGTGCCCAGGGCCTCTAACCGATGAGGAGCGTCGCGTTTGGCAGTTGGTGGAGAACCTCGCTCGGGAAGATCTCCAACCGGGGGAACTTGCTCGTGCTCTCCTTCTGGAGCGCAGCGCGCTGCTGGCGGACAACCTCGTTCAGGCCGGCCTCGCGGTGCCGTCACGGCTGTCGGCGGACCCTGTCGCGCGCTTCCAGCAATTGGAGCGACTACGTGGCACGAACGTAGGGCTCGCGGCTCCGTGGGAGGTCGTCCTGGGGCGGCTTGGGCTGCAGTTGAGTCCTCGGCGCGCGCGAGAGTTGGTGAGTGCGTTCCGCTCGCTACCTCGCGAGCTGTCAAACGAACTCGACGAGCACCAGGTGGCACTCCATGCCCGAGGCGAACTCGCCCGGGTCGCTCGGACTCGACGTCAGGATGCCAGCGAGGTGTGGAAGGCCGTGAAGAGACTTGGCCGACCGGATCTTCTTGGTACGGCCGCGCGAGTAGTTGTGGCGAATCCTGCGCTTTCGGCGAGGGAAGCGGCGTCGGAGGCTCAATCCTTGCGAAGTCGAGCCAACGACAGCCGCAGTGTCACCTTGAGCACCCGAGCCGAAGGGCACCGGCGGCGCGGAGTCGACGACGAGGTGCATCGGGTGTTCATGGACAGGGTCGTCGTTGGGCAGTGTTTGCGTGCCCTGCGCCCGGTTGCCGATGGACTTCATCGAGGAGAGATTGTCGGGCCCAATGAGAGCGGCTCGCTGAAGATGCTGATCACGGCGATCGACAGCAAGCTCATTTCAGACGACGTGGTCGCATGACGGACTTGCCCTTTCCGCGGTTCGGCCCCGCGCTCGCTCCGGCGGCGTCCTGTGATTGTCGAGTCTGCCCGTTCAACATGGACAATCCGAGTGCTGCCGAACCGATTTGCGCGGGGTGCTCATCAACGTGCGAGTTCTGTACCTGCGCGGCGTCCGAGGGATCTGCAGTGGACCACGCGGACACGTGTGCGGGTTGCTCGATTCGTTGTGGGTCGAGGACCGACATCCACGCCTGGATGGCTGACGTCGGCGGAACGCTCCTGTTCGACGATATCGGTGCCTCGGGTGAATGTCCGGATCTGCCGTCGTATGTTCCGCAAGTGGACGGGAAGGTGACGTCGCTCGATGGACGGCTGTTCTGGCCGGCCTACGCCGTCGGCCTGCGGCGCGTCGTCAGTCCTCGGTCGTTTCGCGTCTCGCCGATGTTTCGTGGGCGCTCCGCGCACACCGCTCTGGGGCTGGGGGCGCAGCAGCGTGCCGTCCTGGTTGGATACGGGGAGGACGCACTCGTGGAGGCCTATTGGACCCACCGTCACAGACGCGGTCTTGCCGAGGAGATCGCCGCCATGGGGTGGGACCTGATCCTGGCCCCGAACCTATCGGTGTACAGAAACCAGCCGCGGGCGGAAAACCTGATCAACATGAGACGGAATCTGATGGTTGCCAGCGAACTGGCCGCGTTGGGAGCGACTGCGGCGCCCTGTTTGTACTGGCTGCGGTTGGAGGATCTTCACCGCTACGCCGTTTGGAGCCAGGGCAATGCGGACCGGCTTCCGGCGGTTGCGGTAAATCTCCAGACGTTCCGATCCTCGGCGGACTGGGAGGAGATCGCTGTGCCGGGGCTGGCGTTCCTGGCTGCGACGCTGCCGGAGGATCTACCGGTAGTGATCACGGGCACGAGTACCGCTGACCGTCTCGCTCAACTCGTGCACTTCTTCGGGGCCAGGCTCCGCCTGGTCAGCCAGCATGCCTTGCAATTGGCGCGTCACGGCCGGCTGTTGACCGCCGAGGGTGAGGTGTTTAGTCGATCGTTGCCGGTGGACCTCTTCACCGAGAACGTGCGGCACTACGCGAGCCTCGTGGAGGGGTGCGAGAGGGCGGACGGTGGGCGCGGGTAGCCGCATCCAGCAGCAGTTTCACGTCATTGTACCGAGCGCTTCCGGGCACACCGCCCTTCCGTTCGACGGCGAGCACAGGCCGAACGCCGCGGTTCACGGGGCGGCCGCCCAGGATGTTCTCGACGAACTCGAGGAGGAACACGAGCGTGCCCTGATGCAGGGGGCGTTGCCTCTTGACCCGGAGGAGACGAGTAGCTTTGCGAGCGATGTTGCGGCCTTCGACAGGGCGTACCTCGACGGCACGACGGGGCCGATCGACTATCTGGCGGTTGATGCCACCGGGGGTCTGGCAGCGAGGGACACCGGTCGTCCGTTCGGGGTGAGAATTGAGTTCTGTGCAGACGACAATCGGGTCTTGATGAACATCGCGCGTGAACTGTACGACGCCGGCGTCGCGCGGGACCCGCACTTGCACGGCTTCGACGGAGCACGGGAGTTCGGGTTCTCCGACCGCCCCGATGATTGGCGGCTTGAGGGATATGGGGTTGCCACGGGCACGCTCGTGTCGCCCATGATGTACGACGAACCGGTCACCTGGCGAAACCTCGCGCGCGTCTGTGAGATCGTCGTTGCGCTCGGGGGGTGGCGGGGCCCACCATGGGCGCGCAGGTGGATATTGGATTGCCCGAATATGACCATATCGTTGGGTATCACAATAGTTTACTTCGTGCGTACCTTTCTTGCGAGGACGTGCTTTTTCGCCTGGCTCAGAATCCCGATGCAGATCGTCACAGGGGCCTTCGGTACTGCCTGCCGAACACTGAGCCCGGCGAGCACTATCAGGGCGTGCCCGCCGATCGGAACGGCGAATGGGAACATGCGTTGTGTCTGCGCGGCGTTCGAGGGCTCGAGCGTGCCCACGCGAAGTTTCGGATGAATGACAGTTCGCTCGATCCGGGCACGATCCAGACACGGATCAAGGTGCCCTTGGGGATGGCTGCCGCCGCGGTCCGAAGCTCGGACGCGGAGCAACGTGCTGATGCTCAGGGGCACCATCCCTTGGGATATCACCTGACTCGCTACGGCGCGGTGGGGCCGGGTGATCTCGGTTGGCATGATTCCACCCTTGTCTTCCGTCGCATGGTCGACTACGTGTTCCGGCGGCCGGTGGATAAGCGCCAGGCAACCGCGTTGTTCGCGCGGACCGTTTGGCAGGAGGCGCCCGACATGGAGGCGTGAGCATGGTCTTCGTCACGTACGCCAACTCGCACGGTGGAATGTCACCGCCCACCCCTCCACGGAAAGGCGACGGAAGCCACTATCGGTTCGAACTCGTCCATGAGCAGGGGTTGTTGCGGACCTATGGGGACGACGGTGTCGACCTGGTCGCTGGTGTGATCCATCCGTTCCTGCGCGGTTCGGGCCCTCGTGCGGAAGCCGCCGCCCGTATTCGCGTTGCCGTCCGCACGCAGGTCGTTCTTCAGGCCTCTCTCGCGATGGGCATCGAGATGGAGTCGTGCAACGCGGAGCAGCGGTCTGTCCTGCTGGGCTCGCGTGCGTATCCGCCGACGGTGCGCATGTGGGACGCGCCGGTTCCTCTGGTGCTGGTGACGTCGTTCTACCGCCCTACGGGCATGTTGACGACTCCACGGGGGAACATCCTCTGGCTGGATCCGACGACTGGGGAGTCGTTGCTGTCGTCACTTCTTGCCGCGAACGTGGTGGTACTCGCCGAGCGAAGCGGGTGAGCCGGCCGCGTGGCCGTCAGGCACTCCCGGCCGCCGGTCCATGCGGTTGCCAGCGTCTTTCACTGTGGGCGGGTTGGATGAATCACTGTCGTACTCGCGCAGGGCGTCGGCGAGTCGTGCGCGCGCGCGACTGAGTCTGCTGCGCGAAGTACTGGATGCGCACTGTGTCGAGCAGTCGTGGTCGGGGAGGACGTGGACGGTGAGGATCTCCCGATCCGGCGGTCTCAGTGACTCCCAGGCCGCGAGGAGAGTGGCGCGTTCGTAGACGAGGTCCGCCACGTCCTCCGGCACTTCCGCCTCGGGAAGTGACTCGAGGAAGTTCTGCAGGCGTGCCTCGCGTCGGCGACGCCTGACCTGATTCGCCGCGACTCCGGCGCAGGCACGTTGCAGCCAGGGCAGGAGGGTATGTCTGTCACCGAGTTCAGCCCAGCGACGCCATAGCACCAGGAAAACCTCGCTGGCGACGTCAGGTGCCCCGTCGGTTCCTACACGCTCTTCCGCAGCGGCCAGAACTTTGCGGTAGTACCGCTCGTAGACCCTTTCGTAGGCTCTGACTTCGTTCACTGCCGCTCCCCCGCCGAGCACCCGTCGTCATGCGCCCGCCCCCGAATGTCGAACCGACCAGCCGTCAGGTTTGCAATCCCCCGACGCTACACCGGAGATCGGCTCACGGAGGCCAGGTTCGCCGGGTTCTAGCGTTCGGCGGGGACGGCGCGCGTGCCGGGGGCCTGCGGGAGGGGCAGGCCACTCTCCTCGGCCTCCACGATCGCCTCTACGAACTCGGCGATGGCCTTGTGCGCGGCAGGCGACAGGGACTTCTCGCCCACAACCACGAACCGCACACCATTGTCGACGGGAGGTGCGGGTGAACCGATGAGGTCGTCGGGGGAGACTTCGAAGTAGTCGGCAACGAGTCTGAGGACGTCGGCGCTCGGGTTCGTCCTCTGCCCGGTACCCAGCAGGCGGAGGTATTGGCCGCTCACAGTCGGCGGTTGGGACGGAGCGTCGGGCCCACGGCCCGCCCCAGCAGCGCTCTCAGCAGCCAGGTTGATCGCTCGCGCTGCGGCCTCGTAGTTCGGCGCGTCTCCCTTGCTGCGGGGGAACCCGGCGCGGGTCGGGCTGCCGTCACGAAGCAGACGCATGAGCCTGCGGCTCCGTTCGCCTTTCGCATCGTTTCCGGTGTCCAGCATGTCCGTGCTCCTTGTCGCCGATGCCAGGGGCGTCCCCTGGCATCGTTCACGCATACGCCTTGGGGCACCCGGTCGCCGTAGCCATGTTGACACTTGACGTAGCCGACGCCCTAGGATCAGCCCCGAATCAAACTATAGTTTGATTCGGGGGAGCGCCTGCGCCTTGCCACCGATCATGCCGGACGGACACGAAATCGCAAGACGTCCGGCCGAATCGGTCCGTTCATGCACCTTGCAGCATCCGAACGATTCGTACCAGGGGGCAACGAAACCACATCTCCAGCGCACCCTCCGGCCCACGGGGACCGGAGGCACCGCGGGCAGCGGGACTCGCGCAACGAACCCGCTGCTTCAATCGACTCACAAGGACGGTTCAGCGCCCGGGTTGCCGCCCGAGCGTTGGGTGAAAAACGTCCGCATACGAGGAAACATGAGAATCGTAGCGCCTCGCTGCGGTGTCGATTCACGCTTGCCCGATACGGAAGCCGGAAATCCGGTAGCGGACGAGGCCGAGTTACATCGCGACGCTCTGCAATTATTCCTGACGACATTTTCCCCACGTACGACGGTCCGCGTCGCGGATCGTTGCGGTGCCTCGGGGAGTTGGCTGAACGCCTACGGAAGCACCGTCCCCCTGTCCGCCGTCGACGCCGAACGCCCCGTCGCCATGCACCTGCGGGGCAGGACCGAACCACGTATATGGCCCTTCGACTTCGATGCGCGGTCCGGTCCCGTAGGCGCGCAGGTCGCCTGGTTGACCAGCGTCGCCGCCGAGTGTGGCGTGCGTGTCGTGCAGGTCGCCTCGGGGCCTACCGGTGGCCGCCACCTGTGGATGGGTTGTCCCGATGGCCTCCCGAACACTCTGTTGGAGCGATTGACGAACGTCGGCTGGGCGTTGTCCGGGCCGGACGGGATTCTCTCCGCACTCGACGTCGCCCCCTGGCTCAACCTTCGTCAAGGAGCCATGCGTCCACCCGGCTCACCGCATCGGCTCGGCGGATTCGCCGAGTTGCTGCACCACGCGCCGGCGGAGGCTGTCGGAATTCTGGAAGCCGGTTCGTCCCGGAGCGACATCGCCGAACTTGTTCAGGCATTGGAGGCGGTGGCGCGACGGTCCGGCGCGCGGCGTCGGCTGCCACGCGGCGCACGTGCGGCGGGGCTGCCACCCTCGGTGGCAGCGGCACCATCGCGGCGACCCGTATCGGTGGACGAACAGGGTCACCTTCACCTCGGACGTGATCGCCGTGACGTTTCCGCCGCGGGCCGTCTCCTTTTGGCGACATCACTGCGGCCGTCCACGGACCATTCCGCACACGCGTTCGCAACCCTGCTCACGCTCGCCCTCGGCGGCTTGAGGCATCGGGACGTCGCCATGCTCGTGAAGGACGGCGAGTCCTCACCGGGACTCGAATACTTCAGATCCGCTCGGCACGTGGGCAATACCCGCGTTCCCCGGGCCGACGGCGAAAAAGTGCTCGCCCGTCAGTGGCGACTCGCCGTGGAACGTGCCTCGCGACTCCCCCCTCGAACGGGGGACGCCCAGATTCCCGACGACACCGCCCTCGTCGTCCATGATCTCCTGCTGCGCTTGGAGAAGGCGGATCCGCACCGCTGGACCAGGCCTTCAGGGCCTGCAGATTTCGCGGTGCTCAATGCCGTGGCGCTGGTGTGCCTGACCGTGGGAAAGCGCGAAGTCGCTCTGGACGTACGACGTCTCGCGCTTCTCACCGGACGCAGTCACGACACCGCGGCCCGTGCCGTGCGACGGCTCGTGGCGGACGGGTGGCTCGGCGTCGTCGCACGCGCGGATGCCGAGCGGTACCGCGCACGGGTGCTGACGATCGCCCAGACCCATGTCTGTCCGACCAATCGGCAGCACGTTTGCGCCGTGCCCCCGGTCGCCGGGTCTGACACACCAGAGAACACCCCCCACATACGGCGGACGCTCCGTACCACCGTCGATCTGCTGGGCGCGCCGATCTGGGAAGTCCTGGGTCACCACGCGGCTCGCACCTACCAGGCCCTACGCGCAGGAACGTCCTGTATGGCGGCGCTCGTACACGTCACGGGATACACACGGCGCACGCTCGTCAAGCACCTCAGACGCCTGAAGGCGGAGGGCCTCGTACGTGTTCGTGGAATGTCCTGGAAGGCACGTTCACTTGCGAATGCGACCCGACCGCGTTGGCCTCGAGCCTGCGGCCGGGAGCTACGTTTCCTGCTGGATCGCGCCCGCCTTCGATGGTGGAACGAGGAGCTGAGCGCCATACGTAACTCGTTGCCGGAGGCCAAGGTTGGCAGGCACGCGAATCGAGCGGTTCGTCCCTTTCCACGGCATGAAGACCGGCGTCCCGATCACGGTGCGGCCATCGCCGTCGTCGCCTCGCATCTGGACATCGTCGGGCTCCGGCGCCAAATTGTGGCCGCGGCCCGGGCCGCGGGGCATTCCGTTTTGCGTCACCTGCCGGGTGTGCCAGGGCCCCGTGACGCAACGGTGTTAGCGCCTGTTGCAGCTATTCGGCGGGGTGAAGGCTGCGGATCCAGATGATCGTGCCCCGAAGGTGCAGTCCCGCAGGAAGCTTTCGGGAGTCCTGTCATAGCGGGTTGCCAATCCGCGCCAGGCCTTGTGCTTGTTGATCAGCCGTTCGACGGTGTTTCGATCGCGGTAGAGGCCGACGTCGTGGGAGAGGGGCCGTCCGCACCGGCCACCCTTTTCGTTTCCGGCTGGCGGCTTGGTCCGCCTTTTCGGGGATGACCGCTGTGATGTCGCGTCCGCGCGGGTGGGCGCGGTTGGCGCGGGAGGAGTAAGCCCTGTTAGCGGCCACGGCGTCGGGTCGGGTTCACGGTCGGCCCTACGGGTCGCGCACCCGGACCCTGCGCAGGACGGGGACGATCTGCGGACTGTCGGCGGCCTGTCCCTCGGTGACGGTGATGGCCGACAGGCGGCAGCGCCGGTCGCAGGCGAGGTGGATCTTGGAGGCAACCCGCCTTGCGAGCAGCCGAGTTCCGCCGCCTTCAGCCGAGCCCGGCGTCGGCGTCGGCAGCCGGATCGGCTTGCCCTGATCACGCTTCTCGCCATCCCCCTTTGTCCAGCCGGCGGCCTCCTCCAGGCCGGGCCGAGAGCCTCCTCGCCACGCGCAGGCCCACCGCGTCCTGGTGGGCCCGCACCACCGGGGATTCACGCCGACCAGGGACGGGTCCACCTGCCCGCAGCGGGACCGCCTCGGTGATCATCGCGTCCATGAGAGCAACGAACACACCGGCGTCGCGCCCTTGACGGAAACGACCGTCGACGAGACCCCCAACTCCGACAGCGCCTCCCGCCGCTGGCCGCCGGTGCGAAACCGTCGGATCACGCCCTCGAACCGGTCGCGCAGCCCTCCGGATACGGCCCGATTCCACCCACTGGCAGAAACGGTTCGATCATGGTCGTCGTCGAGTCCACGTCGCGCCACGAAAGGCTTCTACCAGTTCGCGCGCGGAATTGATCACCACTCCGCACAAGCCCTAGCGCGCGGCGCTGTAGTCCTCGGAAGTCGGCCTCGAGCCGCTGCGGGCCACGCCCCCAACCGCGGCTGGTCCGCTGGGAGGCTCGCCGGCTCCTGACGCGCCGCGCGAACTCATCTTCACATTCAGGATGTTCGCTTCATATGCCACTTATGACAGAAAGGGGATTGAAGGGTCTCCGAGAAAAGTTTTCTCCGTGCTGCGCGAAAAAACCGGGGCTGCCGGACATAGACATGTGACGGCCTCTCACCGATGACGTAGGGTAACTCGCGATCATGAAATGATGCCGTCTCTGCGCCGACTTGCGCCGAATGCCGTCTCCAGCTGCGGTCACCGTACTCCCTTCTGTCCGCAGGCGACGTTTTGTTGCACCTTCTTCGCGTGAGCTTGTTCACCTCACGGCAGAGGAATCGGTGATCGCTCGTGTGCGTACGGTGGGCCTCTCGTGTTCGCGCGGTCCCTGGGGGAAAAGATGGCAACAGTCGCGGAAGTTGACCGACCCCACCCTGCATTCGACTTCGACGCTGCTTCTTCGGGGGTCTTTACGGGGCCGGATCATCGACGCGTGCGGGCGGCCGCGGCGGAGTGGCAGCGGCGGGTCGCGTGTCCACGTGACTTCGGTGTGGGGGCCGTGGTCGACCTCCACCGTCAACTGTTCGACGCAGTGGCGCCGTTGCAGGTGATCCGGGTATCGGAGAACACGCCCACCATGTGGGTCGGCGCTCGAGATGCCGATTATCTCACCTGGCCGCCCGGGTCGGCCCTGTATCGCTTCCATCAGGCGGCCCAGGTCCTGCTCAAGGCTCGCTTGGGCCCCGGGGCGGACGAGCGGTGCGACGAGGTCGCTCGTTGCTTTGCCACGGGCCTGGTGGCCCGCATGATCCAGGAGAATGTACCCACCGGTTGGCTCACTCGCGCACGTGCACACCTCGCGCTGCGGCAGCTCTGGTGGGCATTATCCGCGGCTACGAACGACCGTCCCATCTACCGGCGTTGCGCGATTGGCGACTGCGCGCACCTGTCCGACGTGACGTTCCGTTTGGCGGACCGTATTACGGACCTCGAGTCCAAGTTCCACGAGTTGCGTCCCTACTTCGACCGTGATGTAGCGGACTCGACTTTCAAGACATGTCACATGGTGGGCGAGCGTGACGACGACGCGATCGGATACGCGGAGGCCGCTGTCGTCACGGCCGCGGTACATCGCCGACGACGCGGGTCACGCCCGGTCCCGGAACATCGCAGGATCGACTTGGCCTCCGGACCCGCGACTGCGGGGATCGAGGACGAGATGCGTCGAATTCTGGCCCTGTCCCGTGCCTTCGAGACGGTCAGCAAGTACGTACGCCGACGATGACGGGCCGGCGCCTGGGCGGCAGGAGCAGCGCGTTCCTGTCGTGCCGTCGCCAGCTCTGTCTCCGCTCTCAGCATCGTGCTGAACAAACCCCAGGAGTACGAACCATGAAGGCGAGAGCAATCAACCCGCGCCCGCGACCCTTGGTCGCGGCGGCAAGCGTCCTGACCATCCTGATCAGTCTCCTCATCGGTGGTGTCGGCAGCGCCACCGCCGACGAGATCCGTGCCAGTAACGCCCACTGCGTGCTGGACGTTTCGCTCCGTGACTCCGCGCCGCAGTGCTACCGCACCTTCGACCAGGCCCAGGACTCGGCTCAACATCACAGCGGGGCGAGGCAACCCAGCAATGCTGCCGCGAGTGTCGTGCTGGCCGTGCTCTACAACTACAGCAACTGGCAGGCGTCCGGCGGAACTCTGACGCTGACGGGAAACACCGGTTGCGGAGGCGGAGGCTACTGGACGAACAACTTCGCAGGTGGCTTCAACGACTGGGCCAACTCGGTCGAAACCTACAACGGCTGCGGAATCGTACTGTGGGAGCACGCGAACCTGGCCGGCCGCAACACCGGCTATCTGACCAGCAGCAGTGACCTGGGTTGGGCCAACAACATCACCAGTTCCTGGCAGATCTGGTAGTCGCGCCGGATCGCAGGCCGCGGGTGCCGTACACGGCGTCGCCGAGGTACTACGGCGCCCGCGCCTGTTCCTAAACGTCGTCCCTGCCTACGTCCCGTCCAGATCGAGCTCGGGCAGACCGAGTCGGCGACACGTCAACGTTTGATCGAACGCAGGGAATATGCCGGCGTGGCCGCTCTTGAGCGTGCATGCGATCAGATGAGGGACCGGATGCGGTCCGGGGGACGGCTTCCGGACGGGCTGGGGATTTCCTTCCTGGAAGTAGCCGCCGCTCCACAGCGCCTGACAAACGGGAAGCGCTTGGATCGGAGCCTGCGGTCCATCGACGGGAAACACCGTGGTACCCCTGAAGTGCTTCACGTCCGTATCGAGGTGACAACGCACCATCGACTTCTCTCGAGCGGGCTCACGCTCCTTGACCGCGAGGGCCGCCGTCGCCGCTGTTCCTCCGCACAAGAGGACGCCGGTGGCCAGGGCGACCCATCGAACCCTTCCCTTGCGCCGCAGACTCTCGAACCCGGCGTACCACGCCCGAGTCCTGGAGGCGGCCGGGCGGATCCGCTCGGCTTCGGTCCACAGCTCCGGACGACGTTCCGGACTCACGGGATCGCAGGGACGCAGCAGTGCCCTGAGCTCGTCAACGTCATGCTCGTCTTGGTCGCGCCTTCTCACGACGTTCCCACCCGTCTGCCGAACCGGGCGTGGCCGGGCTCCTTGGATCCTGTTCGGGACATCTCGACCCGGAGCAATTGGCGAGCCCGGGTAACGATGCGCCGGATCGATGCCTCGGACTGGTCCATGACAAGCGCGACTTGCGGAATCGACAGGTCTTCGAATGCCACGAGGCTCATCACCTCTCGGTGGAGTTCGGGCAGTTCATCGAAGGCACGGGCGACTTCGAGTTGCGTATCGACGATTGCGGTCCCATCAGGCTCGGCGTTGCCCCTGACCGCCTGTTCAAGTTCGATACGTTCCCGAAGGCGGACCGATCGATCCTCGGATCGGAAATCGGTGAGAAGATGATTGCGCGCAATCCCGAGAAGATAGGGAAGACGTTCGTCCTCGTCGATGTCGAATATGACGTCGCCCTTTTCGAGCGCCGTCACGAAGACACGAGAAGCCACATCTTCTGCGCGCTCGTGCGGGCGCACGCGTCGACTCGTGTAGCGCAACACGGCCAGCCAGTGGCGCCTATAGAGCTCCGTGAAACCTTCGTGATGGAGCGCGCGCAGTCGACCGGGCGGAGGCGGGGCACCGATGTCGTGCCGGTTCTCCACCGCAGCCCTCCAGAGACTCTGGCTCGTTCCGGATGCGGCGTCGGCCTGCCCGGCAAACGGAACCCAGTGTCCCGACCGTCGCCCATTCAGTCTCACCCGGTGTGACCGCGAGACAGCATCCTTGCCGTGAAAATGAGGCGTACGCCACATGTCGGTGCGCTCAAAAGCGCTCAAACCGAGAACGAAGAGGTAGTGGCGCGAAGATCACATCGAGACTTCGACGAGGAGCCGGGCTACGCTGCGATGTCGTGCGCCACAGGGGCGAGGAACAATACCGGCGACTCGGGCCAGGAGACGACGAGGCCCTGGGGACGGTGCCGGAAGTGGACGCGCCGTTGCCCTTCCACCGAACGCCGCGTCGGTGACGAGCAGTCGGCGCGGAACAGGGCCCGTATCTCGCCTTCGCCCGCCCCGGCGTCCAGGCACGATATACGCCACAGTTCGACCGCATCGGAAGTATCGATACCGAGGATCCCAGGGATCTCCGCCGGAATCCATGGGGAGCCCTGCTTCGTCAGCAGGAGATCCCATCTTTCCCGCAGTACCTCTCCCCATGCGCATCGGTAGACGCTGACCGATTGGATTTCCCAATCTCGACCAGTCCCCAGGGACATCCCGGCAACCACCGCAGTCGGGTCCCATCCGAAAGCCATCGACCGGTCTTCACGAGTACGTCCGGAATGGCCGTAATGCATCGACGAACCCCTCGCTGTAGCGAGAACCACCACGATTGCAGCTATCCTCATCGAATCAGTGTGATCATAGGAGCAAGTCTCCCACGCGTCAAGGAATACCCCGACCATTCGGCCGAAATTGAATGTGTATCGGATTCACGCGTTTCGTTCCTGACGGTCACTCAGATACGGTGCTCACCGTATGCTCGACACGTCAATCCGCTTCTCGAGGGCTCGACGCTCAGGAGGTTCCTGTGCCCAGTGGTCTGCCGTCACTCGACCAGATCACCCCCGAGTACCTGCTCGACCTGCCCGCGTCCGAGTTCGCGCGGCTCGTGCGGATGTACTGGCCTCCGGAGCCCGAGGAGCTGGTGGCGTGGCATCTCTTGTGGTCCACGCTTCGCGGGCACCAGGATTTGCGCCGCAAGGGCCTGCGCGTCCTGGACGAGGAACTCGATCGTTGCCAAGTGGAGATCGCCGCGCTCCGCCGGCGTATGCCCGTCGACGACGGGGTGATGCGGGGGCCCAACGGCTACGTGTCCTTGATGCGTGACGCACGAACCCGCCTCAGCGCTCCCGACGGCGAGGACCCTGTTCCTCCGGCACCGTGCCCGGATCACGAGCCGCTTCCGGCCGCTGCGGAACTCACACCCGGACGGCTGTGCGAGCTATCCGAGGAGCAACTGAGGAAACTGCTCCTTGACCACCTCCTTCCGAATCCGGAGAGTCCGGACTCCTGGCGGACTCTGTGGGCATGGCTCCACCGCGAGCCATCGCTCCAGGCACGGGCGTCCGTGCTGTTGCGAGCCGAGTTCGCGGAGGCAGGCCAGGTGCTGAGGACTCTCGAAGAACTCGGGTTCTCACCCCGCAAGGATCCTCTCTGGCGCGGTCCACGGCTTCTGGCACGATCCCTTCGCGAGGGTCTCGACCGGCTGCGGCACGGACCGACCGCGGACCGTCGGACGAACTGGCAGTCGAGCTTCGACGTGTCCTATGTTCGGGACCAAGTGCACCTCCACGTCGGGTCGCATCGGCAGGATCGAGCAAACGTGGGCTGCGCCGCGGACCGGCGTCTGTGGGGGTGCCTCGAATCCGTCCCGCACGAGGACTGGGCGGCGTTGCACTTCTTGATAGAGGCCCTGCTGGACCACCGCGACGTCCTGACGGGCGGCGGCGGTGAAAGGTCGCCGGAACGAGACGACCTGCTTCTCTGGGCGGCGTTGCACGAGTACTCCGTGGACGATGGTTCGGGAACCCGCCGCCCGATTCGACGGCTGGCACCTCTGGTTCGTCGGCGCAGCCCTCTGGAGAGGCTCACGGATCTGCGCCACGCTGTCCGCGATCACCGGCAGCCGACCGTCCGGCCGCGTCCCCCGGACGAGACGCTGTGGACGGCGACGTCCGCCGTACTGAGTGCCGAAGCGTTGCTCGGCGAGGTCGACCCCAGGTCGTTGATGATCGACGCTGTACGTTCCGTGCAGGAGCACAGGGATGCCGTCTGGGCCTCACACCGGGCAACCTCGACAGACGTCATGCTGTGGAGTGCTCTGAAGTGGCAGGTCGTGTGGGATGCCACCGCGAAGGCCGTGTCGCTGGACAGCATCCATCCCCGCCCGGCAGACCATCCGCTGACGCTGATGTGGGCCTGCTTCTACGACATCTACGACCGCGAGTTTGCGATCATCGGCATCGAACAGGAGGAGGTCTGGCAGCTATTCGGCCCGATCGTGGAGGACTCGAGTGTTCCGCCCGGCCGACGTCACGAACGGATCATCGCGGAACTGGACCGTCGCCGCCGTCCTGCGTAGAGCGCCACTCACCGCCCGTCGGCATGCCCGGCCGCCGGTTCAGATATGCGATTCGTCCTCGGCGACGCCGGGGCACTGGGCCTCGAGGGCGACGGGCCGTTCATTGGGGGCAAGGAGCATGGCCCTGACCACGGTGCCGGGGACGGCTCGGACATGTTCCCCGGGGATGAGCGGGCTCACGTGCAACGCGCACGACAGCAGATACCTGGCGAGCACCGTACTGTCCCCGCCTTGAAGGTGAATCTCCGAGCTGGAACCGGTGAGTGTGGCACTGACGCGCACCCTGATGCGACAGCAGATGGGTGGCCAGGTTGTGCTCCATTGTCCGATGTCGCGGAGCGCACTCACCAGGGGCCCTGTGGTGTCGCCCAGCGGTTCAAGTCTCGACGTGTAATTGCGCGGCGGCTGCACAACGGCGACGCCGATTCCCTCTGAAATCGCTTCGACCTTGTAGCTCTGGGCGTGGTGATTGAAGCGGGGCCATTCTCCGAGGCGGACTGCGGCTCTCTCGACGAGGTCGCCGCATGCGCCCAGGGGTACGGCGGGGTCTCCCACTATCTGCACCGTGTTGCTGCGGGAGTCCGTCCATACGTCGCGTACGGATGTCGGCCCCAGCGGCAGCAGGATCCCCGCTGCGGCTGCGAGAAGCCGGCACGAGGTGATCGGCGCAGGTTCTCTCTCCGGTGTCATTGCTTCACCGAGGAATCGATGCTCAAGCGTAGTCCCGTATCCGTGGGAGGCGGCGGATCAGTTCGTCGTAGACCGAGGGCCAGCCTCGTTGCAGCCATACGAGTCGACCGTAGGTAAGTGCGGTGTCGTCGAAGATGGAGTCGACACGGCGTGCCCGAGGCGGTGCACCGACGGCACGGAGTTTGTCGTAGATCGGGTTGAGGCCGATGCGGTGATAGGCGAGGTAGGCCAACACGTCGTCGTCGGTCCAGTCCCATATCGGGCACGCGACGGCGGTCCCGTCGAGGCGTCGGTAGACACCGTCGTCGGCATGGGCGAACAGCCGTCGACGCTTGACTCCTTCGGCGGCGCGAAGGCCCAGCACCTCCCCCGCGCCGTACCGCCGGTGTGCGGTGCGTGAGGGGCCGGCGATCGTCAGTTCGTGGAGGTTGGTTAGACGACGCCAGTCGGGTGCAAGGGGCGATCCGTTCTCCCAGACCCTGGATGCCTCCAAGGATTCCCAGGCAGAGGGTCGCGCGGCGATGGATTCGAGTCGGAGGTCGAGTTGTTGCGCCACCGCGACTATGTAGGGGACGGTTTCGGGGAGTTCCATGCCGCTGTCGAAAAAGCACACCCGCATTCCGGTCTCGCGTACCAGATGCGCGACGACCGTCGAGTCCTTACCGCCGGACCAGGCGGCATAGCCGCCGTGTGCCGCGATGCGACGCACGCGTTCGTGCGCGCGGAGGGTTTTCGTTCTCATCCGCGCAGAGGATCCGAGACGCGCGTACAACGGAGTTGGATCCACAGACGGCTTCACGGACGTTCCCTTCGTCAGGCGGGAAGAGCGATCGGCAGGAACACCTCGAAGATCTCCCGGGCGGCCGGGTGCCCCGGGTGCAATGGTCCGGCCGCCAGCCCGCCATGCTCGACGTGGCCGCGACCACGCAGGCATCTCGGGGGGACGGGCCGGCCCAGGGGGCCGTGGGGGTGCAGGTGGCCTGCCTCCCAGCGATCGGCCGTGGACGGCTGCACTGTCCAGTGGGTGACGACCCCCTCTCCGATCGAGCGTTTCTTACCGACCGCCGCCACCGGCTCGAGCAGGTTCCTCAATGCCTCCGGTTCGGCTACGGCATGCCAGACGAGCCTGCGACACCGGGTCACCACGATCGGATAGAGCCTGTCGCGGTAGACACCCTTGTTGCTGGGCATGGCGGTTGGCAGTGCGTTGGCGAGGCATTCCAGGCGTCGGTGGTCGGTGGTGCTCGACCAGTAGTGGATCTCGGTGGGTTCGTCGTCGTGGGGCAGGTCCCGTGGCCAGGCGGTGGTGGCGGCCCAGTGCCATGTATTGCCTTGTTCGGGCTCGCCGCAGATGGTGAGAGGCAGCGGGGGCGCCTGGACCTCGGGGGTACGCGAGAGGTGAGTCAGGAGGCCTGCGAGGTCGATGCCCCAGCGCACGGGAAGGGCAACTCCTTGTTGCAGGTGCGCGGTAACGATCACTGGGCGTGTCTCGGTGGCGGGGGATGGGAGAACTTTCATGCCAGCTGCTTCAAGAGGTTCACCGCTTCGTCACGATGTTCGGTAAGGAAGCCTCGCCAATCGAACCGTGTCGGCGTTCCCGCAGTGACGGTCGGGGCAATGTGCAGGGACAGCCTTCCGTGGCCCTGGCCGCGCCGTCCGCCCACCCGTGCGTCCGCCACGTAGACGTCGACCAACTCCCGAAAGAACGCCGATTCACATGGGGTGGCGCCCCGGAGGTTGAGCATCATGGAGAACGTGGTCCCGACCATGAAGGACTCGGCCGAGTAGCGCATGAGTGTCGACGCCTCCGCAGGGGCGGTTGCACGGGTGAGGTGCGCGTATGTGGGGCCCGCCGACTCGTCGTTCCTGCTGTATGCCTCGACTTGGATCAGGTCGTCGGCGGACAGGAGGGGTGGTTTGTGGAGTCCGTCGGGCAGGTCGAGATCCTCGTGGGTCTCCAGGCAGACGGGGATCAGCTTTCCTACATCCAGGATTCCGTCCATCACCCGTCCTGCGATGCTTCCTCCGAAGACGCCCAGTTGCGGAACCAGTGTGCGCAGTACGTGCAAGCGCTCGCCCGACAGCGGCTCGCCGGTTCTGCGGCTCAGCACACCGCCCCCGAACAGCGCGTGGGCGACGCTGGGTGCGAGTTCTCCCTCGTAGCGCAGGACTTCGCGCATCATCTCCTCGCCCGTGCGTCGTAGGACACCGCGGAGCGCGTTCCCGGAGACCAGCGGAATGTCGACCACTGTGCCGTCCTTGCGAATCCAACCTTCTCGGCGGAGAAGGGAGATGGTTCCCAGGCTCTCGCCGTTGTGGACCACACTGGATGTCGCGGTGGCCAGGCCTTTCCATCGGATGCTGACGGTCGGACTGGGTGCTGGGACGCCTGCGCGGCGATCGTCGCTGTCGATGATGGACACCTTCCCCTCGCCACGAGCCACGTCACAGTGTATATACATCTATGACTCATGCAGAGAGTCGAGCGGTCGTCGGCCGGCGGAACCGACTCTGGGGTTCGGTTCTGCCGGTCGCGATCGGCGCGGCGATTCGATCGAGTGGCCGAGGGGATGCATTGAACGATCGTCCGGTCGCTCACGACATTGACGAGGTGCTGCGGACGCTGGACGACATCCCGCGCGATCCCGTGGGCGCGGCCTTGACGCTGCATCCGGTTCTGGGGCCCGTACTCGCGCGCGGATGCGCTGTCAAGAGCATCGTCGAGCGTTGCCGGGCCCTGCGCCCCGACGATGTTGCGGCGGTGCAGATGTACTTGTTCCAGGTGCGCGCGGGATCGCGGCTGCGGGCGATCAGCATCGTTCCGGACGGGCCTCCAGACGCCGCCTGAAGCCGTGGTGATTCGCCGTCACCCTTCCCAGACCAACTCGCCGGTCTGCGCGGCATCCACTTCGCGTGCGCGCGCCTCGCGCACCTGCCGGACTTCCTGGGACACAATGCGTGTGCGCAGGACCAGAAAGTGACCCTGCTCTCGGAGTACTTTCAACACTGCTTTGGGCTCGTGGTCACAGAGCAGTTGATGGATCTCGCGGCGCTCCGCGTGGGTGCGCGGCGATGCTACGAGGTCCTCGCACACGAGTTGCCACCACCCTGTGAGACCGTCGCGCTGGCCGCGTGTCGCGGCGAGGCGAACCCGTTCGGGAAGGAGGGTGGTCCAGTATCGGGGCAGGTGGTCCTTCACCCAGGACCGGTCCCAGTCGATGGAGTAGTGGAGGGCGACGACGAGCAACGACGCGATCTCCCCCGGTCGATCGGGCCAGGGTTCCAGGCCCGCCACGGCTACGAGTTCCCGAATCGGGAAGGTGTTTCGGGGGTTCGATTCACTCTGCATGATCGGTCCCTCCCGGATCCGTCGAGATGTCCACAGCGGGGCTCGGGTCTTCGTCGACAACTGTGGCCCGTAGCGCAAGGTCCAGCCACGGGCGCCGTCGACGCCAACCATCCAGCTGTGGCCATAGCGTCAGAATCTCTTGCCGTCGAGCCGGTTCGTGGCGGTTCAGGACCCCGAAATGCGGGCAGGGAGACGAGAGTTGACGGGGCCCGAATCCCCATTCGCGCAGGCGACGCATGACGAGTAGGCGTTCCGCGTCGTCCGAGGACCACATCAGGGGAACGTCGTCGACGGCGATCAGGCCCCATTGGCAGTGGGTGATGCAGTGTTTGCGGTTCCTGCGCAGGGGGACCCACGCGGCCCGAGAACCGTCCAGGGGGCCGGCGGCCAGTAGATCTCCGAGTTCTCCGCTCGTGAGGCGCGTCAGTCGTGGGGCGTCGTCCAGGTCCACGAGGTGGGCGTGATCCCGGAGTCCGATCGTACGAAACGCCCAGGTGCACGCGATGCAAAGGCGCAGTGGCATGGCCGTGTCCCGCCAGTCGTCGTACGCGGTGAAGACAGGCGAGATCACCGACTTCCACGCGTTCGTCGTCGGCTCGTGTTCGGCACCGCATCGAGAGCAGGCGTAGCCGGGGCCGAAGTCGTATGGCGGAATCGGACGTCCTGCGGCGATCCAGGCCGCGTGCAGAACGGTGTGGGAGCGATTCGGGAAGGTCATGGGGCCGCTCCTGTCGAGCGCTTGAACACGCTCTCCCGGCGGACGATCGCCACGCGCTCGGCGGGCACTCGACGCTTTTGGGCTCGGGCACGCCGCCAGTCTGCTTCGCGGCAGAGAGCGACTCTGGTTTCGTCCGCGCCGCGCGTGTACACCGCGGGCAGCATGCGCCAACCGGCGCGGAAGGTGTCGCCAACCACTCGTACGACGGCGTCGCCGCGTGCTGCGGATGCCGGCGGTGCCACGATCACCAGGCCGGCCCGCAGCAGGCGAGTCACACAACGCCGAACTCGCAGTGGGGACAGATGGTGTTCGTCGTTGAGGACGAGCAGGGGTGCGAGCACGTTGCCCGTCACAAGGCGCGTGTCGTACTCGGTGCGCAGGACGTGGTTCTCGTCGGTGTCGTCGTCGTGAAGCACGATCAGCGCTGCTACGGGCGTCCGGCACGTGTTTCTCAGCCTGGCCGCCTCGCGAGAGGCGGCGCGGGCGGTGTGCTTCAGATCCGTCCCGACCGCACGTGCCGATGCGGTCCCGATCTGCAGTCCGCCCTCCGTGCCGTGGCTCGTCAGACAGTGGACACCCGAAGGGCCGACCACGACCAGTGCGTTCGACATGTGTGCCCGATTCCGGCTCAGGACGATCCAGTCCTCGTCCAGAGAATCGAGGGAATGCAGGGTGTGCCAGGCGGCGGGCGACAGTGTCGGTTTCGCTGCGCGTCCCATCGTTCGACGGGCTCGCCTGCCGCAGGCATGGATACGCTTTCCGCGGACCGCGAGTACGCACGCGACGGCGGCGATCGCCGACGCGGTGCTCGCCACGGGACCCGCCTCGGATGCCACGAGGGTTGCCGTGGCGGTGAAGGCGACCCACGACAGCAACACGGTAGACCAGGCGTTGCGGCGCCGCTGGCGAGCAGCAATCACCGCCACGATCAGGCCTATCAGCACCACAGTGAGAGCTGCTGACGGAATGGAGGCCGCTGCATCCTGGGTGAGTCCGTGCGGTCCTACGCGTGTCATGAAGGCGACGAAGGGTGAGGAAACAAACCACCACAAGCAGGAAGCGACGAGTAGTAAAGGGCGGCGGTGTCGCCGCCAGAGCAGGACGACGGAAACCGTGAGCGCGACCCCCGCGGCCACCGGAAGCGGGTGCGTGGGGGCCAGTCGCCAAGCCGCAACTCCTCCTGCGGCAACCAGAGCGAGGGTTCCCAGCCGCGGTGGTCGGGTGCGAGCGAACTCGCCGAGCGCCGTCGAGCGCTCGCGCCATCGGAGGCTGAACGACCGTTCGTTCCGGTTCTCTTGCTTCTTTTCCACGTGCGCGGTGTCGGTCGTTGACCGATGTCGTGAGCTTCGCCGCTTCCGTTTCGCCCGGGATCCGCTGGCCGGGTTTGCGGCGCCCGGCGCGGATGGGTGTTCGCCCTGAGGATCCTCGACCGGGTCGACGCTGATCGGAGACCGCGGCTTTCGTGCGTGGTTGGTCATGCGGCCGCCGTCGGGACCAGGCGCACCGCGTTGGGCATACCCTCGTTCGGCTTCCAGTTGCGCACTCGCACCGACAGGCCGGGGCGGGGGGCCTCCACGATCTGATTGTTCCCGATGTACATGGCGACGTGGTGGATATCGGAGCCGGTCTGCCAGAACACCAGGTCGCCCGGTTGGACGGCCTCGGCCGGGACGTGCTGCCCCTTCGTGTATTGGCCGTTGGTGTCCGTTCGTTCCCAGACGAAACCGGCGTTGCGGTAGGCGAACCACACCAGCCCAGAGCAGTCGAAGGCATCTGGACCCATCGCCCCCAGATGTAGGGCAGGCCCACCTGGCGAAGCGCGATGTCGACGGCTTTGAGGGCGACGTCCGATGCTGAACCGGGTGAGACGGGGCTCCTGGCGGGGCAATCGGTCCTCGCATCCGGCCCGATGGGCACGGATTGACCGTTCGCATAGTGGTATGCCCATGCCAGGACGTCGTTGACGTACCACTCCGCATGATTGTATTGGTACAGACTTTTGCGGAGGCCTTCGACATTCTTGCGAGCACCGTTGGCAACCAGCATGTCGGCGGCGGCGGGTATCGCGTCGGCGGCGTGCGAGGGGTCGGTCCGTCCGTCGCCGTCGCCGTCCACGGCGTACTGTTGCCAGGTCGCGGGCATGAACTGCATCGGTCCCACGGCACCGGCGGAGGATGCTTCGGCATTGACGAGTTTGCCGTCGCCGTGCCGGAGTTCCTCCCATCCGACTCCGGCCAGTACCTGCCAGGGGATGCCGCGGGACTGGCCTGCTTGTTGGTACAGGCTCAAGTACTCGGGAGGAATTTCTCCGGGTGGTCCTCCCTGGTATTGGCCGTACGGCGGCTGGGGTGGCGGCAGGGTGAACGATGCCGTCGAGGCCTCGGTGGGGCCCGTGGTCGGGGAGCCGGCGGCCGGTGATCGTGGATCGAGGCATGAGGCTCCGGATGCCAGAAGGGATCCCGCGCCGCCGCCGCCACCGCCGATGGCCACGAAGACGGCCGAGGTCGCCGCCAGCACCGCCACCAGCAGGCATCCCGCCGTCAGGCCGGTTCCGCCGAGCGCACCCACGAGGCCCCATTTACCGCGTCGCAACGCGCGGGAAGGTGTGTTCATCGTGCCCCGAGATCGCCGACGTGACCGATGGAGAGTGCGGAGGCCACCCACGTGTCGCCTTGTCGGACCAGGGTCAGGGTGAAGAGCGCAGACGGTGCTTCGGCGATGTCCACGTCCGCGAGCAGGATCAGGGACTGTTCGGAGAGGTGACTCCAGCGACCGCGAACGGCAGTCGGCGCCGGAGTCGTGGCGGGGTGGAACGACGGGTTCGAGGGTGCGCTCCGCAGCGTTGCGCCGAATTCCGGTGTGGACAAGTCGCGTAGGTGTCGCAGGCGAGCGTCCGCGTCCCCGGACCGGTCGGCGACGTAGGCGCGAAGGAACTCCTCCGCGCGCTGCCCGGCCTGGGTCAACGATTGCGGCGAGACGGGCAGGCCGGGGGCGAGCGTCGCGGCATCGGGTGTCGCAGGTGTGGGTGTGCGGCCGGGTGGAGACGGCTTCTGTGTGGGGGACGTCGGTGATTCCGGCGACACGGACGCTGCGGGTGCGACGGGCCTTCCATCCGACTGCGATCGGGGTCGTCCGTGGGCGCCGAATGCCCACCAGGCGGCGAATGCCAACAGCGTCACGAGTGCGAGTAAGCCTGCCGCTCGCGTGGTCGAGCGGGGCGGCCCGTCGTCGGTGTCGTGCGCGTCTCCTGGCCGGGTGGTCACGGGTCTTCCCCTTGCTGGTCGGGCTGTCTTGACGGAGGGCTGGGGATGCGCGTCTCTCCGGGAGCCGGCGGCGGTGGCGCAGACGGTGGGTCCTGTGGATCCTGCGGCCGGAACAGTGTGCGGGCTCCCTGTTGCCGCTGGGCGCGGCGGGAGGTGTCGGGGTGCGTGGATTGTGGCGGTGCGAACGGGCGCGGGGGTGTGACAGGGTCCGGGGGCGCGGTGGGACGCGGGGGCGCGGTGGGACGCGGGGGTGGTCGGGCCGTGGTGGGCGGGGCGCCGGGGTTTCGGACCTACCGGTGGATGTCCGCGCGGCGTTGCCGGGCGCGTCGGGCGGTGTTCCGTGGCGGGTTGGTGTGAAGATCTTTTTCGTGCCGCGCTTGCCTGCGGCCCGTAGGAGCGCCCGTTGGCGGGCTTCCTCATAGGCGGCGCGGGTGTCGGCGAGGTCGACCTGCCCTCGCGCCACCTCTGCGGCGTGCTCGGTCTGTTCGTCCTGAAGGCGCTCCACGGTGGCGGTGTCGCCGGCCGCTCTTGCTTCGGCGAGATCCGCGCGAAGGCGGCGACCGGTGTCCCGCGCGTCGACGTCCTTCTGCTGCGCCGCCTGGTAGTCCTGTGCGAAGCCTCCGGTGTCGAGTTTCTGCAGGGCTTGGTCGATGGCCTCGCGCCGTACGCGATAGCCGGCTCTGGCGCCGGCGCCCTGGGCTCTTTGGAGCGAGAACGGGGCGGCGCCTCCGACGGCGCCCCGGACGAATCCGGCGGTGCGTTGCTTGACCCCGCCTCCGGCTTCGTGCGCTCCGACGAGGCCGCCGGTGATCGCGTTGGTGTACATCATCCCGGCGGCGCCGACCTTGCCGAGAATCTGGCCTCCGACGCCTTTGCGCTCGGGTATGGCGTTCCCGCCGCCGAAGCTGGGCGAGAACATGTCCATGACGGTGGTGCGGTAGGCGATGCCGACGCCGGAGATGACCACGACCACGACGATCTGCATGAACCACGGCAGGCCGCTGGCGCTCAACACGGCACCGTGGAGTGCGACGGCTCCGCCCAGTCCCATGCCGACGCCGATCTGCTTCGTGGCGCATCCGACGTACAACTCGAGGTATCGCAACCCGATCTGTTTGCCTCGGCCGGGTATGCACCCGATGAGGAGGAAGGGGGGCGCCATCATCGTGAACAGCAACAGGCCGATGGTGAACATCAGGTAGCTGATTGCGCCGAAGGCGAGAAGGGATCCCACGCCGACTGCGGCCATGACGGAGGTCACGCTGATCAGCAGGCGTCGTCCGCCGCCGTTGCCGGTGTACGACTCGTAGAGGTCGGGTCGCTTCGTGACCTTCGGATTGTCCTTGTGATTGTTGTCGACTCCCCAGTCGGTACGCAGCATCTCGTCGCGATCGGCGTGCTTCCACATGCAGGCGGCGCCGTTGGACGGTGTTTCCTTGCGTTGCGCCTCCTCCTCCTGTCGCTGGAGTTCCTCCAGGGTCTGATCGGGCATCAAGTGCCAGGGCAGTCGGTTTCCACGGGCTATCTCCAGCATCAACGCGTCGAACCATCCGGTATTGCAGCGTCTGCCGTCCGGATTCGAGGCCAGCCAGACCTGGTTCTCGTAGGTGTACGCCTGCTGGTAGGCCACACGGGGGCCGAATGCCTGTACGTCCGGATCGGTGAGGTCGGAACGTCCCAGAGCACCGGACACCCAGGGTTGATAGACGAGGACCTGGTAGAAGGACTGCGCAACGCAGTTGGCGGGATTGCGCTGGTCCTGGCAGTCGCTTCCGGACAAGGCCACCAGGGCTGTCTCGGTGACCGCGTGGGAGGCGGAATCCAGCTTGCGGACCGCCCAGGAGGCGTTGGCGATGAACCACATGCCGAACGCGGCCGCGCAGACGATCCAGATGACGCGTCCCAGGGCGTCGGCACCGCCGCGGCGCTGAACGATGACGCGTGCCCCGACGACGAGCGCTCCGACCATGACGGCCGGCAGCAGGAACTCGTAGAAGATTCTTACCCCGAGGGACGACACGACGCGATCGACCGGCGAGGGGTGTACGACACCGCTGCGGTCGGTACGGGGTTCGGTAAGGTCGCGGACGAGCTCGTTGGTGAATGCCCACTGGAACAGGCTGATCGTGATGCGATCCAAAGCCTTGGCGGTGGTGAAAACGGTGTCGGCCAGGGGGTTGAGGAACAGCCGATCGGTGTCCAGGCATCCGATGTTGTAGACGTTCCAGGTCGTTCCGGCCATGCCGAACTGGGGGTACCACGGCACGGGCATCTGCTGTGACGCGACGGGCACCCGGCCGTTCTGGGCGGATTCGAGGTACCCGTTCGGTTGACCGACAGGGAGTTGGTAAGGCGCGGGGGCTCCGGTGCCGGGGGGTGGGACGAGGCTGTCGACGCCCTGTCCCGCCGCGTCCGGCGTGGGGAAGTCCCGTCGTGAGCACAGGTCGTTGGTCGAGAACCCCGGAATGGCCAACGCCGGGTCGGCAAGCGCCATCATGGCGGTCGCGCCGCCAAGAAGGGTGAGTACGATCGCCAGGACCGCCCTGATCAGGCGTTGATGCCGGTGCCTGCGGGTCGCGCCCGCGCGGTGGACCGCGATGCGGGCGAGAAGCGCTCGGTCGTCGACGTGGTCGTCGACGATCCTCAGGGCTGCGGTCACGTTCCCTCCTCGCCGTCGACCGCCAGGACCCGTCCGGATCGGTCGGTTGCGATGCGTCGGGCCGCTGCCTGCGTCGGACCGTCGCGTTCCGTGGGCGTCGAGTCGAAGGCCAGGACGACATCGGGCATGTGGGAGAGGTCGATCCGCACCTGCCCGACACGGCCGTCGCTGTCGCGCATCAGCGCCTCGCTGTGGCGACCGACGGGCAGTTGGAGGACGCGGGCGCGGTTGGCCTCGGTGTCGGCGAGTCCCAGCAGTTCGAGGTCGGCGGCGATTTCGCCGGGATCGCTGGCTCGGAAGACGAAGACCGTGGAGAGGCAGTTGAGCACCGCCTCGTCGAGCAGGTCTCTGCCGTTCTGACTGACCAGGACCAGCGCGGTGTTCCGAGAGCGACCCATGCGCGCGACGGCCTCCACGAGTTGGGCACCCTGCTGGGTCTGGGTGATCATCCACGCCTCGTCGATGACGAGCATCCGGGGATCCGTGCGGTGGATGTCGTGCAGCCCCAGGGCTCGACGGGCGAAGTGCGTCACCAGGTACATGAGTGTCAGGCTCAGGCGCTGCTCGTAGGTGTATCGGTCGGGATCGGTGCCCGCGGGTGGGAGGCTGAGGCCGGCGAGGGTGATGATGGTCAGTCGTCCACGCGTCAGCTTGATCTCGGTGGTGTCGGGGGAGAAACACAGGATGCCCAGGGGCAGTGCGGACACCACGTCGAGGTAGTGGCCGAGCGCGTTCGCGGCCGCACCGTAGTGCGCTTCGGGGCTCTCGTTCAGGCCCATGCGCTCGAGGTCGCCGGAGAGAAGGAGATCCAGGACCTTGCGCAAGGTGGGCTGGGGTGCGTGGGCAACCGCCTTGACCGAGGCCATCATCACGGATTCGCGCACGTCGGCCATTTCGCCGCCGAGGAGCAATTTGAGAGTCTCGATGGCGAGCAGGGTCTGCTCCTCCCGCGACTCGGCCATGCCGAACGGGTCCAGGAGCCCGGGCAGGTTGGCTCCGAGTTCGAGCATTCGCACGTCGCCCAGGTAGTCGCGGCCGAGTAACGACAGGCCCTTCGCGTCGCCCTTGGGGTCGATCAGGACGCTGGTGACGCCGCGCATCGCGGTCTTGAACGTGATCGTGTTGGCCGTGAACGTCTTGCCGCCGCCGGGTGATCCGATGATGGCCACGCCGGGCGGCTTGTTGTGTTGCGGTGCGAACAAGGGGTCGAAGAGGACGACTTCGCCGCTGCCGCGTGTGGTCAGCCCCAGGTACGGGCCCTGGGTGTCGGAGATCCGCGAAGACGCGGTCGGCAGTCCGGCCGCAACGGTCCGCAGTTCGTGGATCTGGCGATACGCGCGCACCTTGGAGCGCACCCGCTCGCCCGGCAGCTGCTCGAGCCACAGCGACAGCTGGTCGTGGTCGGTCCAGTGGAGTTCGATGCCCGCATAGGTCCTGTAGAGCTCCCTGAGTTGACCGATGCGCTCGGTCAACTCCTCGGGTGTGTAGCCCGACACGATCATCCTTGCCGCCCCGTAGACCAGCGGCGTGCGGTTGCGGGAGATCTCCGCGTCCAGGTCAACTGCGGACACCAGGGCGTCGCTGTTCTCCACGCTCGCGACGGCGCCGGCCTCCGCATAGTGTTTCTGCTGGTCGGCCGCCGCCTGCAGGCGCTTGGCTACATCCTTCGCCGCCTTGTGCGGCGGTGTGATCGTCCAACGTGCGGACACGTCGACGTTGAACGCCAAAGCTGCCGAGTCGGCGAGTTCGAGCCAGGGCGGCTGCGCCGTCGTGTCGATCGCGCGCGGAAAGCGCCCGACACTCACGGACGCGACATAGGTGACGAACTCGCGTTCGGGAGCCGGCCCCACCTCACCGTCCTGGCGCCATTCGGCGCACTGCACCGCGTAGTCGGCGTTGGGCTGGGTCACCACGACGTACCGGGAGTGGGTGGCGTCGACGTACCCCTCCCCCAGTTGCTCCACCGTGCCGGGACCGAAGGGTTGAGCCGGGACGTCGGGGCCGTTGGGGGTGGGCATCTCCGGGTGCAACGCGTGGACGAACAATCCGGCCACGGTCTCCTGGTCCGCCGGCCGTGCGCTCAGGGCACCGGCGGCGAGGGTGCGCCGTATCGCGTCGGCCGCGGAGGTCCACCGACGTATCTCGGCCGTGGGCACGGTGTGGTCCACCGATGCGAGCAATTCCTCGGCCGTACGGAGAAAACCCAGCAGCGGACGCACCGACGTCCGAAGCCATCCGGTGTTCGACCGGCCGCGTTCGCCGAGGCGCACCCCGAGGAAGACTCGTTTGGTGTGTGTGTCCAACTCGTAGAGGTGTTGTTGCTCCGCGAGCAGCAGGGACGAGAGCCCCGGTGCGGCGTGCCCCGTCGCTTCAGCGCGCCGGTACAGTGCTCCGGCCCACTCGTGCAGTTGATTGGGGCGGTGCACGACCTTGAGGTGGATCGTCGTGTCGCGCAGACCGGCGAGCGCAGTGGAGAAGTTCTCGATCACCGCGTCGACCTCGTCGGGTGTAAGAAAGTCCACGCTGAGCGTGGGGAGTTCCATCCAGGTCCAGGCGTCGGTGTCGGTCAGGAGCACGCAGTCGTCGAGATAGCGTGCCGACAACCGCTCCGGCAGGTCGTGCCGTGTCACGCCGGCCAACGTACGTCGGCCTTGTTGCAGGGCCACGACCAGCGCACCGGCGACCAGGAGGAGGAGCACGATCGTCATCGGCTTCGACTTCCCGGACGCGGTCGCCACACCAGTACCCGTACACGCCCGTGCACCTGGTGCGCCGCAGGAGCGAGTCCGGTGAGCCTTTGGGGGCCGAATCGACGCTGGAGATAGGCGGCACACCATTCCGGGACGCTGCGTTCCTGAGTCAGCGGGCGGTCCGCCGCCCAGCCCGCGAGCAGCGGTGGTGCGAGCCACACGAGCACCGTCAGGCCGGGTATCCCCGTCAGCGAGGCGACGCCCGTGAGGGCGCACAGCGGCCACCACACTGCGGCGGCGGCCGCGCCCGCCGCGATCTGGCTGTAGGCCACTCCCCCGCGGACGGGCAATCGGACGTCGTCGACCGCGAGGAGTCGGGGCTTGACCGTCCAGATGGCGGTGAAGGTGCGGACGATCATTGACCGTTGCCTCCTCCCGGCGCGGGACTGGTGGGGCTGCCGCCACCGCTGCCGAACACTCCGGCGATGGTGCGTGCGACGTCGGTCAGCACGGCAGGGAAATAGAAAACGAGCACCACACCGACGGCGAGTGCCGCGTACTGCAACAGTGCGGACATCGAGCGGGCGGCACCGAACAGGTGGGGTACGGCCATCACGCCGATCAGGAACAGAACGACCGGTCCGACGAGGGCGGTCAGGCCGCTGGCGACGGTCGCGCCGTTGACGGCCAGGTCCGGGAGGTTGTCTGTCACGAGAACGGGCTCCTTTCGCCTGGGTGGGCTCAGCCGGGGGTTGGGGAATAGTCGACGGAGCCGGCGGGACCGGCGGAACCGGGGGCGCTGAGGACGGGGGCGTCGCCGGGAGCGGCGTGGTCGAAGGTCCGGGACTCGGCGCCGGGAGAGGTCGGAGCGGTTCCTCCGGTCCGGCGGCGATCTCGGGATCGTCCACTCCCGCGGTGATGCCGGAGACGAGCCAGTAGCCGGAGATCTGTCGCACGGTCACTCGGTGCATCTGAACGACGCTTCCTCCCCCGGGTGTTCTCAACGTGGTCCGCGTGATCACCTGGCGGCGTGTGGGATCCGCGCCGTCCCAGGCCAATACCTGCGTGGAGATGGCTGCGCCGGCGTCCAACTGGAGGGAGGAGCCCAGACCCGAGATGCCGGAGTCCTGCGTAACGTACGGCGCCAGGTCGGTGGACGAGGTGACCCAGGCACGCAGGAATCCGGACACCTTGGCGGAGATGACCCCGAGAGGTTCGCGTCCTGTTCGAGAACCGGGGGTGTCGGACGGGGTTGGCGGGCGATGGCGGGACAGGCCACCGCGCTGGGGTAGGCGACCACTGCCAAGGACCCGTTGCCGCCGCTGCGCACGGCCGTCTGGACGCAGAGCGCGCCCCCCGGTTCCAGGGTGACGTCGACGATCACGCGCGCTTCCGTGGGCCCGACGATCTCCACGGTGGACGGCGTTGCGGCGATGACTTTCTGACGACCCGATCCGTTCCATCCGACCTGCGCGCGCGCCAGTTGCACGGGAAGGAAGGCGGCCAGGGCGGTGGCCCGGGTGTCGGGGGAGAACACGTCCCAGGACAGGTACGCGGCGACGAATCGGGTGACGTAGGCGCGTGCGGTGTCGGTGGGAAAGGCCGACGCCTCGGTGCGGATGATCGATCGTGAGTCGGGACGTCGGGCCAGGGCGACGACGCCGTTCGCGAAGACGGCGACCAGGGCGGCGACGACGACGCAGCGCACGAACAGAAGCCACTTGCGGGACCCGACACGTGCTCGCTCGACGGAGATTGTTCGTCGCGGCGAGGGTTCCGCGGCGGTGGTCCGCGTCCGCGTGCCGAACAGGCCCTTGTAGAAGTCGGCGGTGGTCCCCATGTGTGCGGATGTCCTTCGCGGAGGGTGCCTGATCGAACCCGGGGCGTCTCCTGGCCGTGCGACAGGCGACGCGGCGCGCATCGATGATTCAATAGTCGTATATACATTATTACATTGGTGCAAGCTCACAACACGGCGAAACAGCTGCCAGGGGAGCCCGTGAGTCATGAGCAACGACACATCGAGCCCGGTCCGACGTTCCGCGGCCACGGTTCCCGCCGACGACGCCCACCTCACCGGCGTGGAACGACAGTTGTGCGTACGCGTCCCCGTGACACTGCGCCGCCGACTGCGCATTCAGGCCGCGCAATCCGACATGACGATCCAACAACTCGTCACGACGTACATCGAACGTGGCCTCGCCCAGCGATCCTGAACGAGCCGATCCACGGGTCCGCCCCAGCGACAGGGGCGGCACTCTCGCGCTGATACTCGCGCTGTCCGGCCTCGGAGCCCTCGCCGCAGCAATGGGAGTCGTGTCGTACGAGGGTCAGTACCGATTCGTCGCGCGCCACAAACCATCCGACGTCGCCCGGATCCAGGCGCTGGGACCCGACATCGGCGCAGTGTGTTCGCCTCGCTGGCGTTCGCCGCGGCCCGTGCGCGGCCGCCCGGCGCTGCGTGCGCGCCTGGGCAACGTCGCCTGCACGGCCGCGTCGCTGTTCATGAACGCGATGTCCGCTCACACGCCGGGCGGCACGCTGGCCGCGGTCCTGCCGCCCCTGTTGTACGCGGCCGCGTCCGACACCTGCATCGCGGAGCTGCGGCAACAGGCACTTGGCAAGCGCGCGATCGTGCGTCGGCGCACGTGGCCGAGCGTCCTGCTCACCGCCGTCCGTTGGTGTCTGCGCCTGGCCTTCGCGCCCCTCACTACTCTGGCGGCCGCTCGAACCTGGGTACTCACCGACCCGGGGGGCCACGATGCGATCGCCGCGCGCCCGATCGAATTCCGGGCGCCGGGCATCCATCGTCGAAACCGCGCGACGCAGACCCGCGGCGGTGTCGGCGAGCCGACGATCGCGTGCGAGGCCCGCGCCCATTTTCGGCAGGTTTGGATCTGGATCGCACCACGGTCAGCATGGCCTTGCAGGCACATGTGCGCGGCCTGGCGTCCGGGGCGTACACGTTCGGCGCGGGGCTTCTCCGGACGGTGGCTAGTCGTCGAACTCCTCGAGCCCGTAGGCGCGAAATCGCGATTGTGAGCGGGGCGTGTGTACCTGGTCGGGAGTCTGCGGTGCTTCGGCGTCCCGGACGACCTCCTCGGTGGTGGGGGCTTCCAGGTCCTCCTCGCGCAACGTCACCGAAGCGGCCGCCGTCGTGGGGATGGTCGGAGCCGGCCGAGCCGCGCCCGCCGCCGGTATGGTTCGCGCCCGGGGTATGACGCGTCGCTGCGGACCGGCCGCCGAGATCAGGGCGAATTCCCCGCGTCCGAAGGCCTGGAGGGTGCCCGCGCGCAGCACCGGGGACTGGGGGTCGTATTCGATCATGCCGGTCCCGGTCGTGCCTCCCCGCGCGCCGACCGTCATCGCCGCCGAACTCGCCTCCACGACACGACGTTCCTTGATCCACACGCGTGTCCCGGCGGTCCGGGCCAAGCGTTCCGCCGAGGCTGGATCCTTCGTCCGGTGCAGGATCACCATGCCGACGACGTCGAGCACCCGGCCCGCCGCCGCGTCCGTGCCGGCCGCGATGGCGAGGTCCTCCAGTGACTGTGTCGACAGCAGCACGCGAAGGCCGCTCGCCGCGCCACGTGCCAGCAGGTGTTCCACGTCGACGCCTCCCAGCGCGGAGAATTCGTCGATCCACACCAACCCGGACGTGACGCCTCGGTCGTTCGCGATCAGCTCGTTGGTCATCGTGGTGATGTCCTGCACGATCAATGTCCCCAGGGCTCCGGCAGCGACCTGACCCACGCCGGACGCCAGGGAGAACATCACTACCGGCAAGGGCGCGTCCCCGCGTTCGTCGACCGCCTCGAACAGGTCGACATCAAAACCCGGCGCCTCCCCATGTCCCGGAGCCGGCCGCAGCCAACGCCCCAGTGCCGAGGCGTCCAGGCCGCGTAGTTGCGTCACGAAGCCGGAGATCGCCGCGGAGTCGCCGCGCACCAGTTCCGTGGAGGCGGCGACCCTGCGGAGCAGGTCCTCACGTTCGGGATGGCTGGCCGGGATGGTGGCTGCCCGCGTCGCGAGCACCGCGGGATCTCCCAACTCCACCAGGTCGCCGAGCAACGACCCGGCACTCGTTTCGTTCCCGGTCGCGTCGAGAACGGCGAAGACGTCCTGGTAGTACGTCAGCGCGTTGTTGCGGTAATAGTCGGGAGCTCCCGCCCATCGTCCCGAGCCGACGAGGAGTTCGGCCCGCCGCGAGCAGTCCCCGTGCCGATACGGCTCGTAGTAGTCGGGTCCGTCGAAGCTCACGACCCGAAACGGCCGGCCCGCTTCCGCGGCCCACCTACGGAGCGCATCGACCACGGATGCCTCGCCTTTGAGGTCCAAACCGACGAACGGCAACCCTCGGAGGATGAACGAGCGCGCGAACTGCAGGCACGTGGTCGTCTTTCCCGTCTGGGTACCGCCGAACACCAGGGCGTGCCCGGTCAGTTCGTCATCCGGGATCTGCAGGATCCTGCCGTTCCCGTCGTCGACGCCCACCCGTGTGGCGCCACGCGGTACGGTCCGTGCCGAACGCAGACGGAACTCGTTCACCCGCGATCGCAGAACGACCCATACCGCGCGCCGAGGTTCCGGCAGCCGCCACTCGTCGGTGTTCAACCAGATCAGCCACACGTGTACGGAAGCCTCGAAGGAGCCGACGCACACGGCCAAGGGCACCTGACCGCGCAGCCACGCCGACCAGCGAGTGGACGCGAGATCGGCCACCGACGACCAACCGGGGTCGGAACCGACCGAGGCGTCGACGATCGCTGCGCACAGTTCCCGAGGCCCGGCCACCGCGGAGTCGAACGCCGCGAACGGCCCCCGGATCACCACCCAGGCCGCCGATGCCACCGTCACGAACACGGGCAAGGTCCTCCGCAGGCGAAGCCCGTTGACCCCGAAGTAGAGCAGCCCCCACATCAAACCGCCGACCTGAGCGACCAGGAGGTGGAAAGCCCAGAGCACACCCCTTACGACGCCCAAGATGGAATCCCTGTTGGGCGAGGCGGGGTTCAGCAGAAATCGCCCTTCTCGAAGCCGATCCTCCCTAGCGTTCGTCATGACGCGTCACTCCCGGGAACGCAACGAGCGGACGCACCAGGAATCGACCACTCTGGGCAAGTCCCGTGGCCTCCGCGGCCTTGCTGACGGCCTCCGCGACGGACGGTTCGGGCGTCAGGTAGAGCACGCCCGACAGGTGCTCCGCACCCCGGTACCCCGCACACAGTTCCCGATACTCCACGGGCCGCTTCGCCACCAGTTCGACCTCGACCGCCAGCGGAAGGCGTGCCTCGGTGGGGAACGGGAATCGATCCCGCCACCTCAACCTGCGGCCCTTGTGTTCCATCAGGTCGTCCTCGGGACGATGACGAGACTCGCCCCCGGCCGGGGGCAGCACCACCGCGTCGGGCAGATGCGGCCAGCGGTGAGTACGTCGGCGAAAACCCGCCCAGACGAGCGGCCCATCCGTTCGCATGTCGCGCGCGGCGATCCTGCGTTCGGAGACGACCTCGTGGCCCAGCAACGTATACGAGATCGCGACGTCGGCGACCAGCAGGGTGTGCAGAAGCGTCGCGTGCGAAAGCCGCGGCGACTCGGTGGGCTTGCCCACGGTCGCGCTGCCGCGCGCCGTGGCCATGACCACGGTCGGTATCCCGGCCAGGGGGCGACTCGTGCGCACCAGACCCGCTTCGAATTCGAGACGCCGGATTCTGCGCCGCAGGGCCTCGTGGTTGCGGTCGGCGAGCCTGGCGGCCTGGGCGACCGTGGCGTAGCGCCAGTCGACCAGCCACTTGAGCAACGCGAGATCGGCGGGACCGAGCCGCAGGGAGCCGTCCGTCGACGAGCCGACGGCAGCCGCCCGCCGGCGGCGGCGCCCTACCTGAACGGGAGTTTCCCCAGAGGTCATGACATTCCTTCGCTGCTTCCTCGGCAGGTGACTTCCTGCATGAGGACTGGCGACGCTCTGGGGTTCGTCGCGGGTGGAACAACTGTAGGTCCGACTGTAGATCCACCCCGGTTGTGTTGCCTACAGGCAACAGGACGGCGAAGCGCAGGTCAGGATCACAGAGTCGGACCCGCACGCGGTCCGATTAAGGGGGATGGAAGGGCTGGTGCACGGAGGGGTTGTCGGGATATCGGAGCGGGTGGTGGCAGTGGCTGGGCGGTCGATGGTGGGGACATCGATCAGGGGGCACAAGAACATCGAAGGCAGCGGGTGCGGAGTTCGGACAGGCGGGGGCGTGCGGGTGGAGAAGCAGACGGGAAGGCCTCGCGTTGGTCCTCCGGGCCGTTGACGGGGTACGGCGCGCAGGCGTCGACGCCCGGTCCCCTTCCCCGGGGCGCCCGAGCGTGCGGCCGTGCCGGGGTGCTCCGGGCACATCCCGACACGGCCGACGCCTCACCAGATCGGCGGCTCCGGAGGCCGGTACCGACCATGCATGGCCCATTGCTGCCAGGGATGGCGGCGCATCTCCCACCCGCGCCCGGTGCCATGGTCGGTCAGCCAGACGAACCCGGACCGGAGATCGTCGGTCAAGTTCGCATTCAAGTGCTCGAAGGTCGCGTTCAGTCGCCTGTGCGACGTCTGCCGATCCACGGGCACGGCAAAGCCCTCCCACGCCGGCGGCAGGAGGCACGCCGGGGTAAAAGCGTGTCGGATCGGCGGAAACCGTTCCCATGTCTGCCCGTCCGTCGACCTGAGCCGCACGCGACCGGCGCCCTCTCGGGTACGCGCCCAGCCGAAGGCGTCATTCAGGTTCGTCCACGACTCACCGGGTGAGGCGGATTGCCAACCGGTGTCGGTCAGCACTTCGGCGCTGTACGAAATGGAGGAACAGGAAGCGTCCTGGACTCGCCTCAACAGACGCGGCGACACGTACCCATCGACAGTGGCGTCCTCGTACCGCATCGTGACGTGCACCGCCCGATGTTCGGGATTGTGCTCCGCAGCGGTGACGGTCCCAACCCGCCCGTCAGCACCGCTGGAACCCCCGCCGATGCGGGTAACACGGTCACCGACCACAAAGCGTGGTTCGAGTCCCCACACGTCGGTACCACCGGCGCTGTATCCGACCAGACGGCCGGCGTCGGTGAGTCGTTCGACCACGGTAACGAGGTCGGCGAGATAAGACAGGGCAGGCCCGAGCTGCCCCCGCAGAGCCCGGACCCCTGCGCTTATCTCCGAGAGAGTGTGGGTGTGGTCGGCCGTCCGCAGGGCACGGAGCACCTCGTCGGGCTGCGCCGGTTCCCCGTGAGCCATGTCGAGTCCTTTCGAGTGGGTGGGTTTCGGTCCTTCGGTGCGACGGGTCGGACGTCACAGCCGGCGAACAGGGTGCATTCCGGAGCGGTCACCGGGGCCCAGCGTCCATCCGTGGTCGCGCAGTGCCGCAACGCATCGTTCGAGTTCGGCGGCCACGTGTTTGCGCCGAAACAACGGGTCGTCGCGCTGCGTCGAGTCGGCGTACCACCAATAGACGTTGGCCTGACAACTGCCGACTGTGACGGCGATTCCGGAAGTCGGGTATGCGGCCATGGTGATGCCGGCTGTCGCGAGGATCCGGTGCACCGCGTCTGCGCGCTGGTGTGCCGCGCGCAGACGCCCACGCCGTTCGCTCAGGATCGCCTTACACGCGTCGTCGCTGATCGGCACGTAGACGGTCTCGCCCATGTCGCCCGCCACGAAATAGCATCCGGCCTCGGTGCGCACGAGGTCGGGGCTTCTCTCGAACTTCGTCGCGAGCGATTCGGCGTCCATGATGTGCCCATCGCTCGACATGAATGATTGTGTCGAAGTCATGATTCCGTCCCGTGTGATCGGATATTCGATCGAAAACCAGCCTAGACGCTTCCACGGCTTTCCATCCCCTTCGAGTACCCTTCCCCCGACCCGCCCGGGAAGGGGAGTACACGGGAGTCCTTTTGATTTCGATGCCACAGAATGAAGGTCGATTCTTGTCGACCGCAGGAGAGGACCGAGTCTCATGGGACCCGGATTCGTGGCAAGGGAACACACGCATACATGGCAGGTCAGATTCACGGACGCGGACGGAAATGTGCACACCTCGGTGCCTCTGGACTCCGCGCGCGTCGCGGCGGAGCACATCCGGAAACGGACCGCGACGGGTTGCGGGGAGATCGCGGTCTTCGAGAACTGGCTTACCGTCACGCATACGATGGTGGATCCGGAGGCGCCGGCCCCTCTGTCCGAGGCGGGCCCCGGTCGAAGCGGGCACTATCGGATCTGCTATCGGATGCACTTCTCCACCGAATGGCTGCAACGCATCGTGCCGACGCCGGAATCGGTGCTGCGGGGAATCGAGTACGTGGCCAAGAAGCACCCGCGTGAGTTGGTGGTCGTCTTGTCCGAAATCGAGAGGCTAGAACGGCGGTTGACCACGGCGGAGATCGGCGATCTGCTGTCGCGGAACGGGGTCGTGCGCGTGGCCGGCTCCTGACATGAACGACGCGCAGCGATATTCTAGATTCGAGGCGGGTGGCCCGGGTATTTCCCGGGCCTCCGCCTGGAACCCTTCCCCGGATCGGGCGGTCCTGGGAAGGGTTTCGTGTACCCCGGCACTATTCGCAGCCCTGGGATAATCGAGCCTCCGGGCCTGAAAAGCCCACAATCCTCGGGAGACTCGAATGCATGGGGCAACTGTTCCTCTGGTGTTTTTAGTCGTGCTGGTCTGCGCTTCCTGGGCTGTTCACGCGTGGCACTACACCGCTCGGGAGCGGGATCTGAATTCGTCGATCAGGAGGTTGGAGACGTCGTTGCATCGGGCGCGGCACTGCCCGCTTACCGGGTTGATCACCCGAGACGGGTTCGAGCTAGCGGCGGCTGATCTGATTGCGCAGACGACGCGCCGGCGGGACGCGTCGTGCACGTATGTGGGCTTGGTCGACGCGGACTATCTGAAGCGGACGAACGACCGGCACGGGCACGCCGGCGGTGACGCTCATCTGCGCGCGATTGCCGATCGTCTCCGTGCGTTCTGTGGGTCCGATGGGATCGCGGGGCGGATCGGAGGAGACGAATTCGCCGTGGTCGTGACTCTGGACCCGGTGGACGCCGGCCCGCGAATCCGCGAACTCAAGCGTGCCTTGTCGCAGCCCGTTACCCACGGGGAACGTGTTTTGGACGTAACGGCGTCCGTGGGCTTCTGCAACGCGCATCGCGCGCGGGTGCCACTGTCCCTCTCCGACGCGTTGCAGGCGGCGGACATGAAGATGTACGAGTTCAAGCCGTCGAAGCGTAGGCGCCGGCGCACGTAACGGATGGTCATTTGAGGGTGGCGGTTCGGCCGCTGGCCGGCAAGTGTCGGTCGGCGGTCGAACTGCAACCCTTCCCCGGGCCCGACCTGTCCGCCCGCCCTCCGGGGGAGGGGCTCCCGCAGGCGCCGCCGCGGTCGAGCGGCGGCGCGTGCGGCGTGCGCGACTATTCGAGGGGACGCCTACCGGCCATCCGCACCGTCCACGACAGCCCCGGCTCGGCCGCCTGCACGGTCAGGCCCGAGCCCGGTCCGGTGCCGTCGATGGACAACACCGCCGGACAGTGGGAGCCCAGTGAGGTACTCATGGCGTCGACGGCGCGTTCGAAGCGCACGGGGTCGGCCAGTGTGGTGGCCACGACCGAAGGTGGAACGCTGCCACCGGTGAGCGACTTGACGATCACGAGCCCGTCCGGGTTGGTTCCCTGCACGTGCCAGACGGACACGGCGGGGTCGGTCGCCAGGGAGGTGGATACTCCCGGGCGCCCCAGCTCCCGCGCGGCGCGGGCAAGTGCTCGGACCTGACCCACAGTGAGGTTCGCTGTTCGTACGTCCTGGTGAGGGCGTCGTGGCGCGGGCAACCGGAACGGATGGCCACGGGTGGATACTTCGGCGTGGATGTCTCCGGCCTCGGCGACGATCCGCACCGCGTGGTCGCCTCGCGCGTCCCGGGCGCCTTCCACGACCACCCGGTCCACGGCCGTGCCGAGGACGTCGTGGAGGGAGGACAACGCCTCTGCAGGCACGCGGCACCACGCGGGTTGGGCATCCTCCTCGGGGGAAGCCGGGTCGATCGAGGTTTGAACCGAAATGGTGCGGCCGTCGGTGGCGTGTATGCCGATCGCGTCGGGACCGCTGCCCATCAGCACGTCGAGGAACAACGGCGCTGACAGGTCTTTGCCCGCTACCGCGCCCAGGGTCAGGACGGACCGCGCCTGCCGATGGAACAGTTCGATACTCAGTGACGGCGTGATGGGGATGCGCGGGGGTTCGGGCCGCGGTTTCCCATGGGCGGGCAGGCGCGCCTGGGTGTGTCCGTCGACGAGGAGGAGGCCGTCGTCGACCCGCACGAGTTGGATGCGCGGCCCGTGCATGACGGCGCGCACCTGGTCGAGATGACGCAGGGAGCAGGTGAATTCCTCGTTGCAGTGCGCGCCGGGAATGGTCACGGCCACGGTGGTCGGTGGTTCCGTCGCCGACAGACGCACGGTGCCGTCACGACCGAGAATTCTGACGCTGGTGTCCACCGACCGCGTGCGCGGCAGCGCCTTCATGAGGGCGCACGCAGCCGTGAAATCGACGTGTTCGACAAGCATGGGGACTCCCGGAACGGGTGGATGGCGGTGTCTCGAAGCGTAGGGACGTCGTTGCATCGAACGTCGGGGCCGGAAACCCTCCCCCGTGACGCGGGGATCCGCCGATGTCGGGGAGTTTGCTCCGGCCTCCCGCCGGAAGCTCCGCCGGAGGTCAAGGCTTCGGTCCTGTCCGCTGCTTCGGGGAGGGGTTGTCTCACGGCCTCGTCGAAGGCACGAGGAACTAACCTCGGGTGGACCAACTCCCGCACCGGAAAGGCTCGATGGTGGGCAACGGTTCTCTTCGACCGATATCCGAGACTCGGCACGAGACCGTCTGTGGGCGCAGGCCGGCACTGGAACACGCCACTCGCATGGTGGCGTTCGAGCTCGATGAAATCCTCAGGAGCTTCTGCGTCGTCCTGGAGCAGGCGACCGCCTGCACAGTGTTGAACGAGTTCGAGAACGAGCCTCTGGAGGGTGCGTTGGGGAAGGTCGCGTCCCGCCTTCACACCACGGCACGGCTGAGAATCGCCACCGCGGGGTTGGGTTCCTTGGCGCGAGTGACCTGCGAGCACACCCCATGCCGGAGCGCCGCCGGGCAGGCGACCGATGTTCTGGTCCGAGCGGATCGGATCAGCGCGATGTTGGCGGGTCTCCGGGAGGCATGCGACAACGCGCTGCGCGCGGCGCGGGAGCGTGCGCGCGACATAGGCGCGGATCCCCTTCTGGTGCAATCCCGTTCCGTTGCGCAGGATCTCGCGCGAGCGTTGCAGGCCGTCAACAAGGTCGTCTGCCTGCTGCTGACCTGATTGACGGAAGCGGATCGGATGTCGGGGGACTGCCCGTTCGCCCACGGCATTCCCTTCCCCGCAGCGGAGCGTCCCGGGAAGGGTTCGGTACATGAATTTCGTTGCGGAGTAAGGGAGTTGCGTCCTCTAGCGTTTCCTCACCGGCCTGATCAGCCGACCAACCTAGGGAGACGTCGTGAGCCATCGTGGACCGTACCGCCACGGAACCTACCTGTCCCCACGCACGGCCGCCTACGCCGTACTCACGGCGCCGGACGGCGGCTTCCTGCACGAGGACGCAGGGGATCACGCAGCGCGACACGCGGCTGCCGACGGGGTTTGCGCGGCATTGCAAGCGGTCACCAACGCACGGCGCCCGTCGCCGACCGCCGGCCACGCACACGAAGGGCTGATCGTGTTGGTGACGCGCGACGCCGGCGGCCAATGGTGGCTTGACGCAGCCGGCACGAGCACCTATCGATTGCACCTGCTCGTACACGACGGGGACCTCCTGCGCACGCTCCCGGTGACACGCAACGGAACGATCGGCATGCCGGTGGACAAGGGCACACGCGCCTACGTGTCCCGCTGCGACGTCGACGCACTCCACGCGATCGAGCGTCTCAACCGCAGCCCCTTCGACACGCCCGAGAGCACCGCTCCGGACTGGCTCCTGAACCTGTGAGAAAGCCGCCGGGTTCGGATCGACCGCGCATCCGAACCCGGCGGATTGCCCCGTCCGCCGTCTCCCACGCGCCATGCCCGGGCGCTGCATCGCACGGTGCCACCCGACGCCCAGGCAGCCCGCACTGGGAACGAGACGAGAGACCCCTCCCCGACACAGCCGTTGTAGGGAAGGGCTTCGACCGCAGACTCGTCCCTTTCGAGAGAAACGGACCTGCGCCGCAGACACAGGCGGCCCATACCGACATCGGACCGGCCGAGTCCGCCTCTCCCCTGAGCGCGTGGCCGTCCTCGCCCGCCGAATGCTCACCCCGACTACAGCGATGAGCCGTTGATCGCCGTTCCTCGCCCGGCGACCAACCGCCCGCTCCCAAGCGGCGTTACGCCTCGGGGCAAGGGGTTCTCATTCCCTCGAGGGGACGGCGGGCGGCTTGTCCCAGTCACTACTGCGGTCACTGCCCGCAACATCGATGCTCGCAAGTGAAGCTGTGAGGCTGGCGGTGGTGCTCGCTACGGACGTCGAGTACCGGAGACGGTGCGCCCGTGGTGGCCACCGGAGGACCGCTGCACAAACCGGACGAGAGGGGTCGAATCTCAAGTCACGTGCTGCAGGGACTCGGCTTCGTGGGTCACGAGTCCCTACCCTGAGTCAATGCGTTCATCGTATACACGGACCCGGTCCCCCGGCTCCGTTTGGGCCTCCCGCGCGGTGCCGTTGGCGCTCCTGGTCGCACTGTGCGCGTCAACGGCATGCTCCGCGGATCCGTCCTCGCCGGCCCACCCGAGTGGAACTCCGGATCAGGTCGGCATCAGCTGTGGCAATGACCGCCCTGACACAAGGGGCGGCACCTGGAGCGTCCGGTTCGATCCCGCAGACGTTCCCCTGGCCGTACCGCTGTCCGAGACGAAAGGAAGCCTGTTGCTCGTTGTTCGCGGACGATCCGGTGTCTCGGGCGCACCTGGGGACGTGATGCTCGTGGATCCGCGAACGGGGCGAACCTGCTCGCGAATCCAGGCGACAGCGCCGGACATCGCACCGCTCGCCGCGGCCGTCACCCGTGAGGGTCTGGTCGCGTGGGTGGGACACGTTCCGGACGGACGTGCGGCGATCGGGCTCGCGAGTCCCACCGATGCCAAGGAACGACGGGCGAGCATCGTCAAGTCCGCGGCCATCCCCGGCGGATCCTCCTGTGTGCCGTGTGAGGTTGCATCGGGTGACATCACCGTGTTCCGCCACGGTCCGACCGTGGCGATCGTGAACGGAACGAACCTCGACGGTGCGGTGAACACGGCTGTTCCGGTTCCGCAACCGGCGCCTCGGAGCGGCTCCGCCACGGTGGCGGTCATGGGACGCATCGCCGCGGTGGCCACTGTGGTTGACGCGCCCTCGGGTACGCGGCCGGCCGTGACGTTCTTGGACGTGACCGGGCAGGTGCTTGCCGGTTCGGGTGCCCTGTTGTCGGTGGACGGAAGGCTCGACTCGGGAGGTGTGTTGGACCTGGCCTCCACGGGTTCAGGCATCCTGGTGACCACGACCACCACGACCACGTGGTTTCGACAGACATCCGCGGGCATCACGGCGGCGGCACGATATCCGAGCAATGTGGCCGTCCCGTTCCGGGACCAGGTGGTCACTCTGGCGCCGGCCGCGGCACCTGAGGTCCTCGAGGTCCACCCGACACCCGAAGAACCCCCGCGGCTCCTCCCGGTCGGCACGCTCGGCGGCAGTCCCCGTCCGCTGCTGGCACCGGAGCCCGGCGCGGACCTCCTGTGGACTCTGCGTACCGCGCCCGGAGCGTCACCCGTGCTCGTCGCCTGGCCGGCGGCCGGTGCCGCGTCGGAACCGGTGGCAACCGCGCCACTGGACAACGTGGGCCCGATCGACCGTGTCGTCGTGACCCCGAGTGCCTTCCTGATCTCCGGACCCGGGGCACTGAGTTCGTTCCCCAGGGCCGAACATCCATGACGAGGAGCCTCGTTGCCAACTCCACCCTTATCCCGGACGGCACGTGTCGTGGGCACGGTCACCAAACTCGTCCCCTCGACATCGGGCGACACCGCGAGCGTGCACGTGGAGTACCGCTTTCCCGACGGTGGCCCGACGGCCTGGGTCGACTTCGAGGCGGACCGGCCCTGGCCACCCCGCGGAACCCTGTGTGTCGTCTGCCTGCAACAGGGCGAAGCGGGCCTGGTCGTCGCCGGCATCGAGATCGACGAACGCGACCGCACCGAGACATCCGAGCCCGGCCGCGCAGACGGGCAGAGAATCACCCGGGCCCTCGTCTTGGTCATCGGAGTGACCGTGCTCCTGGTCCTGGTATTGGCGGCAGTCATCGGAGTCTGGATCGCCGCAGGGCCCACCGACCCTGCCGCACCCCACGGGCCCTGACCCGCATTCATCGGGCAACTCCCGCGCGACTCGGGGCTGCCCCACACCGGGCCGGGTCCTCGACCAAACCCACCAACTCCTCGGCCGACGTGGACTCTCGGAAGCCACCGATCACACCGAGATCAGGCCTGTCGACCGCACCGACAGGACGACCCACAGGCCCATGGAGATCGGTGATGCGCGTCAACCATCGCTGCTCCTCCGCCAGGCGATAGCGGTCGAAGTCGGAAGGAGAAGTCGTCGACCGTTGCCGGTGACTGATCGCGGCGGCCAGGCCCGGCGACATGTGCGGAGTGTGAGCCGGACGAGGTTCGGGTTCACCTTCGCGGGCCCAGTCCGGCAAGGTGAAGCCTTCGCGAGGAGAGGGCCGGTGAGCGGGCACGTTTGCCGGTGCCGGCGGCGAGGTCGGTGTGGCTCCGTCGTCCAGACACACCCCGCAGATGGTTCGGCGCGAGCTCGGGGCGCCATGCGTCGTGCGACGGCAGTACCTGCAGATCGCAATGGACTCCGGCAACTGACTCAGAAACCAGCCCAAAGCGGACCGGATCTCGATGTTTGGTCTCAGCGGCAGGCGCATCGAGAAGTGGGCGGCGAGTAGTTCCGCATTCCAGAACCAGGTGTTGCGTGTCAGCGCGGACGGGCCCCGTAGCACGAGCTGGAGGGCCCGGGCGGCCGTTGCACGCTGGCCGGGCGTGAAGCGGGAAACGACCGAGGGAATCGCAGCGAAAACGACGCGAACGTCCGTACTCTCCCCAGGGAAACGAAGCCGAGGGTTCTCCGCGCGCAGCGCGCCGGGGCGATTTCGCGAGCTCTCGCGCGACGTATCGGTAGGGGTGGATTCGCCTTTGGCGGAGAACACCATCGGATCGCAAGCGTGAAGGGAAACGTCACCCAAGGCTGTGTGGTCGTGTGTAAGTGTGAAGCTGCAGCGGGTCCCCGGTGACGTGCGGCAACGCGTCTGGTGTTGGGTTTGACCAGGGCTTTTGTGGACGATCTCGCGACGCTTCGGGTGTGTGAGGCAGCGACGGGGTCGTGGAAGCGGCTCGGAGGGGCGGTGGGCCCGGGCGATGGCGGGAACGAGCCAATCGGTGCGGTGACGCAAACCGGTTGCCATGGTGCGCCGGTTCCGACGGACAACGCCGCGGTCCGCGAGCCGGGAGAGGACGTTCTCGGCCCCGGCGTCGGTGCACCCCAACAGTGCCCGCAGCGTCGCGGCCATGCGGCCGCGACGGCCGGAGAATCGTCCCCCACGCTGACGGATCCGGCCATCCGTACCGGTACGCAATGCCAGTAGGACGAACGCGAGTCGATCTGTTGCAGCTCCGCGGCCACGACGTGTGGCAAGAAGCCCCGGAGGTGTTCCGGTGCCGTCGGTACTGAGCCATCCGGGACCAATCAGGTGTTCCAACAGCCGCAGCAGAGTCGCCAGTTCGCCTCGGGTCAGGGCGAGAGGGTGCGTGGGATTCTCCTCGAGGCAGCGCACACCGACCATCTCCGGCAGCGCGCACCAGAGACCGACGACTGTCCCCTGCGAGTCGTAGTGAGGTTCGGTGACGAGCGCGTGCGCGATACGCAGTTCGTCGAGGTAGTCGTGCGCGGTTCGGGGGGTGACGCCCAACCACCGGCCCAGTTCAGCTCGACTGATATGGGCGATGCACCCGTCCTCCCAGTTGGACTTCGCCGCAACGACTAGGAGTGCAAGCCGAGCGCCGACGGAGCAGGCCATCAAGCGGTTATCAAGAACCAAGGCGTCGACTGCGCGGCGGAGCCGCTGACGCATGCCCGGATGGAGCAGCAGGGCATGTTGCTGGGCGGGTGAAATGACGTTGGGCTGAGGTGCTGGGGTTGATTTTGGCAACAACAAATCGACCCCGGAGGTGCCGTGCATGAGCGCTCCGCGTTCGTGTTCAGCGATATGAGGCAGTGCTTCACCTGCTGCTCAGCCGACGGATGGCAGAGCAGCAGGACCGCGTCAGTTAGGGGTTGGAGGGTGAGGACACCCCACCTTCGGCAGCTTCTGCGGGCCGCGCGCCGAGCGATTTGTGAGCAGCGGACGCGCTGGCTGGGCATGCCGAGGACACGGGTTGTGCAGAGGCTGCGGCGCTTGCAGCCCTACCTGTGATTCCGTCCGCGACCGGCGTGGAAGCCGGCACGTGCCAGTGGATGATTCGGCTGGCACGGGGCGGGTAGCAGGCAGAGCTCAGGGGTTTGCCAGCTCTCTTCAGGCAGAGCCCGAAGACGAGGCGGCGCGTGCGGGAACGCAAAAAAGGTCACCAGGTCCTAGGCGTGCGGGCATGACACGCTGGAGGGACGTCGCCCGTCAGGAGACGTCACGGCCGAAGACTGGTAACCTTGAGCTTGGCGAGCGGGTTGGTTTACCAGCCTACTTCGGAATCGGCGTCATCCTTGCCTGTTGCGGACAGGCGGGATGGCGCCGTATTTCGTTTCAGGCTGCTATGGAGCCTCCCCGGGCACCGTGCGGCTGCAGGATGGCATCGAGTTCCGCCATCCAGACACCCAACGGCAGGACAACGAACGATTCGCCGTTCCGGCGCGGTCGCTCCTTAGCTGCGAGGAATTCGTGCTCCTCGCTTGTGATTACTGCCTCATTGGCGGTTACGAGAAGCAGCGTCCTCGGAGAGCGCTTCTTCGTCATGGCCTCGCGCACGGTTCGTACGACGGTGAGGTCGTGCTCGCGCTCGGAGGCGGCCTCGAGGCTGGTGCGATGGGCGCCGGTGGCTTCGGCAGCGCGGGCGACGACTACGTCCTCGGGACGAAGCGCATGCAGGTCCGGGAGAAGGCCTCTGTGCCTCAGTGCCTGCAGCACATGGACCGGGACATCGGAATGGTCACTCAGCCAGCGCTGTGACACCGTGCCGTTTGATCGGACGCCTGTCCGTGGGCTCATGACTACTGCCTCCTGTTCGTGAGAGACGGACACCTCGGCGGACCGAGTGTCACGATCCCTGATCGGAACGTGACAAAGCTGGTAGACGGACGAAGGTCGTACACGCTGGGCGAGAAGCATACGACCCTCTTACGTAATCTGCTGTGGGAACCTAACCCTGAGCCTCGCAGAAACGTCAAGCAGGCTCGTGGCGACACGCCGACAACAGGAGACTTTGCGAGAAAAGGTGCTGGTCAAAGACCCAGAGCCTGAGTCGAACGTTCAGGGTGCACGGCAATGTCGGGAGTGACGACAGGCTGCATAGCCAACCACGCAGGTTACTTCGTGTAGGAACTTCCTACACATCGCTGGCGTTGGTGGCACCGACGCATACGACACGGTCGCGCCGCCTATGAATCGGGCGGCTGCGAGGAGGACCTAGGCAGCGATGTCGCTAGAGACATGAACGCAAAGCGGGCGGCATCCCCTTGACCGGGGATGCCGCCCGCGAAGCGGTCGATTCTCGGGATCAGAATGCTCCCCGTGCTCGCTCGTTGCTGAGGTTGGCAAGGAAGTGCCTGACGAGGGCGTTGACGAGGTATGCCTGCATGCCCTTGCTGCCGACAGCCCTCATGTCGTCCGTGACTTCATCGATCCAGGCGGCATTCGTCGGCGAGAGCGTGTAGTGGTTGGGATGGTTCTCCGAGACATCCGCGATCCTGTCGTCTCGCTCTTGATGGGCCAGTTCCAGCAGCTGATCCGTTGTCTCAGCTCCCCGACCGACCGTCAAGGCGGCGTCCACGTAATGGCTCACGACGAGTCCGGCAAGTTTCAGTTCGCGTTTGTCCTGAATGTTCTGCACGGTCAGGGCATGCGCGAGGTCCTGGTAGATGCGCAGACTCTTCTTCTTGTGTTTCACGCGAGCGGTTCGAGCTTGAATAGCGGCCGCGTAGCAGCGGCCGAGGAGTCCGTAGTACACCGGACGATCCTGCAGGAGCGTCCGGAGACCCCCCGGGAGAGCGTCGACGTTCGTCGTTGCCGGGGAGTACGGCAACGACGAGGTGATCACGGGTCGGCTGCCCTCCGCAATAGCCTCAATGGCGTCGAAGTTAAGGGGCGGTACCGAGACGGCCGTCGACCGATCTGGGAGCGACTGTTCCTGCTGCGGTACCACCGACGCGGGGGTTGATGGTTCGTTGGTGTCCTGGGCGGGGGGTGGTGTGACGGCTGCCTCGCTGGCCGGGTGGTTCTGGTGTGACTGTTCGCTTGCTGTCGATGGGGTATCGGCGACGACAGCCGGCACCGACGTTACCGGGGGCAGCGCGGGGGTTGATGGTTCGTTGGTGTCCTGGGCGGGGGGTGGTGTGACGGCTGCCTCGCTGGCCGGGTGGTTCTGGTGTGACTGTTCGCTTGCTGTCGATGCGGACGCTACCGAACTCGAAGGGGCGTCACTTGACGCCGTCGCCGATGTGCCAGCCTGACCGGTTTCGTCGATCTGCTTGAGAACGCCCTGGCTCTGCATGGCTGCGATGGCTTCGAAAGCACTCTGCTTCTTCTTGCGTGCGCCGGCCATCAGGCGGCTCGCTTCATGCGACGGTCGATCTCATGCCGCGGCACGCCCAGGATTTCGGCAACGACCTCTGCGAAGTGTGTGAACTCGGCAGGCAGAGCGCCCCACTCCTCGGCGATGTACTCCAAATGCGGTACATGCCCCTTCAACAAGGGATACCCCTGGCCGCTGATGTGGTTCACAGCATTGGTGAAGGACTTCCGAGCGGGGAAGGCCCGAGACAGGAGGACCTGGAGCTTGACCGGTTCCGTGAGTTCCCGAAGCAGTTCGAAGGTCGTAGGCAGTTGGACCACGTCGCCGGGGTACTGCTGGGTGGGGACGATGCCGTGTCCAGTAGCGAGCCAGGCCTGCTTGATGAGGCTCGTGTCGGACGGTCCTACATCAACGATGATGTGGCGGTGGTTCGCGCGCGCGTTGTCGATGCGGGTACGCAGGGCGTCGTCGGCCCACCCAACGACCATGACGTTCCTTGGCCAGGCTTGGCCTGCGAGACGGTTCCATTTCAGGCACGTTCGATTTGTGTCATCGGCGTCGACCAGAAGTACCTGCTCGCCCGTCAACGCCAGCATGAGAGCGGTGTAGACGGCAAGTGTCGTCTTCATGACGCCCCCCTTCGCGTTGGCGATGGTGAGCTGGACCCCGTTCGGCGAGTTGAGCGCGGCCAGCACAACCATCTGGAGGTCCGGGTCGAGCAACGTAATCATTTGTCGCAGCGGAGCAGGAATGGTCTCGGGGATGACGAGTAGACGTTCCCAGCTGTGATCTTCCGCTTCAGATGACGGCGGATCAGTCTGAACGGCAGACGCTTGCGCGGGCACGGCCGCAGCTTGTGTCGGTTTCATGAGAAGGCCTCGATGTTCCTGTGGCGAGTGGGTTTTGACTGGTTCGCCCTGGCTTCTTGCTGATCTATGCGAGCGGACGCGTCGATCTCCCGGGCGAATCGTTGGTCTATCTGTCGTCTTCTGCGTGGTCGAGTGCCGTGCAACCTCGATGGGCGTTGGATCGGTTGCCGTTGTGGCTCTCGACAGAGTTCGACGGGCGGGGGCTGAGACGCCCATCATGTGCAATGTCGACTCCCCGCCGTCTCGATGATGTCCTCCGACCTGAAATGAACCGTGAGTACTGCTGGCGTACGTTAGCAGAACCTCCCCTCTATGTGCGCAAGCTTCTCGCGCAATAGCGTGTCGCGCATACTGAATCCGAACACCCCTTCGCTTTAATCCTAGTAATGCTTTTCAGCTTGTTGCTGTCTTAGTAATTTGATGTCTCCCTTGAAGGTTTTCTATAGCGCCAGCTTTACGGTTCCATGCAAGGGCCCGTAGCAAGGCTGCTCGACGCTCACTCTTCCTCTCAGTCGAGAGGTCGGTCGATCCCTGTCGGCGTCTGTCTCCTCGTCTGTCTCCCATGTTGTGAACATGTGAAATAGCAGGTCAGGGGCACTTTTTTACACTCTCTTTAATGTAGGCTGGTGCCGCAGGTGGATAGAGACCGTGGGCGACAGTGGTCTCTCCAGCCCCCCGAAGCCGACTGCGGGGGTAATGGCGGCCGCCGCTTCATTGATTTCGAAAGCCCATATGTTTGTGGACTGGAGCCCCCGCGCATTCGGTGCAGCGGTACTTGGTATTGGCCGACTCTTCAAGTTGTCACGCCGCTGACCAATGGACTCAAAGGCCGCCAGGATCGTCGAGTCCAGCGTCCGGTGGGCTGGTGTCCCCAGCCCCAGGGTCCGCGGTTGTCGTACGCCTGGCGCGTCCAGATCTCCCGCGTCCAACCCTGTTGGAGTTCATACAGACGCGGCGCCGCAGGATGGTGCCCAGAGGAAATATTTGGTCACAGAATAGGGCAAATGCTAAAGAGTCGGCTTTTCTAGCAAATGGTTAATAGTTCCGTCTTGGGGCTTGAGCACTTGGCCTGTGCGCGGTGACTCCTCTGTTGCTGGCACTCGGAGACGTCGACGGCTGTGAGCTCCCAGGGCTGCGAGTCGTACCGTTGGTCGCGGGACGCGTTCAGGCTGTGCGTCGTGTAGAAAGCCGCCGGAGAGCAAAGAGGCCTTGTGCAGCTGCTCCCGGCCCTGAGCTCGTCGGTGAAGGTCAGAGACAGCATTCACAAGTTCACAACATGGGTGACAGACCGGCCGCCAGGCCCATTGGAGCCAGAGCAAGCCTCGCTTGCGGCAAACCGTCAGACTCTGCGGGGTCGTTGCCGAACGTCCCGGTAGCTCCCGGGAGGGTACGCCCCGAGTAAGCCTGCGTTACCGAAGTAGCTGAGGTTCATGCGATTGCCAGGGCTGCTTGAATGCTTCGCGCCGCTGACGTTCGGTGCAAGTTACGAGTAGATGCCAGCTGCAGCTCAGGGCGTAGCGGACGTCGTCAACCGGCAGGGAGAGGTAGGACTGAGGGAATCCTGTGATCGGTGATGCACGCAGTCGTGAAGAGCCGGCATTCGGCCACCGGATCGGCTCCTTGGCCTGCCGGGGACGGGTCTAGAAGACCAGGGATCGCGCCGCATCTGCTGTCGCGGCCGCCGCGTCTTGAAGGCGTGCGGCCGCCAACGGCTCCGGCGGTGAGCTCTTGGCTGGTGTGTTGATCGGCGGGGGTGCGCAGGACGTGATCGCGGTGCTGCCGCCTCAGGCGGCGATCAGGGGAAGGGAGCGCGGGCCGCGGAGGATGTTGTGCAGTCGTCGAATCGGGGTTTCGTCGGGACTGGGGGAGAGAGTGGGGAATCGGGCGGTCAGAGCAGCGAGTAGGGCGGCGAATTCCATGGCCGCGAGGTGGTTTCCGGCGCACTGGTGGGCTCCGAGGCCAAGGGCGAGGTGGTCGCGACAGTCCGGGCGGGTGACGTCGAAGTTGTCTGCTGTTGGTCCCCACTTGGCGTGGTCGCGGCCAGCGGAGCCATAGAGAAGAAGAACTCGGTCGCCGGCTGGGATGAGGGTGTCGCCGACGTGGACGTCGCGGGTGGTGCGTCGACCGAAAAACTGCACGGGAGCCTCCAGCCGCAATGCCTCGGCGAATACAGCGTCGCTTGCCACGGTGCCGTTGCGGACGAGGTCCCACTGTTTGGGGTGGCGGGCGAGCAGGTGCAGGGCGGTGCTGATGGCGAGGATGGTGGTGTCCATTCCGGCGACGGTGTAGGAGAGCATCAGTTGGACGGCTTGTGTCTCGTCGATCTCGCCTTGGTCGGCGGCACGGTGGATGGCGCCGAGCCAACTGTCGGGCGCGATCCGCTGGCGGGTGGCGACCCGGTCGAGGTAGGTGAACATTTGCTCCGCGCGGGGCATCGCTGCCCGCGTACGCGCGTTGTCGGGCCCGAACACGTCGAACACCGCATCGGCGAGGTCGAGGACGTGGCCGCGGTCTTGTTCGGGCAGGCCGGTCAGGCGCATGACGGTGTCGGCGACGAAGGGGGCGGCCAGGTCGGCGACGCCGTCGAAGACTTGCCCCTGTGGAAGGCTGGCCACCAGGGCGCGGGCATGTTCGTGCATGCCGGTGGCGAGCGATTTCAGTGCCCGCGGGGCGAGTTGCCGCGACAGGACCCGACGCAGCCGGGCATGCACGGCTCCGTCGCTGGCAACCACGGAACCCGTCAGAACCACTTCGTTGACCTCGTCGGTCAGAGCGAGGGCGCGTTCGCTGGAGTAGGTGTTTGGGTCGCGCAGCACCGCCGCAACGTCGGCGTGCCGGGGCACGGCCCAGACGGCGTGCGCGTCGAGGTGCACGACCGCGCCGAGTTTGCGCAGCCGCGCATAGGTCGGATACGGATCGGTCAGGACGGGATTGGCGAACAGATCCAGCCCGGAGGAGGCAGGCATCGCAGCGCCCCTTCGTCGGAGAACCGACGGCTCCTGTGGGCACATGAAGCGCAGTCGCCGGTGATCGGGAAACGGAGGCTGTCATCGTCGGCTGGCCTTCGAAGCGGGTCAAGAGCACAACCGACACTTCCACGGGCATTCTCCGTGTGCTCGGAACAAACCGATGGCCGCCCGCCTCGGCGGCCTGGCGCAGGGCCCGTGAGCAGAAGACGCAGTATTAGCGCTGGTTGGAAGTACTCTCACATTTCGGTGTTGATCCGGTTTCGGATGAGCTCGACAGGGACTGTCAGATACTCCGACCCGATCGCGATGAGGTCCGGATCGTCGGTCGCTTCGGTTGCTCTGTGACGTCCACGGTTGTGCTGGGCGACATTATCGTCGCAGTGCGATGTCGTTTCGCGCGTTCGTTCTCGCGGCCACCGGCGGTCGCCGTCGCGGCCGCGCCCCGTATCCGTATCAGGAGCGCTTGGCGGCCGAGGGCCTGCCCGCGCTGTTGCGGGTGCCGACGGGGGCGGGCAAGACACTGTCCGCGGTGCTGCCGTGGTTGTGGCGGCTGATGCTCTGCCCGGAGGAAACGGTACGCGCGCGCAGCAGGCGGCGCCTACTGACGTTTCCGGGTTCGATTGACGATGTGTCAAATGTGGGCATACCTGCTGTATGGGGAACTCGGGGATGACCCCGGTGGAGCGGGAGCGCCGGGAGAGGTTGCGGTTGCGGGCGGCGGGTTGGTTCGCGGAGGGTGTGTCGCAGGCGGAGGTGGCGCGTCGGTCGGGTGTGTCGCCGCAGGCGGTGTCGGTGTGGCATCGCGCGTGGGTGGACGGCGGGGCGGACGCGTTGCGCTCGGCCGGCCCGCCCGGCACGCGACGGCGTCTGTCGGACGAGGGGTTCGCCGAGGTGGCGGCGGTGTTGGAGGCCGGGCCGGAGGCGGCGGGTTTCACCGGGCAGGTCTGGACGCTCGCGCGGGTCGGGCGGGTGATCACGCAGGTCACGGGGGTGGTGTACGCGTCGCCGTCGAGTGTGTGGCGGCTGTTGCGAGCGCACGGCTGGTCGCGGCAGCGACCGGCCCGGCGTGCGGTGGAGCGGGACGAGGAGGCGGTGCCCGTCCTCGGCCGCCAGCCGCTCGTGCAGCAGGGCGTCGGCCCGACGGCCGCCGTCGTCGTCGACGAACAGTCCCAGTGCGGGTATCGCCGCGCGGCGCACGTCCGGGTCCGGGTCGGCGGTGAGCGCGACGAGGGCGTCGGCGTGTCGCCGCATGTGGGCGACGGCGGCCTCCAGCGCCGGGAGGTCGAGGTAGTCGCCGTCGAGGCGCGACAGGGCGTCGTCGCCGATGCCGACGATCAGTTGCACCACCGCCGCGCGGTCCGGTGTGTCGGTGTCGCAGGCCATTTCGAACAGGAACGGCAGGCTTGCGGCCGTCGGTTCGTAGACGCTGTTCTGGTGGTAGACGGCGCCGTAGAACTCGTCGAACGCCTTCTTGCGTTCCTCGGCGTTCACCGAGCGCATGGCCCGCAGGAGGGAGGGGACTTCGGCGGCGGAGCCGAACGCGTGCTCCATCGAAGCCCAGTCGATGTCCTCGAGTCCATTGAACATGCGGGCAATGTGCCCGACCCGACCGACAACTCCTCGACCCCGACGCGAGCGACGACACGCGGACACGGCCGGCGACTCACGCGACGCCGGCGTCCACGACGCCGCCCACCTTGCGGTAACGGGGAGGCGTCGGCCTACCCCAGGTCTCGGAGTCGGCGACGTACGCGGGCACTGCGCATGGCCCGGGCCGCCGTCAGGGGAAAGCGGCCGAGCCCGCGCACGTACCGCCGCCAGAATCCGGCGGCATGGGCGCGGGCCTGCGCCGACGGCGTGGCCTTGATGGCCTCGTGCACGGTGTCGGGCAGGTGTCGTCCGTCGACGGGGCAGGACACGGCGCCTGCGGCGCGCAGGGCGCACAGGCGGTGTTGGCCGTTGACCAGGGCCTCGTCGCCGTCGCTCCAGGCGATGGGGTCGTAGATCAGCGACGCGGCGCACTCGCGGTCGTGGTCGTCGAGTTCGGGATCGCGTCCGGCCCGATCCGCCATGTCGGCGGTGTCGCCCCCTGCGGCGAGGGCGCGTTCGGCGGCGAGGGCGATCGCCGCCCAGTCACCGCGGTGGTACTCGCACGCGCGGAAGTCGTCGGGGCCCCAGGTCGAGAACGCGTGGGCGTGGGCAGCCCGGTCGGCTCCCTCGGCGTCCGGGTATTGCTCCACAAGGGCCTTCACGCGGTCGGCATGGGCGCATTTGAAGAGGTGATGCGGATAGGGGAGTGCCGACAGAGGTACCGAGCGCAGGCCCTCGATCCCTTCCAGGAGCAGGGCGCGTTCGTGGGGATCGGTGATCAGCGTCGGATACAGCAGTGCCTCTCCGGCCGGGGGTTGGGGGCGCAGCCGGGCGTCGATGACCAGCGCCGAGGCCCGGTCGGGTTCGGTCGCGTCCTCGAAGCGGCGGCGGAAGGTGTCGTCGAAGGTGTCCGTGCCCCGGTCCATGGCGACGCGTTCGATGTTGGGCGCGGTCAGGACGTCCACGTCGACGTCCGGCAGCAGCAGGACGTCGAAGTTGTCGGCGTAGGCGACGGCGACCAGGCGTCCGTGGGCCCACCGCGGCCGGGTCAGGATCCGCTCCACCGCGTCCTCGAGCAGGTGCTCCGTCCACAGCACGCGGCTGAATCCCTCGTCCACCCCGCGTGCGGTGTTCGGGTGGCGTCGGTGCACGCGCAGGTAGTCGCCGGGGAGCAGTGCAGAGGCGGGTTTCGTGAACGTCGCGGCGTGGCGGGCGGTTTTCGTGACCGGTGGGGCCAGGTCGTCGACGGGGTCGGCGCAGTCCTGCACGAGTGCGGCCCCGCGCAACAACGTGTCCGTTTCCTCCCAGGTGGGGTGGTGCTCGTCGTATTCCATGCGTGCACGGGGAACGGCGTGCAGGACGCGGTGATGGTTCCCGCGATGGAGGATCAGCCCTCCGGGCAGTCCCTGGCACCAGACGACGGCTGCGGTTTTGAATGCGGAAGGCGGCTTCGCCGGTGGGTCGGCGCCTCGGAACAGGACGTCGGCCGGGAGGTGTTCGACGCGCTCCACTCGCGCGTACCCGGCGTCGGGGGTGGGGCCGCCCCGGGCGTCGACCCACAGATAGTGGCCCGGGCGGATCCGGGTGTGACTCAACGCGGTCCACAGCGAATCCTCGCGCATCGCGTCCCTTCGCCAGGTCGGACGGTCCGGTGGCTGCAGGTCCCGTCGAGGATCGACGATAGCGAGCGTGGGCGACGACGTTCCAGCAATCGAGACGTAGCTGCCGGTTCTGGCGAGGAGGGTGTGGAGCGTGCTTGTCGACTTGGTCGGTATCTCGTGGTCGAGGGGATGCCGACGGGTCGGTACCGGTGTTGCCGCGCCCGGCGACGGCGGACGGCGAACGCGGTGTCGGTGCCGGTTGCGATGGCGTGTGCGCCGACGATCCCGAGAGGGTTGACGTGTCCGAACCCAGCCCCGTTCGCGGGGAGCCCGGTTGTTCGTTGCCCGGCTACGCGGGGCGCTCCGGGTCGAATCTGGCGAGGATGCGGCGGGCGGTTTGCTGGAGTTCCTCGTCGCTGTCGATGTCGGGCCACCAGCCGTTGCGGCGCGGATGTGCGAGGGTGGCTTCGATGAGCGACACGGCCGGTCGCGCGGCGGCGCCCACGAGGTCCAGGCGTGCCACGATGTCGTTGGACAGGGCGGGTGCGTTTTCGCATGCTCGCAGTAGGGCCTCCAGCACGACCGGCGCGTCGGGTTCGTCGAACAGGCGCCACAGTGTGGTGGCGGCGTGGACGCGTTGCCATGTGTTGTCCTGCGTCAAGGCGTTGCGCAGTTGCGCCACGAGAACCGGTGGGGCGGGTGGGCCGATACGGCCGACCAGATCACCGAGATCGACCATCCAGGACGTGCCCTCGGCGTCCGCGAGTTCGACGATCGCCGCCCATACCTCGTCCGGTGCGCCGCCGAGGGCGTGCAGGGCCTCGGCGGCGGCGATCCGGACACACGCCTCGGGGGCCGCGGTCGACCGCCGGACCCGGGGCAGGACCGCCGCGGCCGCGGTTCCGAAGGGAGTCAGGGATTTCAGTGCCGCCTCGGCGATGTCCCAGTGCCCTTCGCATACGGCGATCTCCAGGGTGTCGGCGATCACGGGCACCGCGTCGGGGTTCCCGAGCCGGGACAGGGCGTCCAGGAGTGCATGCGTGGTGTTTTCGAACGGCGCGGCCGTGAGATCGGCCTCACGCAGATACCGACTCACCAGGGGCACCAGGTCCCGTGACGCCGCCGGCAATTGGGCCGCTGCGGGGAATGCCCGCCAAGTGTCGATCCCGCCGCGCAACGCCACGAGCAGACACGGCAGTGCCCGCAGGTCACCGTGCCGGGCCAGCGCACACACCGCCGCCTGATGTGCCCGTCGCACCTCCGCGTCGGGGTGGGCCCACACGTTCGGCCCGTGCTCGGCACGCCGCGCGAGAACGTATGCGGCCAACGCCTCGCGGGCGGGTTCGGCGATGGCACGACAGGCATCCAGGACGGTGACCGTTTCGGCGGCCAGTTCCGCATCGTCCGTGTCGAGTTGATCCGCGATCAGGGCCACGAGGACGGCGTGGTCGCCGCGCCACGTCTTCATCAGGTCGAAGCTCATGCGCACCGCGTCCAAACGCGTCCCCGGGTCCGGGCTGCGCAACTGCGCGGTGAGCAATTCGGTACGCCAGGCGACGTGTTCGCCGAGCGCCTCGTGGAGGGTGCGCAGTGTGCGGGTGGTGAGCGCGTACACGCGGTCGTGGCGCTCGAGGTCCTCGAACGCGGCGATCAACTGCGGCGGCGCGTCCGCAGTCGCCGATGTCTCGCGTGTCGGGTGCCGCCACGCGCGGTGCGAGGGGGCGCTTTCGGCGATGTCGTCGAGCAGCGCGACGGTCGCGCGGACGACGTCGTGTCCGATCCGGTCGGGGGCGCAGCGGGCGTGTTGGGTCACGGCCTCCAGGCGGGTCGGCGCGTCCCGGTGGGTGTCGGTCGCCACGGCGGCGAGCCAGGTGCGGGCCTGTTCGGCGACGCCAGGCAGCCGCAGGGCCAGCGTCGCGGTCGCCTCGACGACCGCGAGTCGTTCCGCGATGCCGTCTGCGGTCGCCATGCGTTCCCGCAGCAGTGCGGCTGCCCGCGCGCCGCCGTCGTCGTCGACGAACAGTCCCAGTGCGGGTATCGCCGCGCGGCGCACGTCCGGGTCCGGGTCGGCGGTGAGCGCGACGAGAGCGTCGGCGTGTCGGCGCATGTGGGTCACGGCGGCTTGCAGGACCGGCAGATGCAGGTAGCCGCCGTCGAGGCGGATCAGCGCGTCGTTGCCGACGCCGACGACCAGGCGCACCACGGCCGCCCGGTCCGGTGTGCCGGCGTCGCGGGCCATCTCGAACAGGAACGGAAGGCTGGCGGCAGTCGATTCGTAGACGCTGCCCTGGTGGTAGACGGCGCCGCGGTACCTGTCGAACGCCTTCTCACGCTTGTCCGCGTCCGGCGATCGCATGGCGCGAAGGAGCCCCGGGACCTCCTCGGCGGAGCCGTACGCGTGCTCCAGGCAAGCCCAGTCGATGTCGTCGAGTCCGTTGAACATGGCCGCAATGTGCCCGATCCGACCGACACTTCCCCGACTTGCTGCGGCTTTCGACGGCGGGCTCATGCTCGGTCGGCGTCGGCCCTCGCATCGCCATTGGTGACTGCGAAGCAGGATTCACGCGTCGGGCATTCCACGGCACCGGACGACGGTTGCGGTCGCGAACGCGCAATGCGGATCCGGCGGTGTGTTGTGCGTTGGAAGACGACATCGAGTCGTTGACCGGACTACGGCAGGCATCTCCCCACGGCTCCACGGTCAGTTCCAGCGGCGCTTCACCGTCACGCCTGACCAGCAGCCGTGCGGTTCCCCAGCAAATATCTCAAGTACCTCTCGTCCCCGCAGGCGATCCTCGTGCGCACCCGAGGACGGACCAGTCGCTGCGTCGACTGCCGTCCTGGCCCACTCATGAACGCAGAGTCTCTCCTTGCGGGTCGTAGCAGATCAGCCCGTACTCGCGAGCCAGCGAAGCGGCGTACTCGGAGACTTCTTCGGCCCGGACGTAGGACATGAGTAGGTACACGATCGGTCCCGAGGCTTCATCGGTGATCGGAGGAGATGCCCATGGACTGTCACGGCCATCCTCCGGATAGCGCTCGATCAAGGCGTTCACATAAGCCTCGATTCGTGGGGAGGGCGGCACGGCCGTCTCCTCCGATTCGAGGTAGCGCTCGTACAACTCATCGAAGGCTGAGCCCGCCGCATCGTCGTCGAGCGGCTGCTCACAGTCCCACACAGCAAGGTCGAAACTCACGACCAAATGATCGCAGGGGTGGCGATGGGGGAGTCGGCACCTCGGGTGCCGGCCGATACCGCCCACGTGCGGCGGCTTCAGCGCCCTGGCCCGAGAACACAACCCCTGATCGTTTCCTGGTCCGGAAACGGTCCGGGGATGTTGGACGCGCGTCCGGGTGCGCGTATCCGGGGTCGCGCCCGACCCCGGACTCTACGCTTCCCTCGCCCACGTCAAGGACGCCCTCGACCACACCGGGATCCGCTGGATCGAACACGGCGGCTGCGAGGCCGACGACGTCATCGCCACCCTCACCACCCGTGCACCGGTACGAGGCCGGGCCCTCGCGCGTATTGCCCTCGGATCGAAGACACCCTCGAGGTCCCGTCCCCAGGGAATCGGACGGAAGCCGCGGCGTCGTTGCTGCCGCGGCCGGGTTCGGGCGGTCGGGCGGACTCGTCGACAGCGTTCGCCCCGGTTGCTCGGTGGCTTTCCGGCTTGCGATCGGCGAGGTGTCGGAGGACCCGCATACCCTCCACGTGAACGACGGATCCGGACCCGGACGGGGACGTACGACGATCGTTTCGCGGCCGAGCGGCGGCCTCCGCCGTACCCGTGCGCGCGGTTCTCGCATCGCGCGAAAGTGCGCGCTCCATGACACGCTGCCCAGGAGCAAGGATGTCACGTGTGAGGAAGACCGTACCTGCGGTGATGCTGGCGGCGTTGGTGCTGTCGGGTATGGGAGCCGCGCCCGCGACAGCGGTCGGGGATCTGCTGCCCCACCCCGGGCCGGACGGTCTGGTGTGGGTGGAGGAGAGCGTCGGAGACGGTGGTGTCGTATCGGGGGGCGCCTCGGAACAACTGCCGACCGTACTCACCGTCGCCTGTGAGGGAGGCGGGAGCGTGGGGGTGACGATGCACTCCCGGGACGCGGAGGTGGCCGCGTTCACAGTGGATTGCCCCGCCGGCGGCATCGGGGTGAACTCGGCTGCCATGGATCCGGGCGTCGTGCGGTCGGGATCCTTCACCGTGGGCGTCGATGCCTCGGCGCAGACCCTGCGTTGGGCGCTGACGGTCACCCAACCGGAGTAGCGAAGGGCGGCCGTTCCCACTGCGGTTGTCGCGTCGGGGGATGAGCAGGGTCCTTCCGGCGGGGCTGGTGTATCTGCTCGCACCGTCGCCGTAGTGGCCGCGTTCGGTGGCTTCGTCGCAACCTCGTCGCCGCTCTCCAGCGCTGACGAACACCTCACGCTTGAGAACGGGGCCCCACGTTCCACGCGTATCACGTGGCGTGGTAACGCCCTAGCTGATTGTGATTGACGCCTGCGCGTGTCGGTTCTACGTTGCGAGGAGCCACACCCACCGCGCGGCGTCCGGAGCCGGGTCGTCGCCATCGAGGGAGAGGAACCGGCGGCATGGGGGACCACAGCGGCGGCAAGGCACCGATCAGGCCCGGGAATCCGCAGCCCGCGCCGAGCGGACCGAACGACCACCCGGACGGCTCCACCCCGGCCGGCCCCGGTACCCATCGCAAGGATGACAAGTGACGTCAGGGGTCGCCCACCTCCTCGCGGACGCGGGCGCTCTCCCGCGCGGCTGGGAACACGCCTTCGCCACCGTCCACCGCGCCGACTTCCTGCCCCCCGTATCTGGGCCTGGAACAGCGAGAGCGGCTACACACCCGTCATCGACCGCAACGCCACCGGCGAGCGGGGACGCGAAGCGTGGGACCGGGCCGCGAACGAGGACCTGGCGCTCGTCACCCAGTGGGACGACGGCGACCACACCGGCGACGAGCCCGGCAACAACCCCACCTCGTCCGCGTCCGCGCCCGCCGCGGTCGCCCGCATGCTCGACGCCCTCGACATCCACGGCGGCGAACGCGTCCTCGAGGTGGGCACCGGCACCGGATACACCGCCGCCCTGCTGGCCGCGCGCGGCTGCCGCGTCACCACGATCGAGGTCGACGCCGAACTTGCCGAACAGGCCCGCAAGAACCTTGCCCAGGCCGGCCACCCCGACGTGGTCGTCATCACCGGTGACGGCGCACTCGGCCTCTCTGCGGCAGCGCCCTACGATCGCGTCCACGTCACCGCCGGCGTACGCCACACCCCCCGCGCCTGGCTCGAACAGACCCGCCCCGGCGGCCTGATCGTCATGCCCTGGGGCACCTACTACGCCGGCCCCGACTGGACCACCGTCCTCACCGTCCACGATCCCCACCACGCGAGCGGCCCCTTCACCGAACCCCTCGCGTTCATGAAACTCCGCGCCCAGCGCTCCCGTTGGCCGCAGACGTCGTTCCCTGACGAGTGGATGGACGACGCGCGCCCGGCCACGCCCGACATCCGCATCGCCGACATCACCGGCGCGCTGTACGACCCGGTCGAGTTCGTCATAGGGCTCCACGTCCCACACTGCATCCCGCGGCGCGTTGACAACCCGGAGAGCGTCAACCTCTGGTTGTACGGCGCGGACACCGGCGACGGCGAGTCCATCGCGGTGGCTGCGTTCGGCGACGGCTACGAACCCCAGGCACTCCAGGCCGGGCCCCGTGATCTGTGGACCGAGGTCCAGACCGCCTACCACCGGTGGGAGACGGCCGGGAAGCCGGACGCGGACCGCTTCGGGCTCACCGTCAACGTGGACGAGGACCGCGGGGTCGAGCAACGACCCTGGTACGGGACTCCGGCACGCGAAATCGCGTCGCCGAAGTAGGCCCACGCAATGGCGCCCGAACGGAGCGCGCGGTGAAAGGTTCGGAAACGTCAACGGAGCGCGCCCGCCGGCCGACACGGCGCCGACCTTTCCGACTCCGGTGTGCCGCAGGCGTTGTATGCGTCGCCCCGCAGCTGTTGGACCGCTACCTGCCCACCCTGAGTGGAGCCTGTCGCGCTCCGATGCCGTGATCACAGCGGCCACGGCCTGATTCCGTGACGACCCGCGTGTTTTCGTAGGTCTGCCGGCATGACGGCAGGTTGCCACCACTCGCGGTCGCCGACCCGCGGTGTCGGCTGGGCGCAGTCGGTGGGGCAAAGGCCCCGGCGCTCACGAAACGACCTCCGTGGGCAATACAGCTAGGGCGCGTACCTCAGGCCCTGAACCGCCGTCACGTACCAGTCGCCGGCGGCTTGGGACTTTCTCCTGGCCAGTGCCTGGTTGTTGCTGTCGAGGTTGTTGTACTGGATGCCCCGCCACCCGGTGGTGAGGTCGGTTTGGGAGATGGCCCCGAAGAGTTGGCCGACGACCGAGGCGTCGTACGTCACCGCGGAATAGAGTTCCTGGTCCCGAGGGACCTGGCCCTGGATGTTGGCGTTGCAGGCTCTCTCGACGAACTCGGCGTCCTGGACCTCCTGATAGACGCAGTGTGCGCCGCTCTGCCCGTCCAGCACGCGCGACCAGGAGTTGCCGACGGTCTGCATCTGCCGCCGCACGGCGTCCTGCCTGAGGTCGATGCCGGTCTCCTCGAAGAACTCGATCCGGCCCGCGGTGATCACGTCGGGGGCGACCACGGAGCCTCCGGGGATGACGAGTTGTCCCGATCCGTTCAGGACTGTGGGCGTGGTGGGGTTGCCGCCGAAGCGGGACCCGTACACGTTCTTCCAGGCGACCAGAACCCGATACTGCCTGGGGTTGGCGGTGGGGATGTCGTAGATCAGATGGTAGGCGTACATCGCTTCCTCTCTCCTTCGACGCGTCGCGGTCAGGTGTCGCGGTCGGCGTGGCGCGGTCCGGTTTGCGCATGCCCTATTGGGGGGGCACTCCCGGATCCCCGGTCCCCCCGTTCCCGGGATGCGGACTCCGGTGACAGGTCGCCCCCGCGCTGTTCGGGAACGGTTCACGCGCCCCGGTGAGTCGGTACGATCTCGATCGGGATTCGGATGGTCTCGGTCGACAGGTTCGGCTCGACGCACGGCCCCCGTAGCGGTTGCGTCCCCTGTGTCGACCTACCGTTGCCCCTCATTACAAGCCCCCCGGCTCGATGGGTGCATCCCTGTACGAAACAACCGATACAGCAGCGAGTGCCTTCACTTTAGGTACATCACCCATCTGTCTGCAGCTCTATGGACACAAAGGCGAGGATTGGCGCGATCTCGAGCCATACCAACGGAGTTGGCCAGATACATCGCGCGCCCCTGGGGCCTGACGCAGCTTGGCCGAAGCGGTTGCGGCGTGCGCGCCGGGGGCGGTCGGACCGCCCCGCAAGCGCGAACCCCGGCGCGGCCTCGGGGTACGGGCCGGTCGGCCTCCTCGTCCGCGGCGGCGCCTGTGGCACCGAGCCCCGGGAAGTTGTTCAAGTGGTGTCGTTGTTGCCGGAAAACGCCGACATCGTGACGCGCTTGAGCGCCATTTGGTCGTCGTTGACCTTCATGTAGCCATTCATGGGCCGCTTCGGGCCGCCGGCCGGGTGGTGGCGTTCAGTCGGTGTGCAACTCGCCTCCGGCGTCCACCCGTTCGCTGGCGGTCAGCTCTGCGTCGACGGCGGCGTTGCGCGCGACGCGAGTTCCCTCGGCGCCGACTCGCCAGCGACGGCGAGAACGCCGTCGATCGCCACGTTCCGGGCGGCGTTCGGCTCGCCTCCGGTGTGCGCCGCGTCCGGACGGCGACGGCCGGGTTGCCGCGGGATCACGGCCGTCGGCCCGGGGGAGGCCGCCCCTCGAGTCCACGTGTTGTCGGTGCCGGCCTCGCCGACGACGGTAGCGTCTAACCGCGGTCGTTGCGTCGGGGGATGAGCAGGGTCGTTCCGGCGGGGCTCGTGTAGCTGCTCGTACCGTCGCCGTAGTGGCCGCGTTCGGTGGCTTCGTCGGTCTTGTAGGACAGGGCGCAGCCGACGCCGAGGTCGCGCAGGGCCAACAGGACGCGCCGGACGTCGTGTTCGTTGCGGTGGTCGGCAGTGTAGACGATCACGGGTCGGCGGGTGGGGTCTCCCCGGAAGGTGCTGCCGAGTGTGGCGACTTTGGCGTTGGGGCCGAGACGGCCGGCGCGTACGGCGGTCCGCACGCGCCGCCATCCGCTGTCGAGAGCCCGGACGGGAAGGAACCAGATCCATTTCCCGCCGATGGGGTCCGGGTTCGGATCCGGGGCCTTCGGGGGAGGGCCCAGAGCCACGGGGTGTCGACGGCCTTCGACGGAGTTGCGTCGGTCGGCGCGGACGGATGGTCCATCCGGATGGTTGTTCTGTACACGCGGGACACGATATGCGCCCCGACCGCATTCGGTCGGTATCTGTGGGCGTGTGGCTGTGAAAGACTTTCCGAACCCCCGGTCGCGGCGCGACCAAGCCGTGACGGCATGTTGCATGGCGGCCGCGGCGGAGAGCGATCCGCTGTTGCCGCCCGCGCGCCGGGCGTCGATGCTCATGGACTACCTGGGCGTACTGCGTGCGACCCACCCGCCGGAACGTGCCGCCGCGATCGACATGGGCGCGTTCCGACGCGGCCTGCGCGAACCCCTGGGAGCACTGCTTCCCCCCGCCGGCGAGCCGGCCGACCGCTTCGACGCCCTGCGCCTGTTCGACGAGCACGGTGTGCTCCGCGACGCCGTCGAGGACCTGTGCCGCGAGCACCTGGTGCCGCACCCGGCACTCGAGCGGCACTGGACGTGGGGGCGGGTGCGAGCCGAGCAGGAGGAACGCCGCCTGTACGAGACCCTGCGGCGCCTGTCACCCGAGGAGTACCGACGCGCGCGGACACTCCTGTGCGAACACCCGGCCGGTGGTTTGCGGGAGTTGCGCAGGGCGTGGGACGGCCTGTGGATGCGTTTCGACTTCTTCGAGACCGTGTCGGACTGGCCGTGGAGCCGGCTGGAGGGCTGGTGGTATCCGTGCCCGATGTGCCGATGGCCGATGCGGGTCGTCGCACACGGAAGCACGGTCGACGTGCGGTGCGAGGCACACGCGGCGCGCGGAGTGCACTACCGCTGCGCCCCCGGCGGTCGGGGCTCCGGCCCCGTGCCGCTGGTGGGGACCGGCAGGGCGGCCGTCGCGGTGCAGGGCGTGCCGGCCACCACGGAGCACCTTGCCCTGACCCGCCCGGTGTGGCGCTACGGAACCCTGCCCACCCTGCTGGAACTCGCGCTGCGTGACGCGCTGGTCGGTCTCCCGCACACCCGTGTGGGGATGTGGCCCGGGACGGTGCGCCCGGACGAGTACGACCTGCACATCGAGGTGACGGTCCCGGGACGGCGAAGGCGCGTGTGGCGAGTGGACGCCAAGGCGTGGGAGTCCACGACCGCGCTCGCCGGCATGCTCGAGCAACGCGACGTCCTCCCGTATGCGTTGACGATCGTGTTGCCCGACCACCAGGCGGACGACCGGCACTTCCTCACCGCGCGGTTGCGCGGGCGCCGCATGACGGTGACCACCGTCGGCCGTCTCGTCGCCGCCGTCCGCGCGGCCTGCGGGGCGGTGCCCCGGTGACGCCGGACGAGTGGCTGCAGCGCTGGTTGGCCGTCGCGACACCATTGGCGTTCGCCCAGGAGTACTTCGGGTTCCGCGACACCCTCGGGCGGACGGTGGTCCCGCTGGACCAGGCGTACGTGTGGGCCGCCGCGCGCCCGGACCTGTGGGAGGGGTGGCCGCGCGTGCCGCGGCGGGTACGCGAACTCGCGGGCCGGTACTGGCACGTGCGCGAGGAGGCGCTGGCGGGGCGCGGTTCGTTCCTCGCGCTGGCCCGTGTCTATGCCGCGGACGCGGGAAGTCTGTACCGCCTGCCGTCGGACGTGCCGCCACGTGAGGCGACGTACGTGATCGCGGCCCACGCACAGAAGCCGCTGGAGTTGGCGGAGGAACTGGTCCGCGAGGCCGAGGAGTACTACTACCTCGCCCGCGCCCCGCTGCCCGTGGCCGGGCCCGGCCGATGGACCTTCGGCGGGCGCGAGCCGACCACGATCACCATCCCCGACACCGAATCCGGCTCTCCCGTGCCCCCGGTGGACCTGCGGACGGCGCCCTACCGTGCCCGGGCGACGATTTCCCGGAGGGACGCGCTGCGCACGGTCCGCCGTCAGGCGGCCGCCGACCCCGCCGGACGCCGGTGGAAACCGCAACTGCTCGCCCGGTTCCACGAGAGACTGACCGACGCCCGAGGGCGCCCCGCCACGGGCCTTCGGATGCCCGCTGGAAGGGTCACGGTCGTCAACGCACCCACGGGCGTGGGCAAGACCGTCGTGATCAACGCCGTCGCCCCCCGACTCGCCCGGCGCGGGGACGGGCCCGTCGCGGTGATCGTCGGCACAGTCCACGACGGACTCACCACCGCGGAACGCATCCGGGCGGACGACGAACTCGTGCACGAGGTGGCGGCCGAGCTCGCCCGGACCCCGGGCGCGGCGGAATTGCGTGTCGTGCCGCTGGTGTCGCCGTACCGCCGGGCGGACCAAGCCGAACGGGCTTTGGATCAGGGCAGCGAGGAGCGCTTCGACCTGTTGGCGTACGGATGCGACCTTTCGGCCTGGATCACCGACGGGCCACCGGTGCGACGCGGCAGCGAACCCTGCCTGACGCTGGAGCCGGCCGACGATGTCGCCGGGACCGAGTCCGCGGGCCCGCACGGGTGTCCCCGCATGGGCACGTGTGACAAGTACTCGCTCATCCGGGCCGCCGCAGGGGCGGACATCATCGTCACCAACCACCACAACCTCCTCCTGGGTGCCGTCCCGGTTACGGTGGCCACCGGCCGGGGCGTCGTGCGGCGGATGAGCGTGCTGGAGTTCGTGACCACCCATTGCCGCGTGCTGATCGTGGACGAGGTCGACCATCTGCAGAGCGTTTGGTGCGACACGGGCTCGGAGGACTTCTGCCTGGCGAATCGCGGAACGGCCGGCACCTCTCTGCTGCTGGAGGTCGACCTGCAGCGAGAAGCCCTGGCCGCCCGCGCCGACCGCCGCGTCGTCAACGCCCTGTTCAAGGCGCGAGGTCTCGGCGAGCAGTTCCTCAACTACGTCCTGGACGGCGAACTGTGGTTGGACCCGGAGGCCGAGGATACGGAACGTCCCGGATCGGGCTGGCACGTTCCCGGCACCTGGGACCGAGTCCTCCTCAAGGATCTCCTCGGCCTCGACGAACACGCGACGATCGCCCCCGGCGAGTACGCCGCTTTCCGTGCGATCTTCCCGGACGCGGACAAGAAGGAGGCTTTCCCGGAGAAGTTCGCTCCGCTCGCACGCATCCTGCGCGACGCGGTCAGCCGCGACGCGGGCGAGGACGAACTGCCCGTCGTCAAGGTCGAGATCGCACGCGAGCTCAAACGACTCAAGGTCCCCCCGCCGCGGCGACGGGAGGTGAGCAACGCGCTTTTGGTCCGCGCGTGGTTGGGAAGCCTGCACAAGGCCCTGACCCACCTCAAGTCCGTCGTCGCGGGACTGGGACCGCAGATCCCCGCCGGCCGCGAACTCGCCCGCGCGTTGGGCGCGGCCACCGGCAACGGCGCCTTGCCCTACGGGCCCCTGGGCTACCAGCTGTTCGGGTTCAAGGTCGACAAGAACAACCGGGGCGGCGGCCGGCTGTCCGTGCAATCCCTGGGCGGCGACCCGCACACCGGCACCGTCCAACTCGGCGGCACCGTCGCACTGGCCTGCGCCGGCCACGAACGCAGCGTCCTGGCCCTGTCGGCCACCGCCTACTTCCCCCGGGCCGCCCGAACGCACCTGCACACCGACCCCGCCTACGTGATGACCGACGCCACCCCCGGCAAGGTCACCGCCCGCCCCGGCAACGTGTCCGACTCCGACACCGCGTGGAACCCGATCCGCATCGGCGGCCTGCCCGAATCCCACAAGGCCGACTGGGTCCGCACACTCGGCGAACGCCTGTGGACCACACGCCTGTCCGAGCACCTGCGCGACCTGGAGAACGCCGATCGCGACCGGGCCAGAGCCATGGTGGTCTCCAACTCCTACCGCCAAGCCGGACTACTCGGCGCGGGAATCGCGCACGCCGTCGCGAAGACGGGCGGGCAACCCTCCTGGATCGCGGTCGTGATCCCCAAGACCGGACTACCGCCCGGCATCGCCCTGCCCCCCGGCGTCGTCACCGTCACCGTCGACCGACTCGAGGACCTCCCGCGCACCCACCCCCACGTCAAGATCGTGTGCGCACCGCTCCCCCTGGTCGCCCGCGCCCTCAACATCCTCGTCCCCGGTACCGACCGCTCCGCGATCACCTCGATCTGGGTCGGACTGCGCCCTGTCGCAGACCTCCACTCCCCGAAGGCGATGTACGCGAGCATCAACGCCGCGGGCGTCGCCGCCGGCCGGCCCGGGCCCGATCCCGCCCACATGCTCGCCCTCCAGAACCGCGCCGCCCGACGCCGCCTGCACGCCCTCCTGCGCAGCGACCCCCGTTTCAGCCGGCTCCCTCCGTACCTGAAGACGGAGATCCTCGCCGGGATCCTGGTCGACCTCATCCAACTCGCCGGCCGCGCCCGCCGCGGAGACACCCCCGTGCAGCTCTACCTCGTGGACAACGCCTTCTTCGACACACGCCTCGGCTCGGACTTCCCCGCCCTGGTCCGCGCCTACTTCGACGAACTCACCGACGAGGAACAGAAGATGCTCCGCCGCGTCTACGGCTCCACCCTCACCGCCTGGCTCGACCTCGCCCACAGCGACGAACCCGCGAACCTCACACACGTGCCCCTGCCGCGCGAAACCGAACCCGACCACGAAAGCGTCCGATGAGCACCCGCGAGACCCACCTGTCCCTGCTCGCCTGCCACACCGACGAGCAACTTCTCGGCACCGTCCACCTCTACCCCCTGCCCGACAAGATCGAGGCCGTTTGGCGCGCCCTGCGCGAGGAATACCGCGGCGTCACCGGCTCCAGGGCCAACCTGCCCTACGCCGGCCTGTTGACGGTGCTGCGCGCCATCGGCTACACCAACGCCACCCTCCACCCGCAATCCAAGACGCAGCCGCCGCGGTTCCTGGCCACCACCGACCCCATCGACCCCGACGACCTGCACACCGCCGTCACCCTGTGGGAACAGGCCCTGCTGCTGACCGAGGCGGATCGATTCTCCTTCGGCTACTTCAGCCTCCTCGCGGACCTGATCGCCGGCACCACGCCCGAACGGGTATCGCTGTGGGATCACATCACCCGCACCGGCGCCTGCATCGACGCCCCCGGATGGGTGTGGTCCGCCGCCGGCTGGGCCGCCGTCCGGCGCCTTGCCGCGAAGCCGTGGGACATCGACGGCAGGACCGTGACCCTGCGTCCGGATCTGGAGAACTCCCTCCAGGTCTGGGACAACGACCTGCTGTGGTCCAACACCTGGAGCGCCGCCCACGGCGAAAGCGCACCCGACACCGGCGGCAGGGTACCCGACGACGAGGCATGGAAATACGTGGTCCGCTACGCCGCCCTGCGCCTGGAAGTCGCCGCCAAGTCCCATCCCGGCCTTCCGGGCCCGGTGATCGTCGTCCACCCCCGTGTGTCCAGGCTGAGCAACACGCTGCGGAACGCGCGTACCGCCTGGTTCGCTCCTCGCGACCCCGCGGGCCCGCTCCTCAACCTGTCCCTGGGCGGCAAGGGCAGGAACACCCATCTCGACCACACCACACGCCTGGCCCTGGACGCCTGGACTCGCATGAAGGGCGAAGGGGTCTTCCCGCGAAGCGCCGACGGGGACGGCTTCCTTCCGCTCGACGCCCTCGACCTGAGCGGACCGCCCGGAAACCTCCGCGCACTCGTCCCCAACTCGACGAACTATCCGTTCGGCAAGGGCATCGGCATGTTCACCCGCCGCGAACTCGCCCGCCACGTGTCCTGCGCACTGGGGCAACCCCTGTTGCGGACGCGGGAGATCGCCGGGCGCCACTTCGGTTACGGACGCTCCACCGACGCCGGACGCGACACCGTCCTGCTGGACGACGACGACTTCGACCTGATCCTGGCCGCGGCGGGATGCCGGCGCCTGCGCATCCTCGCCCTCTACCGGACCCAGAGCATGCGCACACGCATGCAACGCCTGCTCGCCTACCACTTCAACCGCCCCGACCTCGCCGCCGAAGGCATCCCCGACACCCGGCTCACCGCCGTCACCGACCACGTCGAGGTACTGCTGCAGCCGGCCCCCGAACTCCTCGCCCACGGCGACCACCACGACCGGCGCCCCGCCCTCGCCGGCGCACTCGAGGGTCTGGACGCCCCCGACGGCACCCGCGTCCTCGCGCTGTGCGAAACCGAATACGACGCCAAGGAATGGGCCCGCCGACGCCGACTGTCCAAACTCCCCGACTCCACCGTCCAGGACCCCGACACCCTCGACGCCAAACACCGCGTCAACGCACTCCTCGCCCGCCACGGCGTCCTCGCCCAGTTCCTCACCCTCCCCAAGCGCGAACCTCGCCCCAACCCCAGGAAGAAGAACCGCGAGGCCACCACCGACCTCGAGCGCCTGGCACAGGAACTGGAATCGGACCACCGCGGCCACATGGCCGTCGCCGACCTGAACCGCGCGGCAGGACTCGTCCACCCCCGCCTGACCAAAGCCCTCGGCTTCGGCCCCCACGGCATCAAGGAACCCCTCGTCCACGTCGGCCTGCACATGCGCCAGCAACTCGGCGCACGCCGCGGGCGCATCACCGACGAACCCAAACTCATGTGGACCCTCGTCGCCCTCGTCCCCCACGACGGCCAGTGGCGCACCCTGGCCTACCTCCCCGACGAACACCGCACCGGAGGCACCTGGCTCGACTACGCCACCGCCAACAGCGCCTTCCGCGCCCGACCGCTGCCCGAGGGCCGACGACGCGACGACCACCTGCCCCGACTGATCGACCAGGCCCTGTACGTCCTGGGCGCGCACGCGGGCACGGCCACCGGCTACGTGGTCCACGCATCGGGGGAACAGACGCGGAGCATCTGGCCGCTCATGGCCAACCGACATCTCGGCAAGAACCCCGACACCGACGGACTGGTCGACGACCGACCCGCCCTGCCCGGCTTCACCCTCCCCGCCGACCAGCGCCCCCGAGCCGTCGTCCGCGTCACCTCCGGCAGCGACGACCTCGCCTCACCCGCCCTCGTCGAACGCCTCGTCCACGTCGACGGCGAAGCGGACCTGACCGAAGGCAAGCTGGCGACCGGCCTGTTCCGGATGGAACACACCGACAACACGTTCGTCCTGTGCAACCTGCCCCACCAGTACACGGGCGGCTCCCGATACGCCCGCGCGGGAGAGCACTACAGCCGATGGGCGAGCACCGACGCGCGGGAACAGGCCGAAACCTGGTACAGCCACACCACCACGGAGATCACCGTCCTGCACCACCCCACCTCCGCCACACCCGTCCCATACGCCCTCGCCGCGGCACGCCTGTGCGACCACGCACTCCACTGGAACCACCGCACCCGCTACCCCGCCCCCATCCACCTCGGCATCCAGATGGACAAGAACCACCCCGAACACCGCCGCACCGTCGACGCCTTCGACAACGACCACGACCTGTGAAACCACACGCCTCGTGGAGCAGACCGGGCCCCACCGCCAAAGGCACAAGCGGCAGGGGCCCGGAAGCTGCAGGAGCCGCGCACCCCTTCCGATTCCGAAGATGCACCGAACGCCGACGACAGGAGCGATCCGTGAGCACCACGAACAGGTTCGGCGCCGCCTGCGCGAACGCCGACTGCGCCACCTACCTTCCACCGCGCACAGGCATCGTCACCCGCACCTCCATGGGCACTCGCGCGGACACGTGGGTGACCTGCGCGCCCGGCACCGGCGAGGACACGGCTTCCCACCGAAGCGACACCGATCGAGAAGGGCCGACCCCCGCCGCCTGACGGCATGGCAGCGCGGACTCCGCCATCGCTGCGGTGCGAAGCCTTCACCGCACTCGGCCCGCGGACGGCGGGCGGGCGCGACATCCCGCCGGCGAGCTTCGGTGCCCAAGCATCGCACCGGGGCGCCACCCCACCGAGGCCCGGCCGGTCCCGGTTCCCGGCCCACGCCATACCGGTCGCCTCGGTGGACAAACGCTCGCGCCATCGCCCCGGATGCCCCGGACAAGGCACCGCGGCCCTCCGCGCGGCGACCCAGCGCATCCGGCCGTTCATCACGCCGCTGCGGTTCGAATAGATGATCTGCCGGCACGGGCATGTGGCGCCTGTCCACGGCTCGCGGGCTCGTCCCGGTGCTTTTCAGGGGCCCGGCATTTAGCGGCGCATGTCGGCGGCCGCGACTTCGGCAGGGCTCGAAAAGGGGACAGGTGTCTGCTTCGCTGGGCTGATGGATTCTCGGCCGAGGATGGAGACGGCCCGCTGCCGAGGCCCGCGCCGCGACCTTGGTCTACTGCTCGGGGTAGGTGGCGAGGTATCCCAACGCGCTGGAGAAGACGCTCACCATGTCGTTCAGGTCGGCGCTGCCCCGGAGCCGCACGGAGCTGCCCTGGCCACACCCCTTGTAACCGTAGTACCGAGGGTGGCCCCTGCCGCTTCTGGGCTTCGTCGGCTTGAATCCGTCGTCGTCCGGCGCCACGACCATCGCCGGGACGGTCGCGCCGGCCCACCGTACGAAGCTGCGTCGGGCCAGCCACTCTCGATGCCGGTCCGCGAGTTCCCCGTCGGCATCCGGCGTCCCGTCCGGGATTCCGACCATGATGCGGATCTCGAAGGGCGTGCCGATGCCGCTGTTCGGGCTCCTTGGGTTGAGGCGCTGAATTTCGGCGACGACCCATCCGTCCGCCGTCTCTCGCCAGGCGCAGATGTTCGCGCCTCCCACGCCGGAGCGCTGCGTCGGTTCGAAGACTGTGCCGGGCGGGGCGGTGGCCTGCGACCTGCTCGCCAGTCGCCGCAGACGCAGGGCATCGCTCAACGCGGTGGAGACCGCGTTTGCCGGTCCCGCTGCCTCGGCCTCGAGCTGGGTGAACTGCTGAAGTGCCAAGGCGGACAAGCGTCGGGCGACCTCGTCCGGCGACTGCGTCCAAGCAGCGACGAGAGCGGGGATGGTGAGCCGGCGCGACCAGTGGGTCGGCTCGTTCGGGATGGGGTCAAGGCTGGGCCCCACCAAGTGGCGGGCTGACACTGGGAGTTCCTTTGCATCGGCCCAGGCATCGTAAACTGCGAATTGGTCGCCATGTGCGCCCGCGCCGAGTTTCACCTCCATCATGGAGACTTCGATACCGTCCAGGTAGACGATGAGATCGACCCGGCCGGCGCGGGCTCCTTTGCCTGCTGCGACAACGACCTCTCGCTCGAGAGTGATCGCACCCTGCGGCAGCCGCAAGGCCGACCGCAGCGGTTCAGGGTCCAGTTCGGCGAGCAAACACAGCCAGTCCGACCAGTCGTTCTCGGTGCGCAGCAAACGCGTCAGTGCGTAAATCACGGGGCGAAGCTACGTCGGGCCTCCGACAACGGATGCCGGCGCGGACGCAGCGTGGCCACCCACACGACATCGGCTTCCACGGCGCCGCGCGCCCTGTGATGTCACGAAGTAGTCGGCCCATCCCAGATCTCGGAGACGGCGGCGTACGCGGGCGCTGCGCATGGCCCGAGCCGCGGTCAGGGGGAGCGGCCGAGCCCGCGGACGTACCGTGGCCAGAACCCGGCGGCATGGGGGCGGGCCTGCGCCGATGGTGTGGCCGTGGTGACCTCGTGCACGGTTTCGGGCAGATGCCGCCCATCGACGGGGCAGGACACGACGCCCGCGGCGCGCAGGGCGCACAGGCGGTGCTGGCCGTTCACCAGGGCCTCGTCACCGTCGCTCCAGGTCATCGGGTCGTAGAACAGCGACACGGCGTACTTGCGGTCGTGCTCGTCGAATTCGGGATTGTGCTCGGCCCGGTCGGCCATGTCGGCGGAGTCACCGCCTGCGGCGAGGGCGCGTTCGGCGGCGCGGGCGATCACCGCCCAGTTGCCCCGGTGGTAGTCGCACGCGCGGAAGTCGTCCGGGCCCCAGGTCGAGAGAGCGTGGGCGTGGGCGGCCCGGTCGGCTCCGTCAGTGTCCGGATACTGCTCCACGAGTGTTTTCACGCGATCCGCATGGGCGCATTTGAACGGGTCGTGGGGCCAAGGGAGCGCCGAGAGCGGTACCGAGCGCAGGCCCTCGACCCGTCCAGGAGCGGAGCGCGTTCGTCGGGATCGGTGATCAGCGTCGGATACAGCTGTGCCTCTCCCGCTGGCGGGTGGGGTCGCCGCCCGGCGTCGATGGCGAGTGCCGGGGCCCGGTCGGGCTCGGTCGCGTCCTCGAAGCGGCGGCGGAAGGTGTCGTCGAACCCGTCCGCGCCTCTGTCCACGGCGATACGTTCGATGTTGGGCGCGGTCAGGACGTCCACGTCGAGGTCCGGCAGCAGCAGGACGTCGAAGTTGTCCGTGTAACCCCGCCCCGAGCAGGCCGGCGCGCGGCTGACCAGGCTGTCGGCCGCCGCGCTGTCGTGTGCGGAGCGGTACCCGAGAGTTCTCCCCGCGTGCCGGGAACTAGCCCGGGTCCGGGAGGAGTACAGCCACGAACAGCACCTGACCACGCGGGTCTCACCCGAGACCTGGACTCCGCGTCGACGGTCGCCAGACCGTAGTCTTCGCGGTCCCGGGTCGCATGGATGTAGGCGTCGACGAGGAATTGCGTCCACCGCCACCACCACTCGGCGGTGTCCCGGTGCGGGGGCAGGACGAACGGGCGCGGCGACTCGGGCTTGTCGGGCTCGGCCGTCCCGAGTTCCGCCAGTCGCTGGGGCAACGTCGAGGACAGGCAGGACAGGTGCTGCGGGCCGTAGAACGACCAGCCGTGCCGGACGCGCAGTTCCTCGCGGCCCGCGTCGAGCAGGCGGGTGACCTCCTCGGGGGTCTCGTCGATGTCCGGGGCCAGGCGGGCGCCAGCCGCGACGTGGAGCAGCAGCAGGTGGGCGCCCCTCGATCGGGTCTCGTCGGCGCGGAGTTCCGCGAGTTTGCGTTCGCGGCGTGCGATCCGTGCGGGGACCTCCCGGCAGGCGTCGAGGACGGCGTCGTGGGGCGTGCGCGGGCGCGGCCCGCCGGTGGGGATGGACACGTGTGTCTCCATGGCTCGGCGGTCACGAACAGACCGCGAATGAAGCCGCCGGAGCGGAGAGCCGGGAAGCGGTCCCAGTATGGCGCCTGCGCCCGAAATGGGGCCTCGCCGTAGCGATATGAGCATCGGGCCAGGTCGGGTGCTGCGGGTCGAACGTCAGGTTCGGGACCGGGAGCGCTGTGTGTGTGGTGCGGGTTCGGGGGCGAGGGGGGCGTAGGCGGGGGCGAGTTCTGTGATGCGGGACAGCGGCGGCCGGTTGCCGAGGTGGCTGCCGAAGACGATCAAACCGCGCTCGCTGTCGGGCAGGGGAGTGGTGCTGGCGGTCGTAACGCGTACGGCGGGCTCGCGGCTGGTGTGGTCGCGGACGGACACCAGCAGGGGCGGGTCGGCGGCGTACCAGGTCAGTTCGAGGTTGCCGTCCCGAACCGTCTGCCAGGGTGTGTAGGGGGTTTCCGGGGGTGCCGGTCGGGGGCGGCGGTCCGCGGCGGCCTGTGCGGTGAGTTCGACGACCGTTCCCCGGTCGAAATAGAGGACGCGGTCCGGTCGCCAGGTGTGGACCGCTCCGGTGGGCGGGCGATCCCACAGCCACAGTTCCGCGTCGGGGCCCACGCTGCGGTTTCGCCGGCCGGGGATCTCGGCCGGGTCGGCGGGGACGACGATGGGGGCGATCGGGGTGTAGCGCAGGACTCCGCGTCGGTCGCCGTGCGCGTTGTGTCGGTTGTAGGCGTCGGCGTACAGCTCGGCTTGCTCCTGGGCGTGCGCGGCGTTGGCGAACATTTGGATGCGGCCGAAGTGGTGGGCGCGGTCTGCGTGGTGGTCATCGAGGAATTCGACGGCCTGGTGGTCTTCGAGGAACAGGCCGTAGACCCGGGGCCCGGGGGCGGCGTGCAGGTCGCACACCGGGCAGGGCGTCAAGTGCTGCCAGGACGTACGGACCGAGCCGGGGTTGAGCCGATCCGGCCGATCGAGGACTTCCTGCGTCATCAGGCCGCTCAGGATGCGGGACCGTGGATCGGTCGAGGGGAGGGCGACGTGTGTCCACGGGTCCTGTGGGGTGGGACGGATGTCGGCTTCGGTGACCTCGGTCAGGTGGCGGCAGGCACCTGGGGGAAGGGCTGCGACGGCGGCGGCACGGGACGAGGCCGGGTCCGGCATGGTGGGACTGGGCACGGGAGACTCCTCGCAGGCAGATTGATGTCGGCCCTGTACGGGCCACTGCTGTTCGGGATCCTCGCCGCCCGGCTCTGTCGGGCGGCGCCACCGCGTTGTGCTCCTGCGATCCATCGGCCCGGTGAGGGCCGCCGTGCGGGTATGTACCGCCCCGCTGCCCGCAACCTTAGTCGCATGCCGCAGCGGAGGTGCAAAAGACGCTCATGAAGTTCCCTGCGCGGCCGGGTACCGCAGGTTCCTGCCACGACGTGCTGCCGGTGGCGTTCTGTGTGGACGCCCGGGAGGATGTTCGTCACCCAGGCGCTTGGAGCGGCTTCGGCGCACGGAGACGGCACCAACGCGTTGTGCTGTCGTACGGGGCGGGCCCTACCGGTCTGCGGGCCCGCCCGACGAGGTGTTCGAGCGTTCGGCTACGTGCGGGGAGCGGCGGTCTTCGACCAGCCGCTGATGCCCCTGATGATCAGGTAGGACAAGACCGACATGAGGATGCCGCCCGACGCGCAGTTGACCGGGTCCGCGTCCAGCACGGCGAGGACGATCACCATCATCGATCCGGCCATCAGGGCATTGCCGACGACGAGCTTGTGGACGATGGTCGGTTTCATGGACCGGGCTCCTGTCGATGTGGGGTTTCGGGGGTGTCGGCCTGCGGGGTCGCGGCCGAGAAAGAGGAGGCGGCCTATGCCGTGTGGGCCGGGGCGCCCGAGGTGCCGGCCGGTTTCCACCACCCCACGCGTTCCTCCTCCTTCAGGAGTGTGCGGGGGATGTCCCTGATCTTGAGGACGGTGCCCGGCAGGGGGCTCAGCGCGGGGTATTTGACGGTGCCGCCCTGCGAGGCGAACCCGCCCGAGACGAGGGACACGTCGTAGTGGAACCGCACCCGCTCGTCGCGTCCCGGACGCCAGGCGATGCGGCGTCTGGCGAACCACACTTCGTTGTGCCCCTTCGTGTGTCCGAAACGGGAGACGTCCAGTTCCGCGGTGATCAGAACGTCGCTGCGCTCGCCGTCGGTGCCGTAGAACTCCATGAGCAACGCGCGGACTTCGTCGATCCGGCGGGGGTCGAAGAGCCACAGGCGGTCGCTGCGCCGGAAATCGCCTCCGATTGCGCGGGCTCGCGCCGGGAATCCCGGATCGTACGGTGATCGAACACCCAGCATGGCTATGGCCTTTCGCCACGATGCGGACGATTCTAGGGGAGGTCGTCCCGCTGCCGGACCACTTCCGACGAGTCCGGGGCCGGGGGTCGAACCACGCACGCGGCGGGGTGATCCTCTGCCACGATGGCGCTCATGAATGCGATCACGGCCGAGTCCGTACCGGTGGGTGTCCGCCGCCGTATGTTTTTCGTGCTCAAGCTGCACGCAATGCACGGCAACGACCCGACCGTGGACGCCACTGCCTTCGGAGGACTTCGGAGCCCCCGCGAGGAGCTGCAACGCCTGCGGGTGTCACGGCTCGACATGCGGGCTCTCAGCGCTGCGCGCCGGGAGTTGCGGCGCTTGGCGGTGTCGCAGGTGGCGGAGCCCGAGCGGGAGGCCGAAATCCTGGCGGTGCTGTGGCCGACGGGCCGTTTGAGCGTTGCGGACGAGAGGGCGTGGGCCGCGACGGCGCGCATCTACGGCCTGCACCCGCGAGCGTCCGTCCGGGAGGGGTCCGCCGAATCGCGGATCACCTGGGGGACCACGATGGGGCTGTCGGTGCGGCGCGGCGCAGGGCACGAGGGCTTGGGCCGCGTTCTCGAAGCCCGGCACGAGGGTGATTTCACCCGCGCGCTGTATCGCACCGCGCGTGTGGCGGAAGCCGCGGCGGCGCCGATCGACTTCCTGCGTCTGGTGGACGACCTGACGGAGCTGTACACCGGGTTCGAGTCCCCGGGCGGGGACGACCGGGCCCGTCATGTGCGGCGCAAGTGGCGGCGGCACTACTGGCGCGCCGTGGAAGGCCGGGGTGTGCCTTCGTCGGCGTTGGCGACGGTCGCCGACGAACTCGATCCTGCGGCTTTCGGGGACAGCACCGCCGACGTGACGTAGCCGAGATGGCGGCGGGCGTATCCGGCGTGGACGACCGCTGTCGCGGCGGAACGCAGCATGTAGCCCTCCGCGGCGAGGGAACGCCGCTGGATTCCGTTCGTCCCTTTTCTGATCATGTCGTCGACGATCCTGCGCAGCGCCGGGTCGTCGGGGGCGTCCACGACCATGGCCCGGCGAAGGCGTGTGACGTCAGCGGTTCTGGATCCGACGTGAGGGTTGCCCCACCAGTTGTCGGCGGTCTCGTCGAGCAGGCCGGGAAGTACCGACGATCCCGACCGCCGCAGGACCCGGGCGGTCCAGCGTGCGGCGATGCGCGCGGCGACCCGGACGGTTCCGTCGGCCGTCCGCGCGGGCGGATCCCCGACGCGGTCGGCCTCGGCCAGCAGCCGGCGGTAGAACGTGACGCGCCGGTTCTCGGTGAGCGGTCGCGCGCATTCCAGGAGGAACCACGCGGCGTTGTCTCGGGCGAGAGTGCTGATGCCCCCGTGGGGGCCGTCCGCCGTCAGGACGGTACGGATGGCTGCGATGTCGCGCGCCATGTCCCCGCCGTATTCGTCCTCGCCGGGGAGGATGGCGTGGACGGGGTCGTTCGTGGGGGCCTGTGGTGTGCTCATCGCGTCGCGGGTTCCTTCGAGCGGCGGTGTCCGGGCAGGTCCAGGGCCGTGTCGCGGGCCTCGGTGAGCAGGCTCCAGTCCGCAGGCACGTCCCGCGAGGCTCGCTGCGTGTGGGCGTGGGCGGCAAGGACGGCTTGGACGACGTGACCTTCGGGCGCCCAGTTCCCCGGCCGCAGGTGCAACGCGGCCAGCCGGCGCATCAGGGTTCGGAGCACCGGGGGGTCCCAGTCCGTTTCCCGGTATCCGTCGATGGCGCGGTAGAGCCTCATGGCGTGACCGGCCCCGTCCTGGACGAGGTGGTCGTAGGCGTGGGCGGTGTCGTGGACGAGGTCCGCGATGCTGCCCTCGCCCTTCAGCCCGCAGGGGTCGTCGTGGTGCCGGCGCAGGAGGAGCGCGGCGAGGTGCAGTGCGATGCCGGAACCGATGGAGACCATTCCCACGGATTCGCGGTGTCGGCCGCCCAGGTATCGGCTGACGGTTCGAACCCGGTCGTGGAGTACGGCCTGCACCTTCGGGTCGGGTCCCGTGAGCAGGACGCCGTGGAACAGGGCCCGGAACGCGTCGGCGGCTTCGGGGGTGATGCGGGGGATGTCCGCGATATCGGTGATCCAGTGTCGGAGGTCCGCGCCGTGCCGGGTGTCGGCGTCGGGGTGTGGGCGGTTCATCGTGCCTGCCTGTCCCGGGAATCGAGGCCGAGGATGCCATCGCGCGCGCGTGCGAGGCGGCTCTCCTCCGGTGAACCGGGTTCCGTGCAGGCGGCCAGACGCACGGCGCGGGACACGCGGGCGGCAATGCGCAGGGTGTTGTCGGGGTCCTGGAGGGAAAGGAGGCTCAGGCAGTTCAGGCTCTCGCGGAGGTGTCCGTCGCGCACCCTGCGGTCGGCGTCGACCGCGCGGCGCAGGCGCCGGGAGAGGATGCCCGCCTGGTCGTCGCCGCTGTCTCCGGTTTCGGCGTCGGGGGCCCAGAAGGCGTTCGCGGTGTGCTCGACCAGATCGGCCAGGGTGCCGTCGCCGACAGGTGCGTGTCCTCGCACGTCGTACTTGGCTTGGGTGAGGTCGAAGGGGTCCTCGTATTCCTCACGGAGGGTCAGGGCGACCCATCGGGCGGCGATGCGCGCGGGTACGAAGGCGAAGCCCCAGCCCCTCGTGTTCGTGCGCCAGGCCAGGTTCCACAGGGCGAGTCGTGTGTCGTCGCGCGACGCGGTTCCGGGGTCCATGGATGTCGTGACGAGCAGAAAATCGGCGGTGTCTTTCACGGCGTATTTCGGTAGGGATTTCGGCGTCCATCGGCCGTGCAGGAAATCGCTGAACTGCCGGAGCCGTTCTTCGTCGGTGGTTGCGGTGGGCGTGGTCATCTCGTCTCCAAGGGTTCGGGGCGGCAGGGTTCGGTCAGGCCGAGGAGGCGGCCAGGGTCGCGCGGAGGTCTTCGGCGGCGTCGAGGTAGGGCCCGTGCGGGCCGAACCCGTACAGGACGCCGTCGAGTTCGCTCGGGTCGCCGAACGCGGCGGCCCACACGGCGATCGACTCGCGCAGGGCCGCGCGCCGGGCGGTCACGTCGGCGATCCGCGCGCGGGCTTCGCGGGCGGCGGCCGGCTCGTTGTCGAGGTCGTGTTCCGTGGCGGCCTGTTCGAGTCGGGCCAGGGTGGTGGGGATGCCGTTGAGGGACAGGAGGTCGAACAGCACGCTGTGCCATCGGTCGATGCGGTCGATCGCGTCGGTGACCTGCGGATCGCGTTCGTTGACGCCGGGCAGGAACACCGCGGCGGCGATCTCGTCGTACTGGCGCAGGGTCACGTACGTGCCGCGGATCGCCTCGGTGTGGTCGTGGCGGCGGAATTCGTGGAGGCCGTGGACGGCGAGGATCCTCAGCGGGTCGGTGGTGGCGGGTTCGGGCGGGTCCTGGTGGGACCGGCGAATGCTCGGCAGGGTCATGCCGTACTCCATGCGCGGTGAGGGAGAGGGGCGATCACCAGGTCTCGCGCCTGACGCACGAGTTCGGGATCGCCCCGGTGAAGGCGTGTGTGCGCCGTGGTGACCGCCGTGATCAGCCGGCTCTCGGGGCACCATCGATCGTCGGTGCTGTTGGACATGGACCGCAGGCTCGTGAACACGGGATCCATCACCGGGGGCACGTGATCGAAGGTGGACGGCTTGAGAAGGCCGGCGAGTTCGAGGGTGTACCGCGAGCGGCAGTTGCCGTCGCGGTGCCGGTAGCCCGTGGCCCGTTCGGCGATGATGTCGGACACCGGACGCCACCCGTCGGGGGTGAACGCCATCGGGTCGGCGAGGTCGTGTCGGACCATGAGCGCGGCCAGGTGCATGGCGAACCGCACGGTGACGATGAGCAGGCCGAGCGGCCCGGTGTTCCGGTCCGTGCCGAAATCGGTTCCGGCGCGTACGCAGTTCTCCTTGAGGATCGCCTGACGGCGCAGGTCGATGGTGGACAGCAGGGCACCGTTGATGACGGGCACGACGGGCGCGGCAACGTGCCTGCGCACGGTGGGAACGACGCCTGCGGCCAGCCGATCACGCCACGCCGTCAGATCCTGCATGGGGTACCGGCCGGGGGACGAATCGGCCGGGCCTGTCGGGGGGTTCACCACGGCTCCTCGTCTTCCACGTCGGTGGATTCCGGGGCGAGGCGGAAGTAGCCGGGGCTCGTGACGTCGTCCCGGGGCGTCAAGCCCTGTTTGATCCTGTCGACGTCCGCGGCGATCACGTCGACCGGCGCATCGTCCGGCAACTCGCCCAGGCGCAGCCTCTCCAGGTCTTCGGCCAGGCGCGCGCGGGTGTCCGCGTGGCCGTCGGCGTACCCGGCCCCGGCGGCATCCCTGTTCTCCGGTTCGGGCTCCCCCGGGAAGTCCTCGTCGAAATCGCTGTAATCGCGAAGCGGCCCCTCGTCGCGCCGGTACTCGGCCGCACGCCGCTGGAGCCACACGTCGGTCTGGAGATGGTCCACCGTGGGGCGAAGACGCGGATACGGCTCGAAGTACGCGTCCTCGGCCGCCTGATGGGCCTTCAGAGCAGCCCCGTGGAGTTCCTGATCCTGCTCCGACAACCCGTCCTCGCGGTCCCAGTCCAGGCCCAGGCGTCCCTGGACGGCGGTGAACGACGGCGGCGGATCCCACACGACTCCGGGGCGCGGGTCGCGGTCGAGTTCGTACTTGACCACCAGGCGCCGTTTGACGACGACGAGTTCCGCCGTGTACGTCAGCGTCCGCTGCCGGACGTAGGCGTCGACGTAGGCGCGAACCTGGTCGGGGTCGGTGAAAGGCACGCGCTTCGGGGGTGACGCGTCGACGCGTCGGGCCTGGAGCGTGCGGAACCAACCCAGGAGCGGCGGGTTCTCCACGCCCCGCAACAGTCGTTGCTTCGCCCCCTCCTCGATCGGCCCCGCCTTCGGGGCGGCCCTCTTCCATTCGTGGAGGGTGTTGCGGGACCTACCGGTGATCCGGTTGATCCGGGCCGCGCTCACGCCGGCGGCCAAGGCCCCCAGAAGGAGGGGCCTCTCCTCCTCGTCCAGAGCCATCCTGCGGCGTGCGAACTCCAGGAGGGCATCGTCGGCCCCTTCCTTGGAGTCGTAGAAGTGGGGAAGGTCCGGCGTCACCGGCTGCGGTGGTGTGTCCGTCATGACCACCACCCTAGCCTAAACTGTCCCCTGGAGTACACATTTCTTCATAATGACTGGAGGCATCGCATGAGACAGATGTTCACATGTACTCGTCAGGACAGCACTAGTGCTGGTTGAGGACGTGTGGGCGCTGACTCCGAGGCCCGCGCCACCAGGGCGACCCACCGCTTCGAGGGGCGGTTGCGGGCGTAGTCGAGCGCCACGGCGGGATCGGCCCGAAAGCACAGTCGCGCGAGAGTCAACTCGGCCACCGTGTCCTCGTACCGACGACCATGGACGGCGGCCCGGGTGACCGCCGAGACGAACGTGCCGTGGGCCGGGAAAGTGGGTCCGTTGCACAACGCGTGCACCCCGTTGGCGAGGCCCCGCAGGTCCGGGCGCCGGGTGCGGATGGCCCGCGCGGTTCTCAGCGCCACCGGCGTGGCTTGCTTCCACTCCTCGTATCCCCATGCGGAGCGGTACAACCTGCGGAAGGCTGTCGTCGCGTCCACGAATTCGCCGAGAACCAAGAGGTCCTCGGCCGACTCCAGCGGCGGAAGGCCCTCCGTGACACGGGCTTCGTGAGAGAGCCACACAGAGCCGATGCGGGCCGCCCAGCGCACGCGGCGAGCCGGCGTCAACTCCGGGTGCGGTTGCGCGCCACACAGAAGCAGGAGCAGATCTGCTGCCTCGACGTGCTTGTCGTTCATGAGTTCGTCGCCTTCGATGCGAGTACGGGAAACGGCGCTCACCGGATGACGGCAGGGGCGCCCTGGCCGAGCGCGAATCGACGGCGTAGCCGCGAACTGCTCGTCGGCGCGCGGAATTCCGCGCTCATTCCCGCTGAAGCGGGCACCACGGCCAGGGGCCTGGGGCCGATCCCGGCCGTTTCGCAGCCTACCCACGCCGTCCGACGCGCCGGGTCCGAACGCGCGGATCTGCCGCCGAGGGGTACGAACGACGACGAGCAGATGCCTTTTCGGCCGCCTGCTCGTCGGTGTCCGCGCAGCAGCCCGGCTTCGGGTCGGCGGGCCCGTCACACCAACGACGCCGTTGCGTGTGGCCTACTTCGGCAACGCGATTTCGCGTGCCGGAGTCCCGTACCAGGGACGTTGCTCGAGCCCGCCGTCCTTGTCCACGTTGACCGTGAGCCCGAAGCGGTCCGCGTCCGGCTTCCCGGCCGTCTCCCACCGGTGGTAGGCGGTCTGGACCTCGGTCCACAGATCCCGGGGCCCGGCCTGGAGTGCCTGGGGTTCGTAGCCGTCGCCGAAAGCGGCGACCGCGATGGACTCGCCGTCGCCGGTGTCCGCGCCGTACAGCCACAGGTTGACGCTGCCGTCGGTGTCGTTTAGGCGCGCGGGGATGCAGTCGGGGGTGGACGTGGACGGTGAGGACGGTGGTCCAGTCGGAGCCGGTGTAGTAGGCGCCAGGGTATGACGATCAGGCCACCGGGGCGGGTCTGTTCGAGCCACGCGGGTGGGGTGGTGAGCACGGCTGCGGCCGGCGGGGTGGCCCTGGGTGCCGTCGCCGGTGATGACGACGACGTCGGGGTATCCCGTCTGGGCGGGCTGCCAGCCGGGAGGGATGCCGTCTGCGTTCGCGAGGACGCGCGCGAGGGTCACTTGTCGTCCTTGCGGCGCTGGCCGGCCCGGGTGTGAGCTGCCGTCGGGGCGCTTGTCGGGTCGCTCGGCGCGGGCGGGGTCTGGCCCGGCTTCAGCGGCTTGAGAGGAGCTTTGTCACCTGCGTGGTCTCCCATGAGATGCCTCCCTGAGCGCCCCCGGCCTGGGACGAGCGCGCTGTCGCGGCGGGTTCTTGTTACGGTCTGCATCGGGCGCAAGCGTGGTCCCTCGCAACGTCCGGGCGACACGCGCGGGCGTCAATCACGGCAGGCAAGGATTCCACAACCTGAAGTCATCACCGGTACCGCAGGTGACACCTGGAGCGGCTGGCCGGGCAGGGGCATGCTTCAGGATGCCCGCCCCAGAATCCACGCTTTGACCTACTCCGCGGCCGGACACGGCTTGTAGCTGGCCACGCTGCGGCCTGGACGTGATCGAAGGCCGTGGCGTGCGTTTCTACGTCATCCGGGTCCTCAACGTACAGCGTCGATGGCAGGCTCGTGATGCAGGCAATCTGCGGCATGCCTGGCAGGTCCATCACCGAGAACGGTCCGTCCATGCCAGCGTGCTCCCCGGCCTTGGACTGCAGTACTTGAATCGTGAGTTTCGGCAGCTCTTTCGCCAAGTCCATGATGTGCTGAAGCTGGTGCTTCATGATCTGCGACGGCGGCCATTGCCGTACTCCTCGCCGCCGGCGTTCCGGTGTTCCGGCGCGTTCGCCGAGGCCACCACCGAAATCATTGATCCCGGTCCCCATCCGGCGGTCTCGTCTGCGGGAGCGGGTATTCCTCCCGGTCCTGTCGAACCGCCATCCGGGCTACGGGGGAGTCGAACAGCGTCGGGGCCAGGCCGAAATAGCAGTAGGGCGAACGGGAATCGGGGAAGAGAACGAAGGGGTCCATCGCGAACACGGCGCTGCCTGCGGCATCGTCGGTGGAACGGACCGACTGGACCCAGCCGAACATGGCGTCGTAACCGCGACCGGTGTAGGCGACGCGGGCGGTCAGACAGGGGAAGCCCCTGGCCTCGGCCGTCTGTCCGATCGCGGCGGAATCGTCGACCCGCTCGACGGTCGCCTCCACCGAACCGGCTCGCCCCTCGCACACGAACGACACAATCATGCCCCGAACCTGGCAGGTCCGGTACGCCGTCCACAAGGCCGGACGGAGTGTGGCCGGTTGCGATCGGGGTTTGAAGGAATTCCGACCGCTTAGACGATCCACGAACCGGGCCTCATCACCACGCGAGCCTCGTACTTCGCCGACGACCTCGACGACCACGAGGACGCCGACTGATCCCGAACGACCCTCCGGGTCAAAGTCGTTGCCGCCGTTGTCGGGGCGCCCGAGTGTACCCATGCCAGGGTGGGCGCGCATTGTAGGCATGGTGGTCTCGGGGCGGGGTCGGTTCGTTGTTCCTCGTCCACGATCGGTGCGTTCGGGCTATGTTCCGGCCGGAACGGCCCCGGGTGTCGGCGGGCCGCAGGATTGGGGGTTTCACCGTGGTGAACGCACGCACGTATCGACTGTGGGGGGTGTTGGCGTGCCGTGAGGACCTGCCGGAGGCGGCCTTCGCGTCGGTGGTGGAGGCGTTGACGGTGCCGTCCCGCGGTGCCGAACACACCGACCGATGGCGTCGGGATGCGTTGGGCGCGGCGCTTGCGGTGCTGTTCGCGCGGGTGCGCGAACCCGCGCTGCGCGCGGCCCTGATCCGCGCGGTGACCCGCGAGACGGTCGCGGACCACGTCCGGGAGAGCCGACTGGGCGTGGAGGATCTGCCGATAATCACCGCGGCCCATCGGGTATGGCCGGCCCTGGTCGTGGCGGTGGCCGGAGCCGGCCACGTACGCGTTGCCGCGAATCTCCTGGATGCCCTGAACGATTGGGACCTGGACTCGGTCGCGTCGTACTGGGACATCCGCCGCCGATCCGGTGAACCCGCGCGCCCGATGCCCGACGAACTGCTCGACGCGATCCTGCACCGAACCCTGGGCCCGTGCGCCCGGGCCCTGGCCGATCCCGGCGCGCCATCGTGCCCCATGGACTGGGCGCGGGCGACGGGACCGGGTTCCTGGCGTGAGGCGGCATTCGGCGGTTCCGCGTGGCGGGCGCTCCAAGGGTGTCCCGACCGATGGCCGGACCTGGTCGCCCACCCGTACCTGGGGCGGGCGGTGCGGCACGTCCTGCTCGCGCACGCCGACACCGAGGCCTTGGACGACGCCTTGCTCGAGGCATGCCTGCCCGTGCTGACCCTTCCCGAACTGGCCCGCCTGCCCCGGCCGTCGGTGACCCAGCGCGAGCGCCTGGGTGAGATCGCCGAACGCGTGCGGCGACACCCGCGTGTCCGGGGAATCGCCGCCGATGACGTGCACGTCGCCGTGTCGGAGTGCATGCGACGAGGACGCCTGTCGAGCGCGCGGATCCTGACCGACGACGCCGTCCCCCGCCTCGCCCGCGACCTCGCCGCAGTCGGTGACAACGCTCGTGACCTGGCGGTGTTGTGCGACCGCGTCGCCCGCCTGCCCCGCCCCACCGTCGTCGTCCGCGCCGAGGAGGGCCGCTACGGACCGGGACCGGAGCTGGGCTGGGACCAGGGCCGGCGCGTCGACGCCCTCGCCCACCTCGCGACCAACCCGAACACCCCGCGCGACGCCGTCGCCGCCGTCCTGGAGCACCTCCACCCCGCCGAACTACGCGCCCTCGCATGCGCCGACACCGCGCCCGCCTGGTTGCGCGCCGTCGCCCGCGAGCAGGCGCCCGGCGACGACACGACCGTGCGCCTGCTCACCGACGACGAACTCGACGCGCACCCCGACCCCGCCGCGGTCCTGGCGTCGTGGCTGGACCGCGTGGGCGACGACGACCACTTCCGCACGGTGCAGCACGCCGTGCGGCAGTCCCGCCACTGCACGCCGGAACTGCTGTTGCGACTGCCCGTCGACGACGCCCTGGGGCAAGGCGCCGCCGACACGACGGCCCCCTTGCTGATCGAGGTCTGCGGCACGGACCCCGCACGGTGGGCGGACCTGTCCACCGCCCTGGACCGACTCCCTCGTCGCGTCGCCCTCGGCACGTTCCTCGAATCCCTCGCCGTCCCATCAACCTCGACGTCCTCCCCTGAGCCGATTTCGTCGCGCGGCGGCTAAGGGGCGTTGCGGTGCGCTACCGGTTTGGGGGCTCGGTCACATAGTCCAGACGCCCGCGCCGAGCATGGACTTGATCTCGCCCGCCAGGCCGCCCTCGGGGTTGACCCGGAAGTCCAGGTTGTAGCGGGTGCGCATGCGCGCGCTCTCCAGGATCAGGTGCACCGGGTTGTCGCCGGGGTGCGAGGACAACACCCGCTTGATGTCCTTCACCAGCTTCTCGTTGACCTTGGTGGTGGGCAGCCGCAGGCATACCGGTGCCTTGCCGCCGTGTTCGGCCGAGCCGATGTCGAGCGGGACCAACTCCGAGCCGAACACGCTGAGCGCGCCGTCGCGTTCGTTGAGCCGACCCTTGATGCTGACCGCGACGTCCTCCTCGAGGGCGTGCGCGACGAGGGTGTACGACTGCGGGAAGAACAGCACCTCGATCTCGCCGTCGTGGTCGGCGAGGTTGATCATCGCCCACGGCGAGCCGCTCTTGTTCACCTTGCGCTGGATGCCGGTGATCAGCCCGGCGAGTTGCACGTTGCCCTCGGTCCGGCCGGAGTTCTTCAGCTCGGTGATCGAGGTGTCGCGGTGTCGGGACAGGATGTGCTCGGCGCCGTCGAGCGGGTGGGCGGAGACGTACAGACCGAGCATCTCGCGCTCGGTGGCCAGCTTGAGCTTGCGCGGCCACTCCTGGTCGGTGAGCGTGAAGTCGAGCCCGACGGCCGGCTCGTCCGCCGCCTCGTCGCCGCCGCCGAACAGGTCGTACTGGCCGGCGGCCTCCTGCTTCTTCAGCCCGACCACCGCGTCGAGCGCCTGCTCGTGCACATCGACCAGGGCCCGGCGGGTGTGCCCGAGCGCGTCGAACGACCCGGCCTTGACCAGGGATTCGACCGCGCGCTTGTTGCAGGCGGGCAGGCCGATCTTGGTCAGGAAGTCGGCGAAGGAGTTGAACTTCCCCTTGCTCGTGCGCGCGTCGACGATGTCGTTGATGACGTTGTCGCCCACGTTGCGAATCGCCCGCAGGCCGAACCGTACGTCGGACCCGACGGCGGTGAAGTCGGCCACCGACTCGTTGACGTCGGGGGAGAGCACCCGGATGCCGGCCGAGCGTGCGTCGGCCAGGTACATCCCCATCTTGTCCTTGTCGTCGCCCACCGAGGTGAGCAGCGCGGCCATGAACTCGGCGGGGAAGTTCGCCTTGAGGTAGGCGGTCTGGTACGACACCAGGCCGTACGCGGCGGAGTGCGACTTGTTGAACGCGTAGCCGCTGAACGGCAGCATGACGTCCCACAGCGCCCGGATCGCGTCGTCGGAGTACCGATTGGCGCGCATGCCCGCCTGGAAGCGGGCGAACGACTCCTCCAGGACCTCCTTCTTCTTCTTGCCCATTGCGCGGCGCAGGATGTCCGCCCCGCCGAGGCTGTAGCCGGCCAGTTCCCGTGCCACGGCCATGATCTGCTCCTGGTACACCAGAAGGTGATATGTCTCGCCGAGGAGCGGATCGAGGGCTTCCTTCAACTCCGGGTGGATGGGTGCGGGTTCCTGTTCCCCGTTTTTGCGGAGCGCGTAGTTGACGTGTGCGTTCGCCGCCATCGGGCCGGGGCGGTAGAGCGCGGAGACTGCGGAGATGTCGGCGAACTCGGTGGGACGCATCAGTTTGAGCAGAGCGCGCATCGGGCCGCCGTCGAGTTGGAACACGCCCAACGTGTCGCCGCGGGAGAGCAGTTCGTAGGTGAGGGGGTCGTCGAGCGGGATCTTCTCGATGTCGACGTCGATGCCCCGGTTGGCCTTGATGATCTTGATGGCGTGGTCGATGATGCCCAGGTTTCGCAGACCCAGGAAGTCCATCTTGACCAGGCCCATCGATTCGCACGACGGGTAGTCGAAGCCGGTGATGATCACGCCGTCCTTGTCCCGCCGGTGCAGCGGGATCAGGTCGATCAGCGGCGTGGAGGACAGGATCACCGCGGCGGCGTGTACACCGGTGCCCCGGGTCAGGCCCTCGATGCCGCGCGCGGTGTCGATCACCATCTTCACTTCGGGGTCGGACTCGTAGAGCGCGCGGATCTCGCCGGCCTCGGTGTAGCGCGGGTGGTCCTTGTCGAACATGCCCGCCAGGGGCATCGACTTGCCCATGATGTCCGGCGGGTAGGCCTTGGTGATCCGGTCGCCGGTGGCGAACGGGAAGCCCAGGATCCGGCTGGAGTCCTTGATCGCGGCCTTGGCCTTGATCGTGCCGAAGGTGTTGACCTGCGCGGTGTACGCGGACCCGTACTTCTCGGTGACGTAGCGCACCATCTCGTCGCGGCGACGGTCGTCGAAGTCGAGGTCCACGTCGGGAGGGCTGACCCGCTCGGGGTTGAGGAACCGCTCGAACAGCAGGTCGTGCTTGAGCGGACACAACTCGGTGATGCCGGTGAGATAGGCGACGATCGCGCCCGGTGCCGAACCTCGACCGGGTCCCAGCGGGATGCCGTTGTCCCGGGCGTATTGGCAGATGTCGGCGACCACCAGGAAGTAGGAGTCGAAACCCAGCGGGGTGATGACTGCGAGCTCGTGCTCCAGACGCGCGCGGACCTCGGGCGCCGGATCGTCGCCGTAGCGCCGGCGCAGGCCCTCCTCGCACCGCTTCCGCAACCAACTCGCCGGGCTCTCCCCGTCGGGCACCTCGAACCGCGGCATCCGGTCGACGTACGCGAAGACTTCGTCGTAGGGCTGGATGCGCTCGGCGATTGCGAGGGTGTTGTCGCACGACTTCGGCAGCTCGGCGAACAGCCAGCGCATCTCGTTCGGAGTCTTGATGTAGTAACCCGTCCCGTCCAGCCTGAACCGGTTGGGGTCGGCCTTGTTCTTGCCCACGCCCACGCACAGGAGCGAGTCGTGCGCGTCGGCCTGGTCCTCGGTGACGTAGTGCGAGTCGTTGGTGGCCAGGAGCGGGATGTTCAGCTCCTTGGCGATCCGCAGCAGGTCCTGACGGACGGTGCGCTCGATGTCGAGGCCGTGGTCCATCAGTTCGAGGAAGTAGTTCTCCTTGCCGAAGATGTCCTGGTAGGCCGAGGCCGCCTTGATCGCCTCGTCGTACTGACCCAGACGCAGACGGGTCTGCACCTCGCCGGACGGGCAGCCGGTGGTGGCGATGATGCCCTCGTGGTGCTCGGCGATCAACTCGCGGTCCATCCGGGGCTTCATGTAGAAGCCCTCGATCGACGCCAGGCTGGAGAGCCGGAACAGGTTGCGCAGGCCCTGCGCGCTCTCCGCCCACATCGTCATGTGAGTGAAACGACCACCGCCGGAGACGTCCTTGCCGCCCTCACCCTCGGCGCCGACCACCGTCCGGCGCCCACCGGGCGCCCAGAACTCGGGACGGCGAGCATGTCGCGTACCGGGCGCCACATACGCCTCGATGCCGATGATCGGCTTGATGCCGTGTTTCTTGGACGTGCCTTGGAACTCGTAGGCGCCGAACATGTTGCCGTGGTCGCTCATGGCCACCGCCGGCATGCCCTGACGGACGACCTCGGCGAACAGCTTGTCGTTCTTCGCCGCTCCGTCCAGCATCGAGTATTCGGTGTGGACATGCAGGTGAACGAACGAGTCGGACACGGCGGATCGGGCTCCTCGGATCGGCAGGCCGTCGCAGGAGCCACTCACCCTAACCCCGGCATCGGGATCAACCCATCGGTCGCCGACGGCGAACCGGGACCGTGCCGAGACGCCCCGGGGTGAACCGGGGTACCCCGGCGGACTCGCGTCGGGCGTGTCGGAGATCCCACGTCGGACGCCGATCGGACGGCCTCGCCCGATGGATGCTTCCCGCGTCGGCGTCGCGCACCGGGGCCGTTGCCATCGTCGGCTCCTTGCCGACGAGTCCGCGGGCGCTCATGTGGCGAGTGTGGGATGTACGTGTCCCGTCGGGGCCGCCCGAACATCTCGGCCGCAGCGGTGCCGGGTTCCGGTGCCAGGGATCCGGATACCGCCCCGCGGGAAGCCCACGAGTCCGACGCGGACCGAGCTCGCGGTGCGAAGGATGTACTTCTCGTCGACTTGCCGTGTGGTGTCGTCCGTTCACGCGAGCATCCGTGTTGCCGCGGAGGGCAGCCGGGTGTCCAGGGGCAGTTCGGTGGGCGGCACGTAAATGTCGTCGTCGGGCAGTACGCGGCGACCGGGTCCGCCAGCGCATCGCGGAGGCGCCCCGTGCAGCCATGTCGGTCGAGGTCGATGCGGGTGAGGACGATCAGAGCCCCCGCGCGGACGGCCGGGATCGGGTCGGTCGCGTACGCCGCGGCCAGCTCGGCGGCGCTCGGACGCCAGGACGGTGCGTCTGGACGTGCGCCTGCGCGACGGCACACCCCACGTCCGGTCGATGTACTACGTCGAGGAGGCCGTGTTCCGCGATCTGGCGCTGGACCTGTACCCGGGAACGGCCGCTTACGGCGCCGGGTACACGATCCGCGGACCCGGACGATCACCGACGAGATCAGCGTCCTGAGGGCACGCGCGACGCCGCCCCGCCCGCAGGGCCCACCTGCCGGGCCGCCCGCACCGGACAACGGGCCACGCCACACCCCGCCCGGCCGGCCCGCACCGTCTGCGTGACCCGGCGAAGGAGGAAGGCGATGTGGGGGACGCCGTCATCAGTGGCGGGGGAGGTGCTGCCGGGACGATCGGTCCGTGCGGCGCGCGACATCCCGCTTGATGCTCGCGACGAGCCCACACCCCGGCCGATCCGCAGCGTGCCGCGGCGACCGTTCTGCCGGGCGGAACTCGTGAGGTTGGAGGGCGGCCGGTGTTGGCCCGCCCCAGTGAGCCGAGCGGTACCGCAAGCAGTGCTTTCCGAGACGGGTGAGCTCAATCGGGGTAGCTGACGCCGGGGAGTCCCACTGCGTCGTAGAGGTGGTGCAGCCAGCCTCTGGCGAAGGCGTGCTCGATGCCGGCGGGATCGGCCGTGAGGCCTGCTTCGGCGGCCCAGGCGACGGCTCCGGCGACGGCGTGTTCGCGCCGGTAGTCGGTGGGGAGTGCGTCGGGGTAGTCGCTGAGGATGCATTCCTCGGTGAATACGCCGTCCCAGCGCAGGCCGGAGGGTGTGGCGGCTTCGCCGATCGCGCAGTCTTCGGCCATGACGTAGAAGGCCATCGCGGGGGCGCCGGTCGCGGCGACCACGGCGGTGATGTCGGCGGCGTCGCCGGGACGGGAATGCATCCAGATCTCCCGCCACGAGCCCCTGGGATAGTCGTCCAGGACGCCGTTGCCGAACGCGGTGACGGCAGGATGCCCGGCGAGCGTGTGGTCGCCTTTGGCGACGACGATGTAGCCCCAGTAGCCCATGGCGGGAACGTAGCGGCGCGAGGTGACAGAGGTTCGGCGGGCTGTGGAAACGGTGGTGTTGACCGGTGTCCCTCAGGATGCGCAGGCGGTCTCGGCGAGGTCGGCGGTGATGGGGTACGGCTCGGCCTGGACGTGCGCGGGGTGGGGGTCGCGCAGGTGATTCACGACCTCGTCGAGTTGACCGACGACGGTCGCGCATCAATGCTCCGATCGGAACGCGTGCCCCGGGACGGCGATCAACCCGCCGCCCGGGGCTCCTGCTGTAACGAGCCGAAACGCTACAACCCAACTTCGCGAAACATTCGCCGCATCCTCGCGATGCACGTGCACCTGCGCCGGCACCGAATACGAGACCAGCGTCGCGAAGGGCTGGAAAGTGCGACTAATGCGCCAGGTCGGCGACAAAGCGAAAGACGACGCTCGCGCGACGTGCGTGAATCATCAATCCGTGATCGATACGGGTGCGAAAACGCCGGATTGATGTCGACGCGCGGGGGCTCGGCGGTCGAACGCTGGCACGCATATAGCACCCGGATTTCCTCAAAAAATGAGCGTGCACGGGCGCTTCGGCCCACGCGACCGGACCCCCTTCCACCCGTCCCATGCGGGCGGGTGACCGGTCGGGACGCCGCCACCCGGCGGACGAGCCACGCGACGATAGGTTTGTCTGGTGACCGTCGAACGCCTGCGCCACCTGTCCCATCGCGAATACTCCGATGTCTGGGACCGTTTCGATGCCCGGTTCGCGTTCAGGGCCAGTGTGTACGAGTTCCCGGGGATTGCGGAGCCCTCGTCGTCGATCACATCGAGCCTGGACCCGTTGCACGACGACCCCGGCGACCGGAACCTCGACCGCCTGGTCGACGTCGTCCAGGACGGGCTCGCCGACCGCTGCGAGCCGGGGGAGTCGCGCTGTGGATTCTGGACTGGCAGCACACCTGTTACCGTCTCCGCCCGGACGTCCCGGAGACCGACATGTTCCTGCCGCGCGTACTCGAAGGGCGCTCGCGCGAGGGCTGGCCGTTCGGCCTGTACCCCGATGGCGACTACCACATCTTCCTCGCGCAGGACCTGCGATTCGGCACCTTCGGCCACCCCTGGGAACACACCCTCTGCGTATTCGGCGCGGAACTCCTGAACGTGATTGAACAGGACATACACCACATCCTGGGACGACCCCTGCGTCGGGACGGGGCACCCCCGACCTGACCCCCCGCAGCGGCGATCACGTTCTCCGGTGGTTCCGGCCGCCTCCCTCGAGATCCCGGGACCTCGCATATTGGCCCGCCGACCGGCCGGCGGCACACAACGAACCTCATACCACTCCTCGACCGCGCCTGCCATCCCTCGTCCACCGAGCGTCCCAGTGGACACCGGTGCCAGCCGAACCCACAGCCCACGCACCCCGGTTCCATCTGCGTTTGACGCGCCGGCACCGCGGTCCCGCAACGGCGGTGATACGAGGGTGATTTCTACCGGTGTCGCGAAACTCGACGGCGGTCAGAGAACCGGTTCGGTGGTCCCGGGGCGTAGTCGCCGGCCGGTGGGGGTGAAGGTGAACGACTCTCGAAAGGGGGCGTCGTCGCAGCGCACCGCGAGCAGGAGGGGTTCCGTGTGGTCGGGTGGCCACGATGACGCGGTTCCCGGGGCGCTGCCGTTCCACAGATGGAAGACCACCGGGGGTTCCCCGGGGTCTGCGCTCACGTAGCCGAGTGCCTTGCCGTACAGCGGGTTGGTCCCGCCGAACAGTACGGACGGGGTGCCGAACTCGGTGACGACGTCCGCCCACACGCGATCTCGCGACGCCCAGCGGCGCGCCGTGCCGCGCAGCACGTCGTACTCGTCCGTCGTGAGGACGCGGTCGGGGTGGAGCCAGCCACGACGGTGCGCGAACTCGGCGTAGACCGAGGCCACGGAGTCCGAACGGCAGTTCCTCGGCAAGAGGTCGCTGAAGGCCCCCGCGATTCCCCGCGAGGTCCAAGCCCCGCGTTCCTCCCAATGGCGCTGCTGTCCGATCCATGCGTCGGGTCGCCCCTGCGCGAACAGCAGATGGTCCACCACAAGCCGCAACGCCACTTCGTCCCCGTACATACCGGGACGGCGAAGGATCAGGTTCACCTGGTCCTTGAGATAGGCGCGTATCTCATCGCCGTTCGCGAGCACGCTGGTGGTCTGCATTCCACGATTCTCACCCATGCGGTCAGCGCCCGCGCCCCTCGAGCGCAAGCTATAACTCAAGGTCAGCGCGTGGAATTTTCAACGCGCGGTCTTGACGGGGAACTGCACTGAGTCGCCCGCCGCGTGGGGCCGTTGTACGCGGTGAACCAAAAGCAGGCGTTCGACTGCCGGGACCTGCTGTTCGACCTGGCCGTCGCCGCCTTCTGCCGGGTTCAAGCCGACAGGAGGTCGTACAGCTCGCGCACCGCGGGCTCGGGGTGGTGTCGGGCGGGGATGGAGCGGTACAGGTCGAGGGCGCGGTGGTGGACGAGTCCGGTGCGGTAGGCGGCAGGGAGGTCGACAAGGACGGTGGTGGCGCGGCGGCATGCCTGTTCGGTGTCGCCGTCGTGGTGGTCGCAGGCGGCGGCGTCGAGGGTCAGCAGGGAGCGGGTCATGGTGCTGGTCTGTGCGGACAGCTCCAGGCCGCGTTGTTGGCTTTCGCGGGCGCGGCGGGTGTCGCCGAGCGCGGTGAGCGCGTGGGACAGGTGCACGTGGTGTTTTCCGTGGGTCAGCCACGTGTCCGCGCGGGCGCCGGCTGGGAGGCGTTCCATCAGGGCGTCGGCGTCCGCGACCGCCCGGCGGGCCTGTTCGCGTTGGTGGGCCAGGGCGTGTGCGCGGGCGGTGACGGCTGCGGCCAGGGTCGCCGCCGGGGTGGCTCGGTTCCCGGCGGCTCGTCGGGCCTGCTCGGCGAGGGCGGCCGCGGCTCGGGGGGCACCGTAGTTGAGCGGAACCATCGCCTCGCGCGCGAGGGTCCACGCGAGGAGGTCGTCGTCGCGGGACTCGCGCGCGGCTGTGGACGCGGTGGCGAACCAGGCGCGGGCGTCGGTGCGGGCGCCGAGGTCGTGCAGCACGATCGCGACCATGCCGGCCATCTGCCCGGCGGTGCGGCACACCCGGATGCGGGCGGCCACCGGCTGCGGGGCGTCGAGCAGCGGCCGCAGCCGGGCGAAGTCCCCGGCGAGGTTGGCCAGGACGCGGTTCGGGGCCTGGCCGCGGTAGCCGTAGCCGTACGTCTCGGCGGCCGCCTCCAAGTCGCGGAGTACGGCCGAGGCTGCGTCGGCGGCGAGAGCCGGGTCGAGCGAGGCGCCGAATGCGGTTGCGGTGAGGCCGGTGGCGAGTGCGCCGCGAAGGAGGTGGCGGCGGTTCACGGTGTCGTCTCCATGATCGGACTCCGATGGGGGCGTGGGGGAGCGTGTGTTCCCAGGGTCGCGCAGGGAACCCGGCAAGGGCGCGGTATTCCGCAGGACTTCCGCAACGGGTGCCATCGTCATCGTCGCCCCACCTCGTGTGATCTCCGAAAGCGCGGTGATCGTCGTGGAGGTCGGCGCCCCGCATGCGCCGGTCGACAGCCTTCTTCTACGCGGGGATTGCCCGTTCGAGGGCGAGGAGGACGTTTCTGACGTCGGTGGTGCGGTGTCGGTGTGCGTCGAGGGCGGTGTGGAGGCGGCGCAGGAGGTCGACGCAGTGGACGGAGGTGATGCCGGGGGTGAGGTCGACGGTGGCGCGTGCGGCCCGGACGGCCTGGTCGAGGTCGCTGCGGGCGGCGTGGGCCAGGGCTTGGAGGGCGCCGTGGCGCAGTGCGGAGCGTTCGTGTCCGATGGGGTGTTCGACGCGTCCGGCGAGCAGGGCCCCGGCTCGCGGCAGGACTGCGGGTTGGTGGTGTGGGGCGACGTCGCCGAGCAGGACCAGGGCGCGGCCGGCGATCGCGTCGAGTTCGATGGTGTCGACGTAGGACGTCCATTGCGGACGCGGGGTGTCCGGCGGGGTGTCGGCAACAGCCGCCAAGCCGCTCTCGCGGGCGCGTTGGTATCCGCTGAGGTCACCGGCGCCGGCGTGGGCGAGGCAGGCACGGGTGTGGATCAGGGCCCGGACCGGGGCGGCTGCCTGACGGGCTTCCTGCTGTGCGAGCCAGGACAGTTGCAGCGCCTCGGAGTGTTTCGCGCACACGGTGGCCTGGTTGCTCATCAACGCGAGGATGCTCGCCGCGAGGGTGGCGTCGCCGGCGGTGCGGGCGGCGCGTAGTCCGGAGAGGTACCAGCGTTGGGCGGTGCCTTCGCGGGCCTGTTCGTGGGCCATGAACCCTGCGGTCTGGGCGAGTTGCGCCAGCGCGGCGAACAATCGCCGTTCGGCCGCGGCGCCGTGTCGAGTGGGACCGCGGAGCAGACGGGCCACGACGGTGAACTGTTCGCCGACGAAGGCCGCGCCTAGGGATCCGTGGCGGTCGTCGAGCGTACGGGCCTTGGCGACGATGTCGTCGACGAGGTCGAGGACGGGGTCGGTGTCCCACGGCTCGGAACCGGAGGCGTGGTCGGGTGTCATCGCGAGGGCGTGGCGCGAGCTGCCGATGAGACCGGGCCCCCACACGCTGACGAATGCCCGACGCGTGATCATCGACCATTCCTCCAGGAGTCGCCGGGTGCCGTCGTGGCCCCACGGTACGTCCAACCCGGAATCGGCCGGAACGGCCTGGCACAGGTGGGTGTGCGCGCGGGGCCAGACGTCCTCGAACTCCAGGGTCCGCCCGGTGGCCCGGGCGAGCAGGTCGACCACGATGTCGGCGACCGGGGCGTGCGGGGTCTGACCGCGGCGCACCCACGCGAAAGGCGTCTTCAGATGCAGGGTGCGCGCGTGGGGTGTGCGCGCGAGGACGAGGTTCACCCGGTGGGCGAGGGCCTCCGGCGTCCAACCCGCCGCGTGCATCAGCAGGCGTAGGCGTTCGTTGGGTTCGCGGCCCGCGGACGGTGCCATGCCGTGTGCTCCTCCCGCTCGGCCCCTGCCCCGGCGGCGGGGTGTGTCCGCAATCTAGTCGCGTGCGGCGACACGCGGACCGAAGGACACCAAGGACACCGCGCGTCCTCGTCGACACCAAGGACACCGCCGCGACCGGTGCCGCGCCCTGGGGAGCAGCCCGCAGGATGCCCGATGAGCCCGCGAACCCCGAACGGCCAGGGGACCCGGGGTGATCACGAGAGGGTCATGACCTTGGATACGGCTGTGGAACCCGACCGCATCACGGTTCGCCCGGTGGGTGGACACATCGGCGCCGACGTCACCGACGTCGACCTGAACGACGACCTCGACGACCGCACGATCGCCGCGTTGTGGGCGGCGGTCCTGGAGCACAAGGTGGTGTTCCTGCGCGGGCAGGACATCGACCACGCGCGACACGTCGCGTTCGCCCGCCGGTTCGGCGACCTCACCCGCAGGCAACCCCCGCACCAGGGCATCGCCCCGGACGGGTACCCCGAGATCCTGACAGTGGACCCCAAGGTCGAGGACGAGCGCTACGGCACCGACTTCGAGGAGCGTTACCGCAGGCGGTGGACGAACTACCACGCCGGATGGCACACCGACCTGACGCCCGCGGTGAACCCGCCGAAGGCCGGAATCCTGCGCGCGACGGCCGCCACCTCCCACGGCGGCGACACCCAGTGGACGAATCTGGCCGCCGCCTACGCCGGACTCTCGCCCGCGCTGCGCGCGTTGGCCGACCGGCTGCGCACCGAGCACGCGTTCTTCGCCGGCTGCCTGATGCTGCAGCACGACGAACTGGACCGGCAGGTGCTGGCCAAGAACAACGACCACCCGCTGGTGGCCGTGCACCCGGCGGTGCGCGTGCACCCGGAGACCGGGGAGCGGATCCTGTTCGTCAACCCCGCCTCCACGATGCGGATCGTGGGCCTGACGCCCTCGGAGAGCGACCACCTCCTCGCCCTGTTCTTCGAGGAGATCACCCGCAGCGAGTACACGGTGCGGTTGCGCTGGGAACCGGGGACCGTCGCGTTCTGGGACAACCGGGCCACCGCGCACCTCAGCGGCGGCGATTTCGCGATCACCGGCGAGCGCCGCACCCTGCACCGCGTCACCCTGCTGGGGGACCGGCCCGTCGGCCCCGACGGATACGAGTCTCAACTCGTCGCCGGCGAGCCCTTCACCGCCCTTCCCGTCTCCACCCGGGGGGCCACGCGATGACCATCACCACGACCACGACCGGCACCCCAGAGCTGCGAGTGCGTCCCGTCGCCGGATACATCGGCGCCGACGTCGACGGCGTCGACCTCGCCGCCGACCTCGCCCCAGCAACGATCGCCGCCCTGCGCACGGCCCTGCTGGCGCACAAGGTGCTGTTCTTTCGCGACCAGCACCTCGGGCACGCCGAACACGTCGCGTTCGCTGGCCGCTTCGGCCCACTGATCGAACGCCCCCGCCCCCAGAACGGCAACGGCCTCGAGGCGTACCCGCAGGTGTGGACCATCAGCCCGCAGGCCGACGTCGACCGCTACGGCTTCGACCACGAGGAGCTGTACCGGTCGCGCCGCCGGAGCGGGATCTGCGGCTGGCACACCGACCTGACCACCGCGGCCAACCCGCCCGCGCTGTCGGTCCTGCGCGCGGAGACCGTGCCCGACCGGGGCGGCGACACCCACTGGGTCAACCTCGTCACCGCCCACGACCACCTCTCCGACGAACTCAAGGCGTTCGCCGCCAGGTTGCGCGCCGAGCACACCTTCTTCGCCGGCTACCACATGTTCCCCGAGGACCCCCGCGACCGCTCGATCCTCGAGTTGGTGAACAAGGATCCGCAGGCGGCGATCCACCCCGTGGTGCGCGTGCACCCCGAGACCGGCGAACACGTCCTGTTCGTCAACCCGGCGCGCGTCAACCGGATCATCGGCCTGTCCCCGGCCGAGAGCCGCCACGTCCTGGACCTGCTGTTCGCCCAGGCCACCCGCCCCGAATACACCGTCCGCCTGCGGTGGGAGTCGGGCACCGTCGCCATGTGGGACAACCGCGCCACCGCCCACCAGGGCCCCGGCGACCTCGCCCACATCGGGCAGCCGCGCGTCATGCACCGGGTCACCGTCCTGGGGGAGCGGCCCACCGGACCCGACGGCTTCGTCTCCACCGCCGTGACCGGAAACCCCTTCCACGCCACCGACGCGTAACCCCCCCGGGCGGTGACCTCCCATCCCCGCGCCGGGGCCGCCGCCCGACGCCGGCAGCCCCGGCGCACCGCCCGCCCCTCGCATTCGGGCCGGCGGTCGATTTCCCACGCCTTCCTCGAGGTGACCCCGTGCTCCCGCATGCTCCGAGTCCGCCCTTCGACCCGGACTCCCTGATCGACGCCGCACACGCTCCCGCGCTGTTCGACCGCTACCCCGCCTACCGGCACGCCCTGGACTGGATCCACCACTTCGTGCTGCGCCCCGATGCGCGCCTGAACCGGCCCGGGGCGGTGTGCCCACGCCTTGCCCCGGCCCTGGCCCGCGGCCGCGTCCACCTGGTCGCCGCCCGCACACAGGCCCCGACCACGTCGGAGGCCGTCCGGGTCGGCCCGCACTGCGGCGACCTGTACGACGCCCTCCACCCCGACGCCGACGATCACCGATCCGCCGCGCTGTTGGTGTTGTTCCCGGACCTGGAGCCCGAGGGCGCGTCCGCGTTCGTCGACGGCGGTCACCGACTGCTGCGGATGTCGTTCGTCGCGCGCGGCCTGATGCTCGGCGAGTTCCACGCCCACAGCACCGTCACCAGCGTCCACAACCCCGAACTGCCCGTCATGCGCTGCCCGGTGCCGATGTTCGCCGTGCGTGCCCTCTCCCGGCACGACCTGATGTTCCTGGACCGCCCGCAGACCCCGCCCACCGAACGCCACGTGTACCTGCGGCACTTCGCGCGCCACCTCGGACACCACCTCGCCCCCGCGGACCGAGCCCGCCTTCACGCGCGCCTGCGCCCGGACCACCCCGGAGATGCGTCATGACCGCCCACACCCCTGTCACCGCCGCCGAACTGCGCCGGGCCCCGGACCTGACGGCCGCATTTGCCCTCGCCTGCCGCCGCTTCCCCGACCGCGTCGCGATCCGAGACGACGGCATCGCGATCACCTACCGGGCGCTCGCGGACCGCGTGCACATCCTCGCCCGCGCCCTGAGCCCCGCCCACGCCCCGCGACCCGGCGGCCTGCCCCGCCTGATCGCCACCGTCCTGCCCAACGGCATCGACCTGGTGTGCGTGATGCTCGCCGCGCTGGAAGCCGGCGCCGCCCACCTCACCCTCAATCCCGCCGCGCCCGACTCCTACCTGCGCGACGTGATTGCCCGGTCCGGCGCGTCCGTGGTCGTCGCCGACGCCGACTGCGCCGGCCGACTACGAGCGGGCGAGAACCGGACACGGGTCGCCATCACCACGCTCGCTCAGCTCCGGGCAGACACCCACCCGAGGAACACCACCTCGCCGATGGGCGACAGCGACCATCCGGCCTACGTCGTCCACACCTCCGGCTCCACCGGCGAACCCAAGGGCGTCGTCGTCCCCCACCGGGCACTCCTCGCCTCCACCGCCGCCCGACTCGACGCCTACGGCACCCCCGAGACGATCCCCCTGCTGCACTCGCCCGCGTTCGACGTCCAGACGGGCACGGTCTACTGGGCGCTGCTCACCGGCGCGACCCTGGTCATCGCGCCCGCGGGCCTGGTCGACGTGCCCGCCACGCTCGACCTGCTCCACGACCACGCGATCACCCACCTCCTCTACCCGGCCTCGCTCTACCCCGTCCTCCTCGACCACGCCGCCCGCCGCTCATCCGCCGCCCTGCGCGTGGTCGCCATCGGCAGCGAAGCGTGGAGCGAGGAAGTCGCCGCCCGGCACGCCCGCGTGCTCCCGCACACCACGCTCCACAACGAGTACGGACCCAGCGAGACCTGCGTGTGGACCAGCCAGGCCCGCATATACGACCCGCACACTCGCGCCCTCGCGCCCATGAGCATCGGCCGGCCCGTCCCGGGCACCGCTTACCACCGACTCGACCGCCACCTCGACCCGATCGAAGACCCGAGCGTGCCCGCCGAGTTGTACATCAGCGGCGCGAACCTGGCCCTGGGCTACCTCAACCGCCCGGACCTGACCGCCCGATGCTTCGTCACCCTGCCCGACGGGCGGCGCGCCTACCGCACCGGCGACCTCACGGTCGTCGACGAACACGGCGATCACGTGTTCGTCGGCCGCGCAGACCGCCAAGTCAAGATCAACGGTCATCGCATCGAACCCGCTCACGTAGAGAACGTCCTGATGAGCCGGCCCGACATCGCCCAGGCACACGTGATCGCCCGGACCGACGGCCCGGACACCACCCTCCTCGCCTACCTCGTCCCGGCCGGCATCGACCCCGAGGTTCCCTTCGACACGACCGGGCTGCGCGCCGACGTCGCCCGATGCCTGCCCACGCATCTGCGGCCCCACCACTACCTCGTGCTGGCGAACATGCCGCGCACCCCCACCGGGAAGATCGACACCCGCCGCCTCCCGGCTGTCGAGACCGACCCGGCCCCGCGGGTGCAGGACACCGAACCTGCCGGGCGAACACACGGGGCGATCGTCGCTCTCGTCGCCGACCTGATGGGCCGCCGGATCGCCCCGGATACCTCCCTGATCGAGGCCGGCGCGTCATCGTTGACGCTCCTGCGCCTCGCCGCCCGCATCGCTGCCACGATCGGCGTCGACGTCCCCGCGAGCGCCTTGTTCGCCCACCCCACCATCCGCGCGATCGCCGACCGCGCCGCGGCAGCCCCCGCCACCACCCGCCCCCCGCTGGCCGCGCACCCGGACGACGACAAGCCGAGCCCGTTGACCGCGCAACAGGCGCAGATCCACTACCTCGGACACCTCGCGCCCGACGCCCTCGCCTACACCACGCAATGCGCCCTGGACCTGACCGGCCCCCTCGACCCCGACGTCCTCGCCAAGACCCTGACCCGGATCGTCGCCCGCCAGGAGATCCTGCGCACCACCATGCACGACACCGCAGACGGCCCTGTCCAGGTCGTCCACCCGCCGTGGACGGTGCCGCTGGACGTGGTCGACCTGACCGCCGAAACCCCGGGCCGAGGCCGGCACCGCATGCTGGTGTCCCAACGCGTCCTCACCCGCACCCCGTTCGACCCCGCCGCCCTGCCGCTGGTCCGCTGGCGCCTGTTCCGCCTGGGGCCCGACCGGTGGCGGCTGTTCCAGAGCGAGCATCACCACGTCCACGACGGCTGGTCCGCCACCGTGCTGATGCGCGAGATCCGCGACGTCTACGCCGCCCTGACGGCCGGCCGCGAACCCGAACTCGCGCCGCTGCCCGTGCGATACCGCGACTACGCGCGCTGGCAACACGCCTGGACCGGCACCGACGACCATTGCGCGCAAGCCACCTACTGGCACACCGCCCTCGCAGGGGTCCCGCCGCACGGGCCCACCTTCCCGCCAGACCGCCGGCGCGGCGACCGGCAGGCGTTCACCGGCGGCTGCGTCCGCGTCGACGTGCCCCCCGCCACCGTCATCGCCCTCGACACGGCGTGCGCCCGCCACCACACCACCCGCTTCGCGGTCTTTCTGACCGCGTTCGCCCTCCTGCTGCACCGCCACACCGCCGAGGACGACCTGATCATCGGATCCGCGTTTGCCAACCGCCGCCACCCGCAAACCGCGGACGTTTTGGGCATGTTCGTCAACGCCCTCCCGCTGCGCCTGCCGGTGCGCGACCACGACAGCGTCGGCGACACGATCCGCGAGATCACCCGCCGCTTGTGGCAGGCCCAGGACCACCAGGAATACCCCCTGATCGACCTGATCCGCCGCCTCGACCTGCCCCGCGACGGCGTCCGCAACGCGCTGTTCTCGCTTATGTTCGCCTTCCACGACACCCCGAGGCCGCCGTTCGACATCGGCGACCTGCACGGGGAACTGTGGATCGAACACAACGGCAGCGCCAAGAACGACATGAACATCGTCTGCGTTCCCCACCCCGCCCCACCCGGCACCGACACGAGGCACGATGGCGTGAACGTGCTGTGGGAATACGACCGGGCCCTGTACGACGAGACGACCGTGCAGTGCCTGGCCGCAGAATTCCTTCACCTCCTGGAGGAGTTGCCCACCCGCTGGGACACCCGCGTCGACGCCGTCCCCCACCTCGGGCCCGACCCCGTCACCCGAGCGGTCACCGCCGGCCGCGGCCCGCGCTCACCGCTGGCCCACCCCGACGTGCCCACCGGCGTCGACGCCGCCCGCGCCCGAACCCCACACGCCCCCGCCGTCGTGTGCGGCGACCGCGTCTGGACCTACAACGACCTCGAAGACGCCGTCCGCACCGTCGAACGACACCTGACCGCCCACCACGTCGCCCCGGGCGACGTCGTCGCGCTGGCGCTGGGCAACACCCCCGAACACGTCGCCGCATGCCTGGCCGTCCAACGACTGGGCGCCGTCTTCGTCGCCGTCGACACCACAGCCCCCGCCTCCCGCCTGCACCTGCTGATCCGCGACGCCGACCCCGCCTGCCTCGTGCATACCTATGACACCGCCGAACATGTCGCCTCGCCGACCGTCGCCCGCCTGAACCTCGACGACCCACCGGCCCCCAACCCGGAACCGATCCCGGATCGCACGACGCGCGACCCCCAAGAGATCGCATACCTGGTGTACACGTCCGGCTCCACGGGCGTGCCCAAAGCCGTGGCCGCCACCCGCCGCAACGCCGCCGGGGCCGTCCACGCCCGCCTGGAGCGCTACGAGCAGACACCCCCGACCACACTGATCACCCTGCCCACCGTGTTCGACGTCGCCCCATCCGCCACATGGTGGACGCTGTGGCTCGGCGGCACGGTCGTCCTGCCCGGCCCCGGTGACGACGTCCGCGACCCCGACACCGTGCTCGCGCTCGTCCGCGCCCACCAGGTCACGCACCTCAACCTCGTCGCGTCCTTCCACCGCCACCTCCTCGAAGCCCTCCCCGACCACGCGCAGACCAGCCTGCGCGTGGTCGCCGTCGGCGGGGAACCGTGCGACCCGGACACCGTGCGCGCCCACGCCCGGCGCCTGCCCGACGCCGAACTCCACAACGAATACGGCCCCACCGAAGCCACCGTCTGGTGCACCGCCGCGACCCTGCACGCCCCCGGACGCACACCCCCGGCCCGCACCACCCCCGTATCGATCGGCACCCCGATCGCCAACCACAGCGCGTACGTCGTGGACGAACGCCTGCGTCCGGTCCCCGACGGCGAGCGCGGGGAACTGTGCGTCGGGGGAGTGGGGGTCGCCGCCGGCTACCACCGGCGCCCCGACGCGACCGCCCGGCGGTTCGTCGTGCCCGACGGCGGGCCGCTGCGTGGGGTGCGCCTGTACCGCACCGGCGACCGCGCCCACCGCAACCCCGACGGCACCCTCGAACTCCACGGCCGCCTTGACGACCAGGTCAAAATCCGGGGCCACCGCGTCGAACCCGGCGAGATCCGCGCCCACCTCCTGACCCACCCCGGCGTGCGCGACGCCCACGTCGGCCTCGACGACCACGCCACCACACCCCGCCTGACGGCGTGGATCGCGCCCGACGCCGGTTCCGTCCCGGCCGAACCCGAACTGCGCGCACACGCCGCCGCGACGCTGCCGCTGCACATGCGGCCCGCCGCGTACGTCGTCGTGCCCGAACTGCCCCGCACCGCCACCGGAAAGATCGACCGCACCCACCTGCCCCGCCCCTGCCACAACCCGCAGGCGGCCACCGACGCCTCCGCGACCACCGCGACCGAACGAACGCTCCTGGACACGTGGCGCACCGTCCTGGAACGCCGATCCCTGGGCATCGACGACGACTTCTTCGACGCGGGAGGGGACTCGCTGACCGCCATCCGCGCCTGCACCCACGCGCGGACCCGAGGACTCGACCTGTCCGTCGCCCAACTTCTGCGGGTACGCACCGTACGTGCCCTCGCCGCCGACTTCGACCGTGCCCCCGCTCACTCATCCGCACCCGGCCTACGCCGGCCGGCCGGCACCCGAATCGCCCTGACGCCGATCCAGGAATGGTTCTTCGCGCAGGACTTCGCCGAACCCGACCACTTCAACCAAGCCCGCGTATTCGACGTCGCCGACCGCGTCGACACCGCGACACTCCTGGCCGCCCTTGGCCACGTCATCGCCTCCCACGACGCGTTCCGCACCGGCTTCATCCGCCACGAGGGCGGCTGGACGGCCGTTCTGGACGACCGTGTCACGCCCGGCGAGGTCGTCGAACGCGACCTTCACCTCGACACCGAACTGACCGCCGCCCTCGAGCAGATGCACACCGGCCTGGACCTGCAACGCGGGCCCTTGTGGCGCCTCGCCTGCTTCCGCGACCCCACCACCGGGCGCCGCGTCCTGTGCGTGATCGCCCACCACCTCGTCGTCGACACCGTGTCCTGGGACATCTGGCGACACCACGTCGACGCCACCCACGCCCGCCTCGCCGACCCCGCCGGACGCCTCCTCGACCCGCCCGCCCCCGGCCCGCCCACCCACGCCCCGCCCCCGCCCGACCCCGACGACGCCGCCTGGTGGACACGACTGGCCGCCGCACCCAACCCTCCGCCCCCGGACGGTGATCGGGTGCCGCACGGCCGGCTTCTGCACACGGCCGCGGAACTGTCCCCCCACGCAACCCGCCACCTCACCCGACCCGGCAACGGCATCACCACCCTCGGGCTGCTCCTCGCCGCGCTGCACCGCGCCCTCACCCCACAGCCCGACGGCACGCCGTTGCACCTCCACCTCGAAGGCCACGGCCGCGGCGACCTTGACCACGCCGACGCGATCATCGGCTGGTTCACCGCCCAGTACCCGATGCTCCTCGACGACGAAGGACACCACCGACTCACCGACACCGCCGCCGCGTTCACCCGCCAACTCGACGCCGTTCCCCACGGCGGAACCGGCTACGGCCGCGCCCTCCACCACCGCGAACCCACAGCCCTGCGCGAGTTGCTCCGCGCCCTGCCCCCACCCACCGTCACCTTCAACCACCACGGACGCACCACCACCGGCGGCGACCCCACCGCGGCCCTGATCCCGTCCATCCGGCCCACCGGCACCGCCATCGGCCCGCGCAACGTGCTCCCCACCGCCGTGCACGTGAGCACCGCAATCCACCACGACCGCCTATGCCTGCACATCACCCACGACCCCACCGTCCTGGACCGCGTCGCCGCCGAAGCCCTCAAGGCCCGCTTCCTGGCCGCCCTCGAACACGCCGCCCGCGTGGTCACCCTCACCCGCGCCACCACCGCGACCACCCCGATCCGGGACCGCTTCCTTGTCCACCCCATCGGCGGCGCCGTCGACGCCTACCTGCCCCTCGCCCGCGTCCTCGGCCCCCGACACCTGTGCCACGCCCTGCCCCACGACACCGGCACCGACGACCCGAGCATCCCCGCACTCGCCGCCGCCTACGTGCGACGCGTCCGCCACGCCCAACCCCACGGCCCCTACACCCTCACCGGCTGGTCGTTCGGAGCAGCGGTCGCCTACGAGATGACCCGCCTGCTGGAATTCGGGGGCGAAACCGTGGACGTCACCCTGCTCGACCCACCTCAACCCGTCGGCCCGCACGACCCCCTGCCGTTGGCCGGCCACATCGCGCGCATCATTCCCGGTCCCGGCTCCGATGCGGTGCGCCGCATCATCGAGGATGCCTTCACCCGACCCGACCCCCACGCCGTGCTCCTGCGGCTGCTCCTGCGCCACGTCCCGGCCGGCGACGACACCTGTGCGCGAGAACGCCTGAGCATCCTGGTCCGCAACCACCAGGCCTTGGACCACTGGCGCCCCGAGGGCACCGTCGCCCGGCTGCGGATCGTCCGCCCCCACCACGGCACCGCGACCCCGACGGACGACGCGACCTGGCAGGCCCGCAGCCGCGCCGCGGCCGAATTCCACATCGTGCCCGGCGACCACAACTCCATGCTCCGGCCACCGCACGTCGCCCACCTGGCGACCGTGCTCCGCAACGCGAGCCCCCGTTGACCGGGCCCGTGTTCTCCGGCTGCGGCCTCGCCGGCATCATCCGCACCCCCGACGCGCCCCGGGATACACCCGGCCTGGCGGACGTCCGCCGGATGACCCGCGCCCTCGCCCACCGAGGACCCCACGGCGAAGGCCTGTTCGAACACGAGAACATCGTCCTGGGACACCGCCGCCTGAGCGTGCTCGACCTCGCCGACACCGGCGCCCAACCGATGACCCGCGACCACCTGACCATCGTCTACAACGGCGAGACCTACAACCACGCCGCGCTGCGCCGCGACCTCGCCGACCGGTACCGGTTCACGTCCGGCACCGACACCGAAGTGGTGCTGCGCGCCTGGCAACGCTGGGGGCCGGGCGCGCTGGAGCGCATGGACGGCATGTACGCGTTCGCGATCTGGGACCACCGTGCCAGGTCGCTGACCCTGGCCCGTGACCGACTGGGCATCAAACCCCTCTACCTCCACCGCGGCACCGGATTTCTCGCGTTCGCCTCCGAGATCGAGGCACTCCTGCAATGCCGCGCCATCGCGCGCGAACCGAACCTGGACCTGCTCGCCCACCAACTCCTGTGCTCCACCACCCTGCAGGTCGACCGCCGCGCGACACCGGTTGCCGCCGTCGAGGCACTACCGGCCGCCACCCGCCTGACGGTGCACCGCGACGGACGCACCCACGCATCGACGTACTGGAGGCTGCCCGCCACCAGCGAACGCGGCGGTCACCGCGATGTGCGCGCCCGCGAACTCGCCACCCACCTGGAGAGCGCGGTCACCTCCATGCTCATGGGCGACGTCCCCGCCGCCACCTTCCTCAGCGGGGGACTGGACTCCAGCGCGATCACCGCCATCGCCGCCTCCACCCTCCCGGTCACCGCCTTTACCGTCGTCCACACCGACAGCTCCGGCGCCGCCCCGGACCAGGACCGCGAGGGCGACCTGCACCACAGCCGCATCCTTGCCCGACTCCACCCCGACCGCATCGAACACCGCGTCCTTGCCCGACCCCACGCCCTGACCCTCGACGACATCGACGACACCTGCGACCTCGCCGCCCCCGGCGGCGACCTGCGCCACGCCAGCATCCTGGACAACTACCGCGCGGTGGCCGCCCACGGCCACCGCGTCGTCCTCAACGGCCAAGGCGCCGACGAACTCATGGGCGGCTACATCAACCAACCCTCCTTCGTCCGCCACCTCCACGACGTCCGCAACCCCCACACCACGCCCCTGCTCTCCCTGCCCGCCTCCCGCCAGGCCCCAGGACTCTCACCCGACGTCCTCGCCCACCGCACCCGCGCCCACCGAGCCGTCCTCGACTTCCACGCCGGCCTCGAGGGACCACCGCTGGAGCGCGCCCACCGCCTCCTCGTCCACCTCCAACTCCCGCGCATCCTCCAATTCGAGGACTACCTGAGCATGCGCGCCGGCGTCGAGGCCCGCTTCCCCTTCCTCGACCACCACATCGTCGAAGCGTGCTTCCGCGAACCCTTCGACGCCCACGTCGACCGCCGCGCCCTCCACGGCAAAGCCCTCCTGCGCCGCGCCCTCACCACCCGCCTGCCGGCCGTCCTGGTCGACCGACCCAAGCAGGTCTTCCCCTGGCCCGACCCCACCGGCACGCAACACTCCCTCGCCGCCCTCGCCCGCACCCACGAAGACGAACTCCGCGCCGACCCGCTCCTGGGCCACCTGCTCCACCTGCCCGCCACCGCCGAACTCGTCGACGCCACGCCACAGTTTCTGTGGCAGGCGCTGACCCTGTGGCGATGGCACCGCAAACTCCGGACACCGCCCGCCCCCGACCCACACCCAGGGACGACGCCATGGACCACCGCAATCTCGACGCGCTGACACGGCTCGCCGACACCCACCACCACACCACCCTGTCCGCCGTCACCGCGGACCAACTCGCCTCCGAGCATCCCCTCGACTACCCCACCCACATGACCCTGCGCGAACTCCACCACCGCCACGGCCCCGAGGCCGTCCACACGTTCCTGGACCGGCCCGACCATCGACCCCACCTTCTCGCCGACGCCATCCGACGCCTACGCCCCGCCACCGCGCCCCCGCCCGACCGCGACGAGCTCCTCACCGCCCGCACCCTCGTCGGTGGAGACGAACGCGGACACGTCTGCGACGGCATCGCCGCCTGGGCCAACCGACGCAGCTTCGCCGCGCTGCGCATCCACCCCCACGCCCGGACACGCCACGGACACCCGTTCCACACCACGCAGGAGATCGCCGCCTCCGGACACGGCCGCGGCTACTACGCCTTCTCCCTGCCCGACCACCCAGGCTTCCTCCTGCAACCCGACGCCATCACCATCGTGGCCACCGTCCTGGCCCGCCTCGCCCGAGGATGCGCCCCCGGCCGCCGACCCACCCCCGCCCATCTCGCCGGCGTCGCCCGATTACGGACACTGGACCGCGCCGGTTGTGATCTCCACGCCCTGACCATCGACATGTTCGTCGCCCACGAAGTCGGACACACCCTGGACATCGACGGCGACGCCCCCCTCCGTGACCTCCTCGAACACACCGGCCACGACCCCGACCGCGCGTTCACCCACGGATTCCCCACCACACACCGCCTCGCCGCCTGGCAACGCCTGCGCCACGGCGCGGCCGACACCCGCGACATCACCTTCGTCCTCGGCGACGTCCTCTCCAATACCATCCTCGCCCTGACCCGCCCGCCCGACGACCCCACCGTCACCCTCACCGGCGCCTACCTGTGGCAGTTGGCCGGCCCTCCACCCGCCGACGCGGCGCCTCGCGGCTTCGCGACCGGCCTGCGCGCACTCGAACACCTTGAACTCCCCGACCTCCTCACCCGACTCGCCGACATCCTGACCACCGCCCATACCCGACCCGTCGACGTCGCGCCCCGCATCCGGGCCCTGGAAGCACACAGTTGGGAACTGCTGCGCCGGCGCTCCGGTGTCGAGAACTCCCGCCTACGCGCACCGACGAATTACGTAACGGTGGGCGCGTACCGCGAACTCCCGTACGACCGACCGGGTGTGCCGTCCGACGCGACGCGAGGGTTCGCCGCACCCGGGTAGGATCACGCCACCGCAGCGACCGTCCGCAAGCGCTCGATTCCGCTGCACGGACACACCCGGCACCCGCGGCACGGCCGCGCCCCAGCAATCCGATCGCACCCGACGGTGCCCTGCCGCGGCCGCGTCGGCCACCCCGCGATCGGGTCGATGCCCCTCAGCCCTTCGCGTAGTCAGAAATGGAACACTGTTGAAGATCCTTCCCGAGGTGTCGCGCACCCTGAGCGAGTACCTGCTCCTGCCGAACCTGACCACCGAGGACTGCACCCCCGCCAACGTCGACCTGACCACACCCGTCGTGCGCCACCGCGTGGGGGAGCCCTCGCCCATCCGGATCGCCACCCCCCTGGTCAGCGCGATCATGGAAGCCGTGTCCTCGCCCCGCCTCGCCGTCGCCTTGGCGCGCACCGGCGGCATGGCCTTCATCCACCAGAACCAGGACATCGCCTCCCAGGCCGCCGACGTCGCCGCCGTCAAGGGCCACAAGGCCGGATTCCGCCGGGCCGAACTCCACGTCGCTCCCACCGCCACCCTCGGCGACATCACCGCCCTCACCCGCGGCTGTGCCCAGGACTTCGTCGCCGTCACCGACGACGGAACCGCCGAGGGACGCTTCCTCGGACTGATCACCGTCGACGACTTCCACCCCGACCGGCACGCCCCCACCGACCCCGTCACCACCCGCATGCGCGCCGTCGAGGACCTGGTCACCGCTCCCGCCGCCGTGTCCCTCTCGGACGCGAACGAGACCATCTGGCACCACCGCCTGGACGTGCTACCCGTGCTGACCCCCCACGCCCGGCTGGCGTCGGTCGTCCTGCGTGCCGACTACGAGAGCCACACCCGATTCCGCCACGAGAGCGTCGACGCCGACAAACGTTTCCGCGTCGGCGCCGGCATCAACACCCGCGACCACACCGACCGCGTCCCCGCCCTCGTCGACGCCGGCGCCGACGTCCTGTGTATCGACTCCTCCGACGGCTACAGCGTCTACCAGGCCAAGACCCTGGAATTCGTCCGCGACAAGTACGGCGCCGACGTCCACGTCGGCGCCGGGAACGTCGTCGACGCCCGCGCGTTCCGCTACCTGGCCGACGCCGGCGCCGCCTGGGTCAAGGTCGGCATCGGCGGCGGTTCCATCTGCACCACCCGCGAGACCAAGGGCATCGGCCGCGGCCAGGCCTCCGCCCTCATCGACGTCGCCCGCGCCCGTGACGCCTACGCCCAGGAGACCGGGGTGTACGTGCCCTTGTGCTGCGACGGCGGCCTGCTGACCGACTACCACATGGCCATCGCCCTCGCCCTTGGCGCGGACTTCATTATGCTCGGCCGCTACTTCGCCCGCTTCGACGAAAGCCCCAACCGTCGGGTTCGCATCGGCGGGCGCCTCCTCAAGGAATACTGGGGCGAAGGCTCCGCCCGCGCCCGCAACATCGCACGCTACGAACAGGGCGGCGACGACATCGCCTTCGAGGAAGGCGTCGACGGCTACGTCCCCTACGCCGGAAGCCTCCAGCAGACCGTTCCCATCACCGTCGCCAAACTCAAGGCCACGCTGATCAGTTGCGGGTCCACGTCCCTGCCGGCGTTCCGCGATTCCGCGATCCTGGTGCCCGTGTCCGAACAGAGCCACCGCCAGACCGGTGCCGAGGTCATGGTCCGCGACCACTCCCAGGACGCCGGTGAATAGACCGGAACCGAGGACAGCGCCGGCGCCGAACGATTCATGCTCCGCGTCGCCGCCGGCGCTGCAACTCGACCCGGCGACCGGCCAGGGCCACCGACGCCGACTCGTGGCACTTCGCCGTCCGGTGGACCGGCGGGAATTGCAGCACCGCTGCGGTTGCGCCGGCCGGCGACCCGCGCTCGCCCGCTTCCCGGCGGTCACCGCAGACGGGGAACCGCGGCGGGCGGACGTTTGAGCCACCACCCTCACGAACGGATCCGCTGCACGGGCGGGGCGTGCGTCCACCGTGGGCGTACCCCCCGGGCAAACCCGTCCACCCCAACGCAGGCGGCATCCGCCGGCGGTGTCGTGTGGCCGTCGCCGGCGCGAGCTGCCCGACGCGCGGCAGCCGCCCGACCGCTCGGCCGAGCTCCCGGCGATGAGTACGCTTCGACGGCCTCGCACCATTGACGACACGGTGTCGCTCACCCCCGGGGCTCGTGACGGCGTCGCACGATTCGGAGAACACCCCGATGACCCAGCACCCTCTTACGGACGACCTGCGGCGATGGATCGCGAGCCACCTGCCCGGCGCCGACACCGTCACGGACGTGTCCTGGGCCCGGGACAGCTCCAGGGTCTGGCGGGTGGCCGCAGGCGCGGACGCCGTGTTCGTGAAGATCAGCCCGACCACGCGAGAGTACGAACGCGAGGTGCGCGGCTACGCGCACGCGACCCGCGCCCTGTGCCCCGACACGGCGCCGCGCCTGATCGCCGCAGACCCGCACCTGCGGGCCCTGATGAGCTCCCCGCTGCCGGGACGCGTCGTGCGCGACCTGCCCCTGACGCGGGCCGCCGAGCGCCGGGTGCACGAGCAGGCCGGGCGGCTGCTCCGCCGCTGGCACGATCACTCGCCCCCGCCCACTGCCCGGGACCGCGCGGCCATTCGCGCGGCCGTCGCCGAGCAGGCGCAGGAGGCCGCCACCTGCCTGGAAGTCACCGCCGCTCATCTCGACGACGCTCAGCGCGCCGTGGTGCGGTGTGTGAGGGACGAGCTTCCGCAGCTCGCCGAAACGATGCCGGTGGTGTACCGGCACGGTGACCACGCCACCCGCAACTGGCTCTTCGACGCCGCCCGAAACAGCGTCGGCCTGATCGACTTCGAAACGGCGGACCACGGCATCGTCGCGGACGAGTTCGTATGGTTGTACGGCGCGCTGTGGAGCACCCGCCCCGACCTGAAGACCGCCCACTTCACCGGCTACGGCCGCCTGCTGTCCGACGACGAGGAGCGCGTCCTGCTGCTCCTGACCGCCCGGCTGAGTGTCTCCTACCTGCGCTCCGGCCTCACCAAGGACCGTCCGGACCTCGTCGAGCGCGGCCGGCTCGTCCTCGCCCGCATGGCACACCAGGCCCGCTGACCCCGCCCGCCACACGGCCCAGGACCACGGCCGTGCCGGGCTGCGGCCCCGATACGGTCGAGCACGCGCGCGGCGCGACCGCAGTCCATCGCCTGCCCTCACCCATCCCCGCTCCCTACGCGGCGGATGATCCCTTGCCGGACCCGTCCATCCGCGTGAGCTGCGGATCCGCAGCAACGGCGCTTCCGTCGACGGCCTTTTCTCCGGTTCTCACCGCCCGCAAGGATCGCTTCCGCGGGCAAGCGAGAGGACGACCCGAATCGAGCCGCGTTACTCGTTGGGCACGTAGCGCTGACTGCGGGCGTTGTTCCGCGGGAAACGAGCGACACGGCTGCGGGATGTCAGGGAGCCGTTCCGCGTCGACGACGCCCCGTCGACGACGCCCCGTCGACGTTCCCCGCATACGGGCCGGTTGTTGGCGACACCCTGCGCCGGAGCCGACGGCGAGGCCGCGGACGACAACCCCCGTGCGCCCGACGGGCGTCGCATGAACGGACGAAACGCGGTCGGTCGCGTCGGACCGGTGGCGCACAATGACCCGCATGTTTCCCGATGACGCGTATCTGTCGAAACTCGGACGGCTGACGTACTCCCTGGCCCTGCTCGAGAGCACCGTCCTGGCACACCTGGATCGACTCCCCGGCCTGCCCCCGGCGTTGACGCCCCGCAAACTCGCCGGCAAAACCCTCGAGGCGATCGCCCGGGCCGTGACCGACCCCGCCCACCTCGCCAAGGTCACCGACGCCACCACCCGCGTCCACCTCGACGCCGCGGGCGAGGAACTCGCCGCCGCCGCGCGCGCCGCCCACGCCGTCGCCCGCGCCCGCCCCGCCCGCCTGGACGAGTCACCCCGCCTGTACCGCGACCCCGATCACCCCGGCGCCGACACCGACATCACCACCACCTGGCTCGACCACACCCAGGACCGACTCGACGACGCGCTCCGCCGTCTCGGCGCCGCGCAACGAACTGCGGCCTGAACGCGGGCATCCCGGACCTGCCGGCCACGAGCCCGTGGCGGAAACCGCTCGGGGCGACAGCGCGTGCCCGGGGCGCGTGGACGGTTGCGGACGAGCGCGGCCGACTGCGGTCGATCGCGGTCGAGGCGCCGGTGGAGTATGGGCAGGCGGCCGGCCCGCCGGACCCGCTCCGCGTCGCGACCGGCTTCGACACGGTTCCCGGGCGGGTACGGGGTTCGCGTGGAGTGTCGCTCGAAGGGTCGCTCCGATGCCAGGTGTTGAGGGGATCGGTTGTGCTCCGCACCCGCCATGCCCGACCGGGTGGTGTGGCTTGGCGGCGGTTTGGCGTGTGCGCGGGAGGGGCGGGATTTGGCGGGTCGTGTGGGAGCGGAAGGGGAGGGGTGTGGATGAACGGCGATGTCGAGGCGTTGCACGGGGCGTGGGCGGATTCGTTGCGGGATGCCTGGGCCGGTGGGCCGGAGGCGGTGGCTTGGTCGCCGGGGTGGGAGAGGACCGTGCGGGACGTGCGGGTGGTGGTGGCGGGGACGCCGGTGCGGGTGTGGGACGGCTTCGCCTACGCCGGGGTGCCGTGGTCGCTGTTTCCGCACGTGTTCGGGCCCGGCGAGGAGGTCGCCGAGGATGTGGGACGGCTTCGCCGTGCGGATGCCCCGACCGCGCTCTCGGTGATCCGCAGGTTGTGGGGTCGGGTGTGTCATGCGGGGCAGCCGTCCACGTCGAGGGCGTTGGCGGTGCCGTTCCTGCTGCGTATCGCCGCCGACCCGTCGACGCATCACCGCTCGGAGGTGTTGTGGCTGGCCGGTGGGTTGGCCCGCCGGGTGCACGACCACGGATTCGGGCGGGGCGACCTGCTCCGGGTGGGATACGCGGACGACGAGTGGGCGTTCGCCGCCTGCGGATATCTGCAGAACTGGACGATCGAGGCGGTACGCGGTGCGATCACCGCCGACGCGGGGATCGTGACGGCGTTGCTCGACGACCCGGACGCCGACGCGCGGTGCCTGGCCGCCTACGTCCTCGCCGCCTCCTCCGGCGAAATCGGCGCGATCACCGCGGCGTTGCGCGTGCGCCTGCGTGTGGAGGACGGCACGCGGGCGCGGGCGTGTCTGGTCCTGGCGATCGCCCAACTGGCCCGCGAGCATGCGGACGAGTCGGTCCCCGCGTGGATGCGGACGCGCTGGTCGGACCCGCGACAGCCGCCGGAGGTGCGGGTGGGCGCGGCCCTGGGGTGGCTGTGCCTGGTCGACGACCCCGCCCCGGCCACCCTGCGCGCCACCCTCGAGGACTGCGTCACCCCCGAACTCGCCCACGAACTGGGCTCGGTGCCGTGGCTTGTGGAGATGGGCCCCGACGGCGATGCGTTGCTCCACACCCTGCGGCGGCTGCTCGAACCGACTCCTCGCCTGTGAACCCCTCGGGGAGACAGAGGACATGCGTCCGCTTGCTCTTCCGCACCCCTGCGGTCGTTCGGGGCCCGGACCGTCCGGCCCGGGCGGGTACGCATCGTGAACTGGCTTCGTTCACTTCTAATGACAGCGTTTGTCGACGACTTTGGGCAGCAGATGCGGGTGCTCCCGGTCGCGAATGTTCATGAGTGGTTCTGTCTCAGGTTTTGTGAGCCACACACTGAGTCACGCCCGTGGGCCGTCTGGGCTTTGGGGAAGTTGCCCGAAATTGGCCCCCGGTCGGGTTGGTATGGCTGACAGTTTGGTGTCGTGGATGAGATCTTGCTTCGACCGGCGGAGCTGCTGTTTCCGTCGATCGTGAACGTCGCGGTGTCGTCGGTCGACGCGGACGACGAAGCGGTGCGAGTCGAGGCCCGGTGCACGGCGGCCGGTGCCTCCTGTCCTGTATGCGGGACCTGGTCGAGTCGTGTTCACGGTTCCTACCTGCGGTTTCCCGCCGATGTGCCGTGCGGAGGGCGGCGGTTGGTGCTGCGCCTCCGCGTTCTCCGGTTCGTGTGTCGCGGCGAGTCGTGTGTTCGGAAGACGTTCGTCGAGCAGGTACCGATGCTGACCCGGCGCCACGGCCAGCGGACCGAGCGCCTGCGTCACACGTTGGTCGAGGTCGGCCTCGCGCTCGCCGGGCGGGCCGGCTCCCGCCTGGCTCGTGTCCTGGGGGTTTCGGTGAGTCGCAGCACGGTCCTGCGGTTGGTCGAGGCCCTGCCTGACCCGGTCGTTCCCGCCCCGCGAGTGGTCGGCGTCGACGAGTACGCGACACGCAAGGGCCGGTTCTACGGCACCGTGCTGGTCGACGTCGAGACGCGGCGGCCGATCGACATGCTGCCCGATCGGGAGGCATCAAGCCTGGCCGCCTGGCTGATCGAGCGGCCGGGGATCGAGGTCGTATGTCGAGACCGCGCCCCGTTCTTTGCCGAGGGTGCCACCGCCGGCGCACCCCAGGCCGTCCAGGTGGCCGATCGATGGCACTTGTGGAACAACCTCGGCCAGGCCACCGAACGAAGCGTCGCGGACCACCGCGGATGCCTTCGTGTCCTGGTTCCGGACGTGCCCCGCACCGGTCGGGAACCCGGGTCGGTCGAAGTCGATCCGTCGGGCTCGCCGTGGCCCACCGGCCACCGGTTCGCCGACCGGACTCGGGCCAACCATGCCAGAGTTCACGCGTTGTTGGCCGCCGGCAACAGCCGCCGCGCGATCGAGAGGCAATTGCGGATGACCAGTCGCACCGTGAAGCTCCTCGCGGACGCGGCCGCTCCGGAAGACCTCTTCCGGGGGCAGTGGCAGGGCCGTCCGTCCGTGCTCGACGCCTACAAGCCCTACCTGGACGACCGCTGGAACCAGGGATGCACCAACGCGTGCAAGCTCTGGGAGGAAATCGTGCCGCTCGGCTACCGAGGCAGCTACCAGCGAGTCAGCGCGTACCTCCGCGCGAAGCGCCTCTCGCCCGATTCGCCGACCCCGACTCCACCGTCTCCTCGCACGGTTGCCGGATGGATCCTCCGCCACCCCGACTTTCTCGACGAGGCCGCACGCCTCCGACTGAAAGCCGTTCTGGCCAACTGCCCGGAAATCAACGCCCTCACCGGCCACGTCCGATCCTTCGCGCGAATGCTCACCGAACGCCGAGGCCACCAGCTCCCGGACTGGCTCGACGCAGTCCGCCACGACGACCTTCCCGCCCTCCACACCCTGGCCGCAGGCATCGACCGCGACCGCGACGCCGTCATCGCCGGCCGGACCCTGCCCTGGAACTCCGGCGTCGTGGAAGGACACGTCAACCGCATCAAGATGCTCAAACGCCAGATGTTCGGCCGCGCAGGATTCGCACTGCTCAGAAAGCGGGTCCTGTTGGCCTGATCGCAAACGGAGTTCCGGAGCGACGTCGGGCTCACAACTCGCTTCCTGGACCCCGTGGATCGCTGGAAGACTCGACTCATGCAGCGATTCTCCGTGAACCCCGACAGTCTGAACGGCCCGGTCACGCTCGTCGACGAGCAAGGGATCCGCTGGGCGCTCCACCGCAAGCGCCTGGACGTGCGCGTCGTCCGTCGGCTCGTCAAGGACCATGTCACTCCGGTCATATGGGAGGATATGGGTGGAATCAGTCCCCGGATCGTGCCAGAGGCCGAACGCCCCGCGCTCTGGGGTCGGATCAAAGACGAGTACCAAGGCCCGGGCGGAACGGGGCCAATGGGCCGCTACCTAGCGCATGAGTTCCGAGCCGAGCCGGGTCGCCGCATGCTCTACGTTGAAGACCACTGCTGACCGCGCAACGTGCTGCCATCAAGCTGACCGAGAGTCACGAACCACAAAACCTGAGACAGAACCGTAACTTCGTGAACAAAGCCACGGTGCCGAGGGTGGGCCGAGGGCAGCACGAGCGTCACCCTGGCGTGAGCCCCACCGGCCCTGATGAGGATTCCCGAAATTGGCTGTGACGCGTATTTCGGGACGATCACTTTCGAACAACCGGCCGTCCGCATGACGTTCACAGTCCAACGTCGTCGAAATGGTGGGTGCGCGCGGGTTCTGGGAGTTGGTGTGGCCGGAGGTCGAGGGTCTGGTCGTGGACGGGGCCCGGGTCGTCGGCGAGATGCTGCGGATCGACGCGCACGGAGGAGGTTCGGCCGGGCTTTGTCCTGCCTGCAGGTGCGAGGCGACGAGGGTGCACGACGTCTACACGCGACGGCTCGCGGATCGTCCGCTCGGCGGTCGTCGCGTGGTCGTGTTCCTGCGGGTCCGTCGGTTCCGTTGCGACGAAGTCTCGTGCTGGAAAAGGACTTTCGTCGAACAGATCGCACGTCTGACGACGCGCTACGGTCGGTTGACGGACGCATTGGCCCGGATGGTGCAGGCCATCGGTGTGGCCGTCGGCGGCCGGGCCGGTGCCCGACTCGCCACGCACCTGGGTGTACGTGCCGGACACGACTCGATCGTGCGCCGGCTGAGGAAACTGCCCGATCCGCCGAGCTCGAGCGTTCGCGTCCTCGGCGTCGACGAGTTTGCGTTCCGCAGAGGTCGTACCTACGGCACGATCCTGATCGACGTCGAGACGCATCGCCCGATCGACCTGTTGCCCGATCGCTCCGCGGACACGTTCGCGGCCTGGCTCGCCGAGCACCCCGAGGTCGAGATCATCTGTCGCGACCGATGCCGAGTCTTCGGCGAGGGCGGCCGACGCGGGGCACCCCAGGCAGAGCACGTGGCCGATCGCTGGCACCTGCTTCACAGCCTCACCTCGGCGGTCGAGCGCACCGCCCACGCCCACCGGGCCTGCCTGCGCAAGGACGTCGAATACACGGTCCCCGAGGTTCGGGACGAGGCCGTCGATCTCGCGAACGCGCGTGCCCTGATCGAATCCCCGCCACCGATGGACCCACCGGGCAACCAGATCCTGGCCCGCACTCGACAGCGGCACGCCGACGTCCACGACCTGCGTGAACGCGGATACACCATCAGTGCGATCGGCCGCGTCCTCGGTCTGGACCGCAAGACCGTGCGCCGCTTCGCGACGACCGACCTCGACGAACTCCTCGCCTCCGCACGCGTGCGCCGGACCGGTGAGATCGACCGCTTCCGTGCCTACCTCCAACACCGCTTCCACGCGGGCGCGACGAACGCAGCCGGGTTGTTCCGGGAGATCCACGAACAGGGATACCGCGGCAGCCGCGTCGTCGTCACCAAGTATGTCGCGACCATGCGCTCGGGCACCGCCGTCCCCGAAGCACGTCGAGTGATCCCCAGCCCACGACGGATCACCTCCTGGATCATGCGCCGTCCGGAAAACCTCGGCGACAACGAACGCTCCGATCTGGACCGCGTCCTGGCCGCCTGCCCCGACCTGGCGACCGCCCACGCCCTGGCCGGCGACTTCGCCGCGATCACCCGCGAACGACGCGGAAGCGACCTGCCCGACTGGGTGGCCCGCGTTCTCGCCGACGGACCACAGCCGTTGCAGTCCTTCGCGATCTCCCTCCAGACGGACTGGGACGCTGTCGTCAACGGCCCTACGTTGCAATGGAGTTCGGGCGCGGTCGAAGGTCAGGTCAATCGCATCAAGTTCCTCAAACGGCGGTCATACGGCCGAGCATCGTTCGAACTGCTGCGGACCCTCGTCCTCGCCCAGCCACCGTGATCGTCCCGAAATACGCGTCACAGCCAATTCCAGGGAGCCTCATCAGCCCCACACACGACGACATCACGGGGAACGAACGCCGGTCGCGGTTCGTGGGCGGCGCCGAGGCGGGGCAGTGCGTCGTCGAGTTCGGCCTGGGTGCGGTCGGGCCGGGCGGTGGTGATGTCGGTGCGCTGTGCCGGGCGCTCGCAGCGTGCCGCGACCTCCTTCCCGCCCCGTGTACCGCCGTCTCGCCGGATTCGATCGGGAGTCCGCCGATGGCCGGCGGTGTGGTCACCAGGCGGGTCTGGGGTCGCGCAGGTGCGGCGGGGTCTGTTCGGGCAGGGCACGCGACCCGTCGTCGGTACGCCGGATGTAGCCCGGGTGCGGCGGGGACTCCGTGGTCGCCGGCGCCGGGAGGTGGAAGCGGCGCGTACGTGGGAGCGGGACTTCGGTCAGCACTCCGTAGTGGAGCATCCACAGGCCGAAGCACTCGTCGTCGACGTCGTGCATCAACACCTGCACACTGCCCGGGTTCGGCCACGCCAGGGACTCCAGGTGCCGCAACAACCCGGTCCTGCCGCTTTGTCGCGGGAACTCCGCCGCCCACCCGTATCCGCCCAACACCTCGATCGGCTCGAACCGCCCCCGCCACGAACGACTCTCGTCGAAGCGCGTCAACGGCTCCATCACCTCGTGCGCGTGCAACGCCAACACGACGACCTCCGCGTCCATACCCATCCCGGGATACCACCGCACCCCCGGCACCCGACGCAACCCGATTCCGGACCCGACACCTCGAGCAGACCCCGGTCGCGCATGCGAGGCCGCACGCGGCATCCAAGACGTGTCGGTACGTCGCTGCCGCGGGATCCGCGGGCCCGGCCCGCCCGCGCGCGGCTGGCCCATTGCGGGTGCTACCGGGCGTGGGTGACGGTGGTGACGGTGTCGTCGCAGCGGGCGAGGATGCGGTCGAGGGCGGCGCGTTCGGCGGTGTCCACGTCCAGGCCCCACCTGGTTTTCACGACGACCCAGTCGGTGAGGTAGCGGCAGGTGGCGGATGCGGCGGATGGCATCCATTCGGCGGGGTCGCGGTCGGCCTTGCTCTGGTTGACGCTGTCGTGGACGGCGGCCAGGGACCGCTCGTCGTCCAGGTCGTTGGCGTACCGCTCGCGGGTCTTCGCGTCCCGGCCGGCCGCGCCGACTGGTGGGGAGCGTCATTCCGAGCACCCGATATTCGGAGGGCTTCAGCGTCGGCGAGCCGTAGGGTTGGCGCGCCAAGACAGCCTGGTAGCAGGGGAGAAGCGTGCGGTCCGAGGAACATGCGGGGTGGGAGCCGGACTTCCCGGTCCGGTATCTCCTGGTGCGGGAGGACATCCACGGTGAGGAGGGGAACGTGCTGTGGGGGCGGTGTGCAGAGGTCGAGGGCCTGTTCATGGATCCGCCTCCGCTGCCGCGAGAGGTCCTGACGCTGCGCGGCTGCCCGCGCGAGAGCCTGCTGGTCCAGGCCGTGGCGGTCGGCACCGAACCGGTGCGGCTGCTGGGGGACGGAATGCTCTCGATCGAGCCTGTGGATCCCTCCAACGACGGGCCGGCCCGCTTCTGGGACCTGGAGGACACGACTGTCCTGGCCCAGTGGCCCACGCCGGGCGATCCCCGGCGCGTGGACATCGTCGTGGGCACCGGCGTCAGGCGGGACGACCACTGGGGCAGCCAACGGCTGCCTTCGAGTCCGCGGTTCGACCTGTGGTTCCCCTCGATCCAGGGGGACAGCCCATCGGACAGTTGCCGTTCCATCGACGGCCTGATCACCCCGCGCCCGCAGCGACCCACCCAGCCCGTGCACCTGATCGGCTGCGAACCCGCCGCACCGCTTCTCGCCCTGCTGCACCGTCCCCTCCCGCAGAAGGGCGACCCGATCACGCTCCGGCCTCTCGACCGCCATGGCCGGACGATGACCGGGTACCGCCTCGACCCGCACATCGTCGAGGCACGCCCATCCGTCCTCGCAGGAACCCTGATCGACGTCACCATCACCGACCCCGGTGACGACCGCCCCACCCTGGCCGCCCGCCCAGTGTGGGAGACCTGGTCCGACGGCGTTCCCACCCTGCCCAACCAGTGGGCACAGTTCGACGCCAAGGGCCGGTCCGAGTGGCTGCGCCTCACCAGCATCGGCCCGTACCGGCCAAAGGGCCTCTCCGGCGGGACCTACCAGCTGGACGGACAGCACGTCACGGACCGGGCCGGCCTGCTCCTGGCACTCGGCGAAGCCCTGCTCGGCCCTGGCGCCAACTACGGGACATGCCTGGACGCGGTGGTGGACTACCTGGGCGGCGGGCCCTCCGTCGTCCCCCCGTTCACCCTCGTCTGGCACCACGCCGACATCGCCCGCCACGCCCTCGCCGGAGACATCCTGCACCACCTCGGTGGCGTGTCGTACTTCGAGGGGACCGTGAACCTCCTGCGTGAGCGCGGCGTCACCGTCGTGCTCCAGTGAGGGAGGCGACGGAGCGGGAAGGCACCTGGTCGCGTCGGGGCGGGAGGTCGTCGACTGTCCGGGCCTTCGCCGTTCGGCGTCGGGGACTCTCCGAGCCGGCGCCGACGGACGCACGGCCGCAGGCCGAGCCTTCTGGCGACGATCCACCCCGGCCGCCCGAGTTGTCGAACCCGCGGCGGACGAAGATCCACGAAACGTCTCCCAATTCGGCGATCACGGGGGTAGTCTCGGGCGCCCGATCGGCGGCGCCGCGGTGCCGCCCGAGTGGAGCGTGCGCCATGAGCGAGGCCGTCGTCGCCGTCGAACCCACCATGGACCCGGCCGCGATGCGGGCGATCGCGATCGAGTATCCCCGAACCCTGGCCCGTCTCAACCGCGTTGCCCACACCCCGGACTGGGCGTGGACCGCGTTGGGCCTGTGGATACCCGACGACGACCCGCGGATCGCGGCCGACCAGGCACGCGCCCTCCTCGAAACGGCGACCCCCGACGAACCCGCCCGCGCGGAGGTGTTGTGGCGCGCGCCCGGCCACGACCGCCCCGCCTGGTGGCGCACCGCGATCACCGCGACCGGACACGGCGCCGGTGTCGCCTGGCTGCGTGGGGAGTTCGCCAACCCGACCACACGGATGATCGACCTCGCCGACGTCGCCGCCGTCCTCCCGCTCCCACCCCACGCGCCGACCAGTTGCCTGCACGCGCACCGCGACGACTTCCTCTCCTCGCCCTTGCGGCCCGTCCCTGACCGGGACACGCTGACGCCGCGCGTGCCGATGACACCCCCGGAGGCACTGGTCCTGACGCAGTACTGGCTGCACTGGGTCGCCCATAGGGTTGGGCCTTTGTACCCGGTGAACCAGGAGCAGGCCTTCGACTGCCGGGACCGGCTGTTCGACCTGGCCGTCGCCTCCGTCGCGCGCGGGCCGCGCACCCGCGTCGACGCGGTCGCGTTCACCGCCGACCTGACCACCCGCTGCCGCGTCCACACCCTGGACCCGCTCCCCGACTACGTCCACGGCCCCCACGCACGGGCGGTCGGGGCGCGCCTGATCGCGCACCCCCACGCCGACGGATGTGTCGGTGTCGAGGACGGCGACCTCGACGAACTCCACGCCGTCCTGGGCGTCGTGGCCCGCTACGGCGGCACCGTGCGCCTGACCACGACCGATCCGGACCTGCCCGGGATGGCGCCGATCGCGGAGTCGGTGTACGTCGTGCACTTCGACCTGCGCGCCGAACTCGTCGAGGACGACCGCGCCCGCGAGATCACCGCCCTCGACCGCCTCGTCGACACCTGAATCCCGCCGATGCGGCACTGGCTCGCGGTGTCTCCTGCGCTCCGCCCGGGCCGGACGGTGACCACGTCGCCGACGGACCGATCGGGTGGTGCGGCGCACGTCGAGCCACAGCGCGGATCACAACTGCGTGGAGGCCCAGTTCCCCGAACGCATCCCACGGAGGCGGGGGCGCAGGTGGGGCGGTGCGCGTGTGGTGGTGCGGAGCCGTTGCGTCGTGACGTCGACCTCGGCATTCTCGGCCGAGACCGCTCGCGCCGGTTTCGTGTCGCGGGAGACTCGACGACATGAGCAATCGCGATCGGGCCGTGCAGGTGCGGACCCTGGCCGCCGATCTCGGCCGGCGTTTCGGCGTCGATGTCGACGCGGTACACGTCCATGCCGGGTGGCGGATCGAGTGGCGGGACGGGCCGACGGTCGCCACGGCAAGGGCGTGGACCGCGCGTCGTGCTTTGGATCCGGCCGGTGCGGTGTCGCTGTTCCGGGACGTCGGGCGGCGGGCCTGGGTGGTGGCCGCGGTGCGGGCGGCCATGGACGGCGTGCTCTGGTCCGGGGTCGCGAGCGCGGGGCCGGACGAGGCGCGGTGGCTGCTCGAGCGCATCGTCGCCGAGCGGGAGTATCCCGATCGGGTGGACGGGGAGCGCGAGGTCCTGGTCGATCGCCTGCTCGCGGCGCTGCCGGCGGATCACGATTCGCGGGACGACGGGGGGCTCGTGGGCGGCATGGTGGCCGAACGCGGGGTGTCGTGGCTGGTGGAGGGCGAGGGCCTGGACGTGCTGTCGCCCGCGGAGGTGTTGACGGCGCGCTACGTCGACACCCGGGCGGAGGTGGTGGCGTGGGAGCGGTCCCTCGCGGTGCTGCCGGCGCGGGTCCTGGTGGAGAGGGCCCTCGCCGACCCGGGGATCGACCGGACGACGGCGCTCGCCCTGGTCGCGCTGCTGCCGGCCTTGCGGGTGGAGTGGGCCGCGACGGCGGCGGCGATTCGTGCGGCCGCGGCTCGGGCCATGGCGACACCGAGGGCCGGCGGGTCGTCGGGGGACCGGTCGGCGGCGACAACGCGTGCCCGCCGGGTCGCGCCGGTGTACGCGACGTCGGGACCGCGGGGCCGGGTGGGGCATTGGCTCCGGGAGGGGGCCCGTGCCGCGTACTGCGGGGCGGTGATCGCCGGTCAGGACCGCCCCGGTCTGACGATCTGTCGCGCGTGCCTCGATCGGGGCACGTCCCCGCTGCAACAGCGGCTCCGGGGGGAGCGGCTGCTCTAGCCGGTCACACCTTCGCGGTCGCAGTGGATCGCCATGGTGACGGTGCCGGCCTGGCCGGGGAGGGTCAGGGGGCGGGTTCGGCGTCGTCGGCGATGACGCCGGTCGCGCAGGATCGCGTGGATGCGGCGGGCGGCTTCCGGGTCGCCGGTGACGCCGATGCGGGTCCGCCCGGGGCGGGCGGCCCATGCGCGGGCGTCGTGGTCGAGCTCGGGCACGGTGACCATTCGCACGGTGCCCACGTGGCCAACAATCGCTGCCCATGGCCACCTAACGCTGACCGTGCCGCAGCCAGTCGTGTGACCACGGCCGGTAGTTGGCCAGTCACAGCTGAGAAACCGCAGGTCAACGCCCGACGTCGATTCCCGGTTGGCCACTCTGTCGACCGATAGTTGGCCACCCGTGGTTCTCGATACGCCTCTTTCGCCAGCAGAACCGCAGGTCAACGTGATCGGCCGAGCGCGACTGGCCAGCTAGGAATCGAGATGGCCACCTATCGGTCGACGTCACAAGTCGGTGGGTTGGCAAAGTCGATCAGCTCGAACTAGTGTCCGAACAAGGGGGTGGTTTTTGGACAAAGGGGCAGCCGAGGGCGGAGGTGCGTGATGGGCGGGTTCACGCATCTGCACACCGCTTCGGGCTACTCCGCCCGCTATGGCGCCTCCCATCCGGAGGACCTGGTCGCGCGCGCCGCCGAGCGCGGCATGACGGCTCTCGCGCTGACGGACCGCGACACGGTCGCCGGTGCCGTCCGGTTCGCCCGGGCATGCGCGGCCCACGGTGTGCGCCCGATCCTCGGCGTCGACCTGGCCGTTGCCCCCGCCGCGCCCCAGTCGCCCCGGGCCGGACGGCGCCGCACACCCGCGCGCGGAGGCGCCCACGTGGCCGAACCGCCGCTGCGCGTCACTCTCCTCGCCCGGGACAAAACAGGCTGGGCCCGGCTGTGTCGCCTCGTCTCGGCGGCACACGCCACGGGCGGGACGCCACTGCTGGAGTGGTCGGCGCTGCGCGAGCACGCGGGACCCGGACTGACCGCGCTGCTCGGACCCACGTCGGAGCCGGGACGCGCCCTGTCGGACGGCCGGCCGGACACGGCACGGCACCTGTTGATGCCGTGGCGCGAACTGTTCGCCGACGCGCTGCGCCTGGAATGCGTGTACTACGGGCTCTCGGGCACCGGACCCGGTTCGCTGCGCCTGGCCGCCCGCACCCTGCAACTCGCCGACACGACCAACGTCGCGGCCGTGCTGACCAACGCGGTGCGCTACGCCGACCCCGACCTGCACAAGGTGGCCGACGTGTTGGACGCGGCCCGGTTGCTGCGTCCGATCCGGTGGCACCGGGCGTGGCTGGACTGCGGCGAGCGGTGGCTGAAAGGCCCCGAGGCGATGGCTGCGGCAGCCGCCCGGATCGCACACGGCGCGGGCTCCGACCCCGTCCGGGCCGCTGGCCTGTTGTCCGAGACGGCGAAGGTCGCGGACGCGTGCCGGGTCGACCCGGCACGGGATCTGGGCCTGGGCGGGGTGCATCTGCCGGAGCCGGCCGTGGTCGGCGCCACGCCGACCTCGGTCGGACGGGTCCTGCGCGAGCGCTGCGAGGCCGGGATGGCCCGCCGAGGCCTGGACCGCGACTCGGCGGCGACCGAGCGGCTGGAGCGCGAAATCGAGGTGATCGGGCGGCTGGGCTGCGGCACCTATTTCCTTACCGTCGGCCAAGTGGTGGCGGACGTGCGCGCGTTGGGGATCCGGGTGGCGGCGCGAGGCTCGGGGGCGGGGTCGATGGTGTGTCACGCTCTGGACATTGCCACCGCCAATCCCCTGGACCACGGGTTGTTGTTCGAGCGTTTCCTGTCCGAGCGGCGCTCGGCTCTGCCGGATGTGGACATCGACGTGGAGTCCGCGCGCCGGCTGGAGGTCTACGACAGGATCTTCGAGCGGTTCGGCGCGGAGCGGGTCGCGGTCACCGCGATGCCGGAGACCTACCGGGCCCGGCACGCGCTGCGCGATACCGGCCTGGCCCTGGGCCTGGCGCCGGGCGACATCGACCGCGTCGCCAAATCCTTCCCGCACATCCGTGCCCGGGGCATCACCGCGGCGCTGGCGGAGCTGCCCGAACTGCGGCCCCTGGCGGCGGAGGCCGCGCGGTACGGGGCGTTGTTCGCCCTCGCCGAGCGCCTGGACGCGCTGCCGCGCGGGATGGCCATGCACCCGTGCGGGGTGATCATCACCGACGCCACCCTGCTCGACCGCCTCCCGGTCCAGCCCACCCCGGGCGGGAGCTATCCGATGGTCCAGGCGGCGAAGGAGGAGGTCGAAGCCCTCGGCCTGATCAAGCTCGACGTCCTCGGGGTGCGGATGCAGTCGGCGATGGCGCACGCCGTCGTCGAGATCGAACGCGCCAGCGGCGAACACGTCGACCTCGACGACCCCGCCCGGGTGCCGCTCGACGACTTCTTCGCGTTCAAGTTGATCCAGGCCTCCGACACGATCGGCATGTTCCAGCTGGAGTCACCCGGGCAGCAGGACCTGCTGAGCCGCCTGCAGCCGAGAGGTGTGCAGGACGTCATCGCCGACATCTCCCTGTTCCGTCCCGGGCCGGTCGCCGGGGGCATGCCCGAGCGCTACATCGCCGCCCGCCACGGAGCGCGGCCCTTCTATCCCCACCCGGACCTGGAACCCGTCCTCGCGGACACCCACGGCGTGACGATCTGGCACGAACAGATCATGGGCATCCTGTCCCAGATGACCGGTTGTGATCTGGCGCTCGCCGACGTCGCCCGCCGGGCCCTGTCGGACCGCGAGCGCATGCCGCAGGTCCGGGCCTGGTTCCACGAACACGCCACCGCCCGCGGCTACACCCGCGAGGTGCGCGACGAGGTGTGGAGCATCGTCGAAGCCTTCGGGGCGTACGGCTTCTGCCGGGCGCACGCGGTTGCGTTCGCCGTCCCGGCGCTGCAGTCCGCCTGGCTCAAAGCGCACTACCCCGCCGCGCTGTACGCGGGCCTGCTCGAGCACGACCCCGGCATGTGGCCGCGCCGGGTGATCGTGGCCGACGCGCGCCGCCACGGCGTGCCGATCCTGCCCGTCGACGTCAACCGCTCCCACCCAGGTCACACTCTCGAACAGGTCGAGGACGGGACCTGGGGTGTGCGCCTGGCGCTGTCGGCGGTGCGCGGCATCACCGACGAGGAATGCGCCCGCATCGCCGCCGGTCGCCCCTACACCTCCCTCGCGGACCTGTGGCAACGGGCCCGCCCCAGCCTGCCCACCGCCGAACACCTGGCTCGCATCGGCGCCCTCGACGGCGTCCACGACGGGCGCCTCACCCGTCGGGACCTGCTCCTGCAACTGCCCGAACTCCACTGCCGCAGCCGACGGGTCGGCGACGGACAACTACCCCTCGCCGACAGCCTCCTCGACGCTACCCACCCCAGCGGCCTGCCCGAGATGACCACCCGCGAGGCCGTCGGCGCCGAACTGCGCATCCTGGGCATCGACGTCACCCGCCACCTCATGGACCACCACCACCGACTCCTGCGCGAGATCGGCGCCGTCGACGCCCGCCACCTCGCCGAACAACCCCCGGCAGACAGATCCTCGTCGCGGGCGTACGCGCCTCCACCCAAACCCCGCCCATTGCCTCCGGGAAGCGCGTCATCTTCGTCACCCTCGACGACGGCGCCGGCCTCGTCGACGTCGCCTTCTTCGAGGACTCCCACCCCGCCTGCGCCCACACCGTCTTCCACTCCGGACTCCTGCTGATCCGCGGCAAAATCCAGGTCCGCGGCCGCCGACGCACGATCGTCGCCTCGATGGCCTGGGACCTCGACGAGATCGCCGCCACCCGCCGCGACCACGGCCCCCGAGCCGCCCTCGACCTCCTCGGTGCCCCCGCCCCGCACCCCACACCCGCCCAACCGCGCCGCGTCCTGGTCCACGGCACCGGCGCCCGCCACCACCCCTACGCCGACCTCCAGCCTCCCGGGCAGCGCTCCGCCGACCTGAGCCGCTACGGGCACCGAAGTCGCGGCAGTGCGGGCTGATCCTCAAGGCTGCGCGCGTGCCCGCAGCCTTGGCCGGGTGAGCTCCTGGTCGATGACACAGACTGTGCCTTACGATCGAAATCGATCATTTCATGTCTATTCGGGCAAGAGGTGTGTATGCGGGCGACATGGAAGGGCGCGATCTCGTTCGGGCTGGTGAACATCCCGGTTGAGTTGTATCCCGCAACCGTTTCGGAGAGTCGCTCCGCCGCGCATCAGGTTCACGAGAAGGACGGCGGTCGAATCCGATACAGGCGGATTTGCGAGCTTGATGGTGAAGAAGTGCCCTACGCCGAGATCGCCAAGGCCTACGAATCCTCCGACGGGCGACAGGTGGTGCTCACCGACGAGGACATGGCCGAGTTGCCGCTGCCCAGCAAGAAGGTCGTCGACGTGCTCGCCTTCGTCGACGAGGCGGACATCGACCCTCTGGTCCTGTCCAAGCCGTACTACCTCGGGCCCGCCGGGCCGACCGGGACCAAGCCGTACGTCCTCATCCGCGAGGCCCTTGCCGGTCAGGGCAGGGCTGCGGTCACCAAGATCACCCTGTCCACCCGCGAGAGTCTTGCCCTGGTCCGCGCACAGGGCGACGTCCTCACCCTCCAGACCATGCTGTGGCCGGACGAACTCCGGGCCCCTCGGGGCATCGCCCCCACCGAGAACGTCACCATCCGTCCCCAGGAGCTGAAGATGGCCGCCTCCCTGATGGACACCCTCAGCGAGGACTTCGACCTGGCCGACGTCCACGACGACTATCAACGCGCCCTGGACGCCCTCGTCGAGGCCAAGGCCTCCGGCGCGCACCCCGACGAGGCCGCGGGTGGCACGGCGACCGCGGGCAACGTCGTCGACCTGATGTCCGCGCTGACCGCCAGTGTGGAGGCCGCCACCAAGGGCCGTCCCGCCCCCACGAAACGCACGACGCCGAAGGCCACCACTGGCGGCGACTCGAAGAAGAAGAGCACAGCGGCCCGACCGCGCAGGAAGACCGGCTGAGGTCCCTTCGCCGCGAGACGGTGTCGGCACGGCGCCACGCGTGGCCGTTGTGCATCCGAGGTGCGTCGGCGCCTGTCGGTGCCTGCGCTGACGATCGTTCGTACCCCCCGCACACTCGTCGCCGAACCGCACCGCCGTCATCGTGCCCGCCCGGCGAGGGCCGGGGTGCGGTCCGGACGCCACAAGGACGGCGATCCGAGGCGCGCCCCGAACTCCCGGGCCCGGCATCGTGCCGGATGTCGAGGATCGATCGACGCCTCGTGTTCGCCGGGTTCGCGCCGGCAACCTCCGAGGGCGGGCGCGATCGACGCCGGCCGGCGTGATGAGCGGGAGTCCACCGGCGCGTGACTCACCGCGAACTCCCGTGCCCCGACGCGGCGCGGTGGTTCGTCGCGGGCTTCGGTCGCACTCGGGCACGGCAGGAACGACGTCACGGACGTGCCGGCCGCCGAGGGCCGGGCTCCGTGATGCACGTCGGCGCGCGTGTTTTCGATGCGTGGAAGTCGGGGTCGCCGTCGGTCGTTCGGGTGGTGTCGGCGCCGCGTGGTACGCAGGTGCCTTTCGGCCGGTGACACCCGCAGGAGGCGACCGTGACGTCCGAGGAGCTCGTGTTCGACTTCGAGCGGGTGCGTGTGCACGGTATCGGGGTGTACGAGGGGACCGGGCTCGATGTGCGTGCGGTGGTTGCGGGTCTGTCGCGGGATGTCAGGGACGGGTTCCGTCTCGACGAGGTGCCGTGGGGCCGGTTCTCCCATGCGTACGGCTCGGGCGAGGACGTGCTCATCCATCTGTCGCGGATGCGGTGCGCCGACGCGGCCGCAGCGCGGGACGCTCGCTCGTCGTTGGGCAACTCCGTGTGCCATCAGGGCACCACGGGTTCGGTGGCGCCGTTGACGGTGCCGTTCCTGCTACGGATCGCCGAGGACCAGGCCGCGCACGAGCGGGTCAACGCGCTCGTGCTGGTTGCCGCGGTGGCGTGTCGTAACCACTGGGGGAACGGGTCGCGCGCCGCCTTGTTGCGGGTCGCCGACCCGGACGACGAGGTGACCTTCGACGGGAGCGGTTATCCGCAGAACTGGTCGGTGCGGGCGGGGCGGGATGCGATCGCCGCGGACGCGCACATCCCGATCGCTCTTCTGGACGACCTGGATCCGGGGGTGCGGGAGGCGGCGGCGTGCGTCCTGGCGGCGTCGTCCGGCCGCGCGTGGGAGGTTTCCGCGGCCCTGCACGAGCGGTTCCGCGTCGAGGGGCATCCCCGTCTGCGGGCGGGTCTGGTCCTGGCGATCGCGCAACTGGCGAGGGAACACCGCCACGAGGACGCGGCCGGCTTCACCCGCGCGTGCTGGTCCGACCCCGCACGCCCGCCCGAGGTCAGGGTCGCCGCCGCGCTCGGCTGGCTGTGCCTGGTCGACGACTCGGCACCCGAGGACCTGCGCGCCGTCCTGGACGAACTCGTGACGCCCGAACTCGGCCGCCTGATGGCCGAAGTGCCCTGGCTGCGACAGGTCGACAGCCACTCCGGCGCCGGACTGACGCTCACGCTGAAGCACATGTTCGACCCCGCCCCACGGCCCACATTCCCCGGTACCTGGGGCAAGCCCGGGAGGTTCGTCGGCTGGGGGAAGCCCGGGAGGTTCGCCGACGATCCACTCGTCTGAGACCGCGGCGACACCGCCGCCGGTGTCTCGCCGGTTGTCCCACGTACCCGTGCCGACGGCGATCGTGCGTTTCCCGGGGACGACGATCGCCGTGCGTTGCGGCGAACGATCAACCGGAGCGGGGACGTTGATTCGACCAGGGCCGATGAACAGGGCACCACGAGCCGCCGTCGGCAGTGACCGACGACCGGCGTGATCACCAGTGCGGCGCCTGCGTCGGCGGGATGGACGGCCGGAGCGGGCCCTCGCCCCGGACGGGGGCGTCGGCTGCTTCCGGAGGCGACGGCCGAGAGCCCACCACCGACCCGTGCGCCGGCGTTTCCCAAGTCGTGGGGTGCGCGGCGGTCACCGATTCGTGGGTGGCGGGTGCAGGGGTTGCAGCCGGGAGGCGATGCGGCGCGATATCCATTCAACAGGTGGTTGGCCGGTGTTGACGGCCCGGATCAACGCGACCGCGTCGCGCGGGGACGCCCACACCAGGCGGTATCCGTTGATCCTGCACAGATACACCATGGCCAGGATCGCGGTGCGTTCGTTGGCATCGACGAACGGGTGCACGCGCATGATGCCATGGGTCAGGGCCGCAGCGCGGTCCGCGAGGCCGGGATAAAGGTCCCGACCGGACATGCGTCCGTAGACGCTCGCCTGCACCGCGCCGAGCAGCGCCGGATGGCGCACGGTGCCCGTTCCTCCGGCGAGGCGGTTCACGCCGACGAGGGCGTCGTCGTCGAGACCGCGCACCTACAGACCGGCCTCGGCGAGGATCGGCGCGTACTCGGCCAGAATCGCGCGGCTGACCTCGGCGGTCAGCGCCTCGGGTCCGACGAACTCCAGATCGCCGTCTGCGACCGGCGGATCGATGTCCGCGCTCCAGTCGGCGACGTCGACAGGTTCCGGATAGGCACTCATGTCCTCGATGCTCCCACGCGCACGGCGATCGCGATACACCCGGCCCGCTGCAGGGCAACGGGGGAGCCGATCGGCACCCGGGAACGCCGACCGTGTCCATGGCACCGGCACGAAGTCTCAACCCGGTTCCGACCGCAGCCGTCGACGCGCCGGCGGACTGCGCGGTCTTCTGCCGTGCCGCACCGTGATCGGTACCTCCTCGACGTGACACCCCCGGCACACGGCCCGACTCCGCCGCCCACTCGAGACGATGTGGGTCGCTGGTCCCTCGACTGTTCCGAAACTCCATTGCGCCGAGCACTGCGGACACTACGCTCCGAAACCGCACCATCCGCGCCGGTCGCCCCTGCGGCGGGCGCGCCGCACACGAAGGGGCCGGCCCATGGACGAGTACACGCAGCACACCCCCTATGCCCCGCCGCGTATCGGCGATGTCGAGTCGCTGTTGGCGCGGGCGGAGGCGGACAGTACCGGCAGCAACAGCGACGACGCGTCGTCGGGCGGCCGTTACAACAAGAACGCCGACGACGACCTCTGGGGTGCCCCGCTCCTCAGCGCCGTCCGGGGCCTGTTCGCCTCCCGGCGCCGGGCGTAGCGGGGTGCGTTCGGCGGCGTGGTTGTGCGCGCTGCCCGACGACCCCGCCGCGGGCCGGCACGCACACGCGTTGACGCGTGGCGGCGCGTCGCGTGGTCGGATCGTGGCCGCGCATCGGAGCGGGCGGCCGTGGATCGTCGCCTGCGGTGCACCGCACTCCCTGTTGTTGTGGGAGCGGCCCGACGCGAGGGTCGTGGTGGTCGGGCGTACGGGCGCCGACGTCGCCGCGTTGGGGCGTGTGGTGTGCGCGGGTGGCGCCGGGGCCGGGCTTGCGGGTCGGGTGATGACCGGACTGGACGGCTCGTTCCACACGTTCGTCTCGACGGCGGACGGCGTGCAGGCGTGTGGGGACGTGGTCGGGCTGTGCCCGGTGTTCCACGCCCGTGTCGACGGCCTGTCGCTGTGGGGCGATTGCCCGGGAGTGCTTGCCGACCTGGCCGGCCGCACGGACCCGGACCGGGTGTATCTGGCGGCGCGTCTGTTCGGGTGGGCGCCGCCGTCGGTGCACGTCCACCGCAGCCCCTACGCGCACGTGGGCATGGTGGCGCCCGGGTGCGCGATCGTCCAGGCGCCGGGCGGCGCGGAGCGGGTGGAGCGGGTGTGGGCGCCGCCGGACGATGACGTGCCTCTGCGCGAGGCGGCGGCGGGGTGCCGCGACGCGCTGGTGCGCGCGGTGTCGACGTGCGCCGCGGCCGGGCACCGCACGGTGTTCGAGTGCTCCGGTGGTCTCGACTCCTCGACTCTGGCCCTGCTGGGCCGGCATCTGGGCGTCGCGGCCGCGGTGTTGACGCGATTGCCCGCGCGCGACGGCGGCGAGGACGCCCGCCACGCCCGCGCGCTCTCCTCCCGTCTGGCCCCGGTACCGCACGTGTGGATCGATCAGGGCCTCGAGACGCCGGCCGCGTTCGACGGCATCGACACCCCGCTGCCCGGAGGCGAACCCGGCTTCGCCCTGTCGACCCCCGATCTCCAGCGGTACGTGTTCCGGCGCGCGCGGGAACACGGCGACGTCCTCGTGAGCGGCCACGGCGCCGACGAGATCCTGACCCCGCCGCACAACCACCTCCCCGACACCGCGACCCGCCGCCCCCTGGCCGCCCTCGCGCACCTGCGCGGCTACGCCGCCCTGGAGGGCGTGCCCACGTCCCGCGCGGCCTGGCGTGCCGCCCACTCCCGCGTCCCCTACGCGGTGTGGCTGGACCGGTGGCGCGCAAGCCTGACGGCCGAGACGCCGGGCGCACCCACGCTGTGGGGGTGGGAACCCGAACTCCTCGCCCCGCCGTGGATCACGCGCGAGGCCCGCGCCCTGCTCGCCGACGCCGTCGACACCGCCGCCCCGCCGCTGCACCCTCGGCGCCACCAACACCACACCCACGCCGCGTTGTTGTGGGCGGCGGGGGAGAACCGCGCTCTCGCACACGCGGGCCGGCACACGGGCCTGTACACGGCCCTGCCGTTCCTGGACCGGCCCGTCGTCGAGGCGTTCGCCGCCGTACGCGCCGACGAACGCCGCACCCCCCACGCCTGGAAACAGGCCCTGACGACGGCCTTCGCGGACCTGCTCCCCGAAGGCCTGCGCCGGCGCCGTACCAAGAGCACGTACTCGCTGAAACCCGACCTCGACGCGGCACGCGAGCGCGTACTCGCCGCGCTGACGGACCCGATCACCGCCGAACTCGGCCTGGTCGCCGCGGAGCACGCCCACGCCGCACTGACGGCGGTGGACGCCGACCCGACGAACATGCCGTGCCTGACCCGCCTGTTGGGTGTCGAACTGTGGCTGCGCGCCGACACAGCCCCGACCCCACACGCACCCCCGCAGGCCCCGCGGCCCGCCGCGAAGACGCACCCGCCGGCACCGCATCGCACACGGGCGCGGCCCGGCGTCCGACTGGCGCCCGGCGTGCTCCTGGTCCGCGAGCAACACGCCGACCACACCGGCGCGCTCACCCACCACGGCCGCACCGTCGCCCTGGGCAACGCCTCGGCCGTGATCGTCGCCACCGCCCTGCGCGACGGAAAGGACCCCGCGGTCGCGCTCCACGCACGCTTTCCCGACACCCCCGTCGCCGCGCTCGACGACGCCGTCACCGCCGTCGTCGACCACCTCGGTGCCCTGGGAATGACGGTCCCCGATGCCTGAGATCACCGCACTGCCCCCACGCGTGGCCCTGACGCTCGGCATGCGCGCCCGCGCCCTCGCCTGCGCCGGCATCGCCCGCGTCCTCGCCTCGCCCCGCTTGACCCGACACCCCGCGTGGGGTGAGACCGTCCTTCCCCGCCTCCTCGCCCGCACCGACAGACGCGCCACACGGGCGGCGACCCACCGCGAGGCCGAACACGCGGTGGCGGTCGTCGTCACCGCCGCCCCACGCCTGGGCGGCAACACGACCTGCCTGCCCCGCGCCCTGGCCGCCAAGCTGTACTGCCGCACCCTGGGCCACACCACCGCCGTCGTGATCGCCCCCGCCCCCGACGCCCGCGCCCACGCCTGGATCGAAGCCGACGGCCGCCCCGCCGGCGAGGCCGCCGACCCCACCGACCGCTACGTCCCGGTGAACCGATACGGCACACCGCCCCCACCCCGCGACCCGACACCCGGGGCACCCGGAACCGACGTCACCCAGGAAGGCCGCATCCCATGAACACCACGAACCCGCCCCCATCCGCGTCCGATTCCTGGCAAGCCCACGCGGGGAAACTCGCCGCCACCCTCGCCGCCGCACGCCGCGACCCGAACCCCGACGTGATCGACTTGTTCACCCGCGTCCCCCGACACCTGTTCCTCCCCGGCGTCTGGCGCGACGGCCGACACACCCCCGTCGACCACGACCACCCCTACTCCGCGGACCTCCACACCCTCGCCTACACCAACACCAGCCACATGACCCACCAGGCCACCGCCTCCGACCCGGCCGGCCGCACATCCAGCTGCTCCCAACCCGCCGTCATGGCCGACTTCCTCCACGTGATCGCCGAGCGGGCGAACCACCGGCCGGTGCGCCGGGTGCTGGAGATCGGCGCCGGCACCGGCTTCCACGCGGCACTGATCGCCACGCTCACCGGCGCCACCGTGCACACCCTCGACGCCGCACCGGTCATCGTCGCCGAGGCGAACGCCGCCCTCGCCCGCGCCGACCTCACCGACCACGTCACCGCCCACCTGGGCGACGGCCACGCCGGACTGCCCGCACACGGCCCCTACGACCTGATCGTCGCCACCTGCGGCGTCATCGGCGTCTCCCCACACTGGCTCGACCAACTCGCCCCCCACGGCACCATCCTGATCCCCCTCGCACACGGCGGCGCCCACCCCCTCGCCCAGATCGAACCCACCACCCAAGGCCCCCTCACCGGACGACTGCGAAGCTTCGCCGACTTCATGACCGCCACCGGCCCCCTGTACGGCGACCACCCCGGCACCGCCCGCACACGCCGCCTGCGCCTGCCCGCACCCACCCACACCATCGCCCTCGACACCGGCGACCCCACGTGGAGCGAGATCTGCGACCTCAACACCTACCTCGCCGGCCACGACACGCGAACGACCTGCCTCCACGTCGAAAACACCCAACCCCGATACGGCGACATCGGCCTCTACGACGAACCCACCCACAGCGCCGCCCTCCTCCAAGACGGCGCCGCCATGGGCACCGGACCCAACGCCCCACAGATCGCCACCGCCGTCGCCGACCTCCACCACGCCTGGAACCACGACCGACGACCCGCACTGGACACGTGGCGATTCGACCTGCGCCCCCACACCGCCGCCGACGGCTCGGTCATGCACGTCCCCCACACCTGGACCCGCGACCGATCCGTACTCGACTGACCGCAGGACACACCGCAACCCGGCCACGATCACCCCGCCGGGGCGCTGCGTTCGGCGCGGCGGCGCGGCCGGGCCGTGGAAGCGCACCCCACGCCGACGGGAGGTGTGCCAGGGGAATGAGCCGGCTCGTCGGCCCGATGCCCGAGGGCCCGGCAAACGGCGGCGTGCGCCGTCCGCGCGCCCGACACCGCGGTGAAACCCCGCGCCACTGGCGTGCGTCGCCGGCCCTGGGTCGGCCGTGTTCGGGTGAACGTGAACCGCATCCACACCGGCCGGAAACCGTGTCGATCCCGACGCCGGCCCGAGGATCGCGGGCCGGCGATGTCACCGCCGCCCCTGTGCACGACTCGACGGCCCGCGTGCTACGCGCTCGCGGAGGGATGTGGTCCGCAGTGGCGGAAGGTGAGGCTGACGCGTCGGCCGGCGGAGGGCTCTGAGGGTATGGCGTGGGTCCAGCCGCGTTGGGTGGTGGCGGTCATGAGCAGCAACGAACCGTGTGTGAGGGCGAGTTCGTGGTGATGGTTGCGGTCGAGGCTGCGGAAGAGCAGGCGGCGTGTCGCGCCGAGCGAGACGATGGCGATTGCGCTGCCGGGGGCGAGGCCGTCGTAGGAGTCCCGGTGGAAACCCATGGTGTTGTCACCGGTTTCGTACAGGTTCGCCAGGCAGTTGTCGAAGAGGTGCCCGGCGAAGGTGCCCGCGCGGGCGGCGATCGCGGCGATGGGCGCCGGCATGGGAGCGGTGTCGTGCCGACGGCCGGAATAGTCGTAGGGGATGCCGAAGGAGGCGGTTCGGCGTGCCCGCATGTCGTCGTTCCAGATGACCTCGGTCAGGACGAGGGCGAGGTCGGCATCGGGGTCGGGCAGGAGTGCCGGGTGATGGCGGATGTCGAGGGGCGGCGGCGTCATCGATTCTCCGGGTGGAACGTCGGGGCGGTCGGTGTCCCGCGTGCGTGGGTTGTCGCAGAAGGTGCCGCACGGGTGAACCGTTGTCGACCGCATTTTTCGACGCACCACCGCGACATCATTTTGTCGCGCACGTCGAAAACCCGCGCTCCCGTGGGCCGGATTCCCAAAAGATCGTGTTCGGGTACGGATAACCGGAGTTGGGATCGCGCGGCGTCTCCGGGAACGGCCTGCCTGCCGAGACCCCGGAGACCCGCGTCTTGTCGACGACGGCGATCGAGGGAAGGTTCGACGAAGCCACGGGCCGCGCCCGTGGGGTGTGTTCGCGGGTGCGGCACATCGTCGTGCCCTGCATCATGGGATGCGTGGACGAAGAACTTTCCGAGGACGAGATGCGCGACCTGCTCGAAGCGCACGAGGACGACGACGAACCCGAGTGGTGGGACGAGGACTCGTACGACTTCTCCACACCCTGACGCCGTGAGGCGCAGCGCCCAGCCCCTGACGGGCGGACTCAAGCTCCCGGCGGTGACGGTTCTGAGTCGGCCGAGTTGCCGACCGGCCGCCGCACGCCTGCAGGCTCCGGTCGCTGATCCGCCGAACGTCAGCCTTGGCTCAAGGAGTAGCCGCCGCCGAGCCTGACGTTGCAGTCCACGCCGAGCGGCCCTTCTCCGAGCCACCGACGAGCGGTGCGGAATACTCTGCCATGAGCGAAGAAACCGAGCGGCTGCCGAAAGCTCTCGTCGAGTCCGGAAGGCCGAGGGCCTCCCCGTGAGAGAGCTCGCGTATCGCACCGGGTTGAGCCAGGCGACCATAAGCATCCCGAGAGTGATGACCGGCATCTTGACCAGGACGAACCCGCCGCTGCAACCCTCGGTTCCGGGGTCCGTGGCGTGTTCACCCGGATTACCCACGCAGTCGAGCAGCATCACCATCGCGCGATCGGCGTTGCTCACGACGGCCGGCAGTCGACCCCGACGAACTGGTCAGCCACGACTCAAGCCTGCCGTCGGCCATTGTTCGCCGAAGCGTCTCGACTGCCGACCGCCACCGGCCATGCCAAGTAGGACGAGACATCGCCCGTTCGGGGGCAGTTCGGAGACCAACTCTGAGGCATGGTGCCTCCGGAGGTCCTCACCCTCGGCAGTGGCTCGTGGGTTCAGCGCATCCCTCGTCGTCGGGGCGGCCTGGGCCGGCAGATCCGCGGCGCCCCCGGCATGCGCCCTGCCGGGATGGCCGCGAAGCTCGGGCGCACACACGCCCGCCCGGTTACGTTGCCTGCCGAGACGGGGGCCAAGGACCTGCGCACCTGGTTCCCGGCTGGGGGTTCAGTACATCGCGGCGAGGAGTTCGCCGTATTCGACGTCCTGGCGGGGCAGTGTCGTGCCGAACTCGGTGTGCATCATGCGGTGGACCAGGCGTTGTCGTTCGTCGATGCCCAGGTCGGGGTGCGTCCCGTCGGCCGGCAGCAGGCCCGCGCGGGTCAGGTGGGGAACCAGCCGATCCGGGTCGCAGCCCCAGCGGTCTCGGGGCCGGTCGAACCCGCACACCACGTCCCCGGACTGCGCGTAGTGGAACATCGTGAGCGCGTTGATGTTTTCGAAGGTGCTCAGGGCCACCGTGCCGGCCGACACGGCGGCGAGGACGTCGCGGTGGGTGCCGCGGCTGCCAGCGTCCTCGACGGCGAATGCCCACCCGTCGGCCTCGCCGGCTCGGATCACCCTCTCCTTGTCCGCGACCGCACGGTGGCCGAACTCCTCGGCGACGTCCTCGATCCAGTGGTTCGCGTCGATCACGCTCTTGCGGGCCGTGCGCGTCACGTCGCAGCCCATGCGCCGCAGCAACTCCGTCGCCGACAGCCCGCGTGCGAAGGTCACGCAGTACCCGAACTCGACAAAATAGGAGTCCTGCAGCCACTCGACAGTGTCGCCACTCACGGCTCGGCTCCTTCGAATACTTCGACCGTCGCAGGACTCGACAAGCTACCCGAGCGACCCGACACGACCCCGCTCCCTCCTCCCGGCGGCCGGGGCGCACGATGTCTGCGGCCGGGAACGGCACGCCGTGTCGGGCGAATTCCCTTCCGCGCCCGGCCCGCCTCGGCCGGTACCCGCCGCAGGACTCCGCGTGCGCTTTAGGAGAAGCTGCGCCATTCCTCGGCGGGGATGTGGCTCTGCGTCGAGTCCGCGCATCGGGGTGCCCATTCCCGGGCGACGAGGACCGGCCGGGTCAGGACGCGGTCCCCGACGCGTTGGACGCGCATCACGACGCCGAGGTCGGGCGCGCACAGGTTCGCCTCCAGGGAGAACACCGCCTCGATGCCGTGGGCGACGAGACGGTGGATCAACGCGTCCTCCAGGACGGACGGCACCCGACCCACCAGCGGGATCCCGCCGAAGTCCACCTGCGGACCGTTCCGCGCGTCGACGACGATCGCGGCCGGGCCGATCCCCCGGTCGTAGTACAGGTGAACCCCGGCTCCCGCGCCGTAGTGGACGGGCCACATGTCGGCCCGCGACACCCACCCGGTGTCGTCTTCAAGCGATCCGATGGTCTCCAGGACCCCGTCGACCGCGGCCGCCGCCTGCTCGTGGGTCATGCCGAACCTCAGCGGGCCCACGTGCTCGAACGGCGTGAACGACCACACCGCGCGCCGCGACTCCTCGACCACGTCCCACACACCCGCCACGCCGAACCTCCGCCGCTCGTCCGTCGATCCCGCAGCGCGCGGCCGACGCGCGCCCGCCATCGGGGAGGCTACGGGCACGGGGCGACAACCCGGCCCGCGCATGCCACCACGCTGCGGACCCCGCCGGAGGATCGACGGGGCCACGGTGCGTTCGGTGACGGGGTGGGGGCGGGGACGGCTCGGCCCCTCGCGGAGCGCGGCGCCGCCCGGCGTGCCGTGCGGCGGGTTCGTGTGCGCATCGTGCCCAACCGGCGGGCAGGTCGTCCGGCGACGGTGCCGCGTCGAGCACGGACGGCGGCCCGGTGAACCGGGAGGTGTCTCGGCGGCGGGCGACGGGTTCGGGTTCGGGTTCGACGTCGAACCGGAGGTCGTCGGTGGGCCGGATCGCAGCCGCCGAGACCGCGGGTCCGCGGCGTCGCGGCGATGTCCGTGGGCACCTGTAGGTTCGGTGATCGTGTTCAAGGGTTGGTGGCATGTGTTGCCGGACGAAAAGCGGCGGACGTGGCTGCTGGAGCCGTTCGTGGGTGTGGGGCCGCTGCGCTTCGGCATGACCCCCGACGAGATCGCGGACGCGATGAGCGAGGTCACCGTGGAAACCGAGCGATACAGGCGCAGTTGTCCGGCGGGCGCCAACGTCTACACGGTCGAGGAGGGGTGGTATCGAGAGTTCGGTCTGCACCTGTACTACCGGGGCGAGCGGCTCGCGGGCATCGCGGTCGACGCCCTGTGCGGACCACAGGTCCTCGCGGACGGCACGGCGCTGGTCGGCCGAATACCCTCCGTCCTCGAGCAATGGATGCTCGATCGCGCCGAGACCCGCCCGCCGTACACCGAACTCGCGTACATGAGCGCGGGCGTTCCCTCCTCCGAGTCGTTGGGCGTGACGCTCAACGTGCAACGCGAGGGCGACGGCCTCCTCACCCGGCCGATCTTCTACCCCGCCGAGGCACTCGACGACCTTCCCCACTGGCTGCCGCCGGAGGCCTGGGCGATCCACGACTGAGCGCCGTGCGCCGTGCGTGTGAGAATCGACGGATGGTCCCCTACGCGCGTGGCCCGGTCGTCCCGGCGGTTGTGGACACTCGTCCGCCGTACGCGGTGATGGCGTGTCCGCCCCACGGCGAACGCGCCCTTCCCGAGCCGCGATACCTCGAACCCGACCCGCGGCACCCGGGCGCCCGGCCCGCGAAGGGCCACGCCTGGACGTCGAGGTCCCGGGCTACCGGCGCCGGCCGATGGCGCCTGTGCCCCGCGTGACCCCGTCGGGGATGACCGGCCTGGGCGCCGATGGCGTGCGGGCCGCGTGACGCCGCCCCGCCGATGGGGAACCTGCGCGTTGCAGGGGCCGAGGCGCCGTGAGGAAGACCGCGACGATCCACGATCGGCGACCGCGCGTTGGAGATCGAGCCGATGCGCCCGCAGGCATCAACGCCGAGCGGCGGCACCCACCTGGGTGCCGCCGCTCTCGCGTACCGACCCGCGTTTCGCGAATCAGCCGGGACCGTGACCCCGCTCGACGCGCTGCCACGCATCGGTGAACAGCTCGGGCAGGGTCCGGTCGAAGGTGGCGCGGTAGTGGATGGTGCGTTTGGGCCCCAGGCGAATGCCGAGGAAAATCGCCTTCCATGTCTCCATCGGGTGGAACCCCGGCCTGTCCGCTTCGGCCCAGGGGCCCGGCAGGAAGATCCCCCGACGGGCCCGGGAGCGCTTGTCGGGGACCGCCAGACCCGCGTCGACCAGCGCCGTCGCGGCCTTGCGATGACGCGTCGCGGTCCAGCCGTTCCAGGTGCGCACCCCGCGGTCGGTCGGCGCCTCGAGCGTCAGCAGCTGCAGATACAGGGCCGCCGCGTCCGGCGGCAGGGTCAGCGAGGCGGCGACCCGGTCCACCAGTTCCGGCACGCTCGCGGCGGGGTTCGCCTCGTAGGTGCCGACGGGCAGCGCGCCGCAACGCACGCGCTCGACCACGCGGGTGAAGTAGTCGCTGCGGATGCGCCGAACATACGTCGGGACGTCCGTTCCGACGAAGCCGCGGCCGTCGGTGAGTCGCTTCGTGCGCTCGGCGTCGACGTCCAACAGGGCAGGACGGAAACACAGTTGCGCCCACGACTTGTACCGACCGTGGAACGACGGCGGTGGAGCCCCGATCGCCACGGTCAGCCCGTCGTCGAACGCGGGCGCGGTCAACGGCTCCGGCCCCACGTAGGGTTCCGGGCCGAAACGCGCGCGCAGATCGTCGGTGACGTCCCCGGCGGCGGTTCCGCCGGGCAGCAGCAGCCCAGGATGCGCCAAGCGTGCGCGAAGCCCCTCGATCAGGGCCGGGAGGCCTTTCCGGAGCGGGTCGCCGGCGGGCAGTTCGGCGTACACCGTCGGCACCATCCCGCCACGTCCTGCAACAGTCGCTCCATCCGCCGCGGTTCGTCCCCCTGGGACGAATCGTCGACCAGGCCGATGCTCATGATCGAGGCGTGGGGCCAGGTATCCCGGTCCGTGGAGACCAGTGGATCGCCGCTGGGATGAGCAAGGACGGTGCAGAGCTCGGCGGCCGGAGTTTTGGGCTTCAGCGCGGCGATCAGGGCCCGTGAGGCTTCGGGGACAGAGGCGGGGTGACCGCGTAGGGTCCGCCACACGGCGGCGATCCGGTCGGCGACCACCTTCGGGCCGTCCGGTGCCCACAGCTCGCCGGGATCCGCCGGCAGGGCGTCTGCGAACAGGTCGAGCCGTTCGGTGTCGATCAGCCAATGCAGTTCCGCCGCGGCGAGCTTGGCTTCGACGTCGGTCAGGCCCAGGGCCTGCCGCTCCTCGCGATCCGGAAACGGCTCGGGGGACGACCTCGTCCCGGGGTTGGCGGCCAACAGCAGGACGGCCGCGGCGCGGGAGATTCCGGTGCCGTCGACGAGCCGGGCGACCGCCCCCGGATCCCATGGCATCGGACCGCGGGTCCGCACCAGAGCGATCAGTTCGCGAATCTGTCGCGCGGCACCCCAACCGCCGCGCGGCGACTCGACGACATCGGTCAACGGGCCCAACCCCGGTGCCGCCGCAGCCCCGCGCCGGAACTCGAGGACGCGCATGCCCCCCGTGTAGGGGAACAGCCGAATGGTAGCCCCGTGTTCGTCGCGGATCCAGGGCCGGAACACGCTCGGCTCCGACACGTTTCCCACTCGCCATCGGGCATCGGCGTCGACGAATACGGACTCCGACCAGACCTCCAACAGGGCCAACAGGCGCTCGCGGTGCTCCGCCGGCGTCGACGGTGTCGCGGCGCGCAACGCGATCGCGCCGATCCGGCCGATCAACGCGGTCCATTCGCCGTGACCGACCCGTTCGGGAGCCTGCACCTCGATGGGCGGATCCCAGCCGCCGGACAGGTACCCGCCGATCCGCTCGAGGCCGACGAGCGAGCCGGCCCGCCAACTTCCGCCCGTCTGAAGCAAACCGGTGACGGCCGAGGGCACACCCTCGTCGTCGATCGCCTGAAAATCGAGTGTCATGCCCACCTTTCTAAGGCCTGTCTGATCTTGTGGTGTCTCGGGGTGGGTTGACGGATGCGGCGTGGGTTCGGATCGAGCCGTTGTTGCCGGTGGTGGACGGTCGTGGTCGGGCGTGGCGTGATCATCGGCAGGTGATCGACGGGGTGTTGTGGCGGTTGCGCACGGGGGCGCCGTGGCGGGACGTTCCGGCGCGGTACGGGCCCCGGCAGACGGTGTACGAGCGGTACTCGCGGTACTCGCGGTGGGAGGCGGACGGGACGTGGGCCGCGCTGCTCGAGCACGTGCGGGTGCGGGACGACGCGGTCGGTCGGGTCGACTGGTCGGTGTCGGTGGACTCCACGGTCGTCCGCGCGCATCGACACGCGGCCGGGGCGCGGAAAAGGGGGGTTGCGGACGGGGACGAACCGGGCGACGTGGGGCGTGCGGCGCCGGGCCCGACGCCTGCGGGCCGCGAGGGTCTCGGCCGCTCGCGGGGCGGGTTGACGACGAAGCTGCATCTCGCGGTGGACGGGCGGGGGTTGCCGTTGTCGATCGTGGTCACCCCGGGACAGGCGGGGGACGCGCCGGCGTTGGACGCGGTGCTCGCCGGGATTCGTGTGCCGCGGCCGGGTCCGGGTCGGGCCGCGGGTGCGGCCGACCCGGCTGATCGCGGATCGGGCGTACTCCTCGCGGGCCATCCGTGCCCGGTTGCGGGCGGCGGGGGTGCGGGTGGTGATCCCCGAACGGGCGGATCAGCGGGCGAATCGTCGCCGTCGGGGTCGAGCCGGCGGGCGCCCGCCGGCGTTCGACCGGCAGGCGTATCGCGAACGCAACGTCGTGGAGCGGTGTTTCGCCCGCCTGAAACAGTTCCGGGCGATCGCCACGCGCTTCGACAAGCTCGCCGCCCGCTACACGGCGGGCGTCGTCCTGGCCTCACTGATCCTGTGGCTCCGCGAACCACAATCATGATCGTTTTGTCAGACAGGCCCTAGCAGAGATCCATCCGACCCAGGTCGGACTCGGGCCGGCGGCTTCTACGGTTCACCCATGCGCGGGACGGCGGCCGAAGCGTCTGCGATCCGACGTTCGGGGGCATCCGGGGTGCGTGTGTGCACCCGGCGGGGTGGGGGCGCCACCGCCTGGGAGAAGTTGGCGAAGGGCTCCGCGGCAGCGATCAATGCGAGCAGCGCGGTGGATGTCTCGGTGTTCGGGTGCTCGGCGAGCACCGCGCGCGCGTGGGTGATCGCCGCGCGCAACGCTTCATGGCGACTGGTGGGCATCGGCCGTCACCTCCGGGTCGATACGACGCGCGTCTATCGTCATTCTCCCCAAAACCGACTGCTCACTCGGCATCGAGGAGACGCCTGAAGCGGGCGAAGCGCCGGCGTGGTCGACGTGACGGGGTCGACCGCTCGGCGACTTCGGCACGGCGTCTCCGTCTGCGCCTCTTCGGCGGGCGACCGCCCCGGCGTGGGCTTCCCCGTCGGCGCAGACACCGGCTGCCGATCCCGCAGCGGGATCCACCGGTGGATCTTCGACTCGGGTCACTGGGGCGGTGCCACGTTGGTGATGCCGGTCACGGCGTCCTGGAGGCGGCGCACGGCGTCCTCGGCTTCCGTGTACTGCTTGGGGCTGGGGATGGTGGTGCCGAAGGAGTGGCGGTTTTCGGCGGGCAGGGCGCGCCAGCGCAGGACGGGTTCGAGCACGGTCAGGGCGCCGGAGAGGAACCAGGCCAGGTGTCCGTGGGTGCGGGCGAGGGAGACCGCCAGGACGGCGAGCGTCTCGCGTAGCCGTTCGAGCCGGTCGATCGGCGCCAGGGCCTCCTGGGTCTCCGGCGGTCCAATGGCCTCGCGCAGGTCGGCTTCGACCTGTAGGAAGAGGGAGCGTTCGAGGGGGTCAGGGCCCATACGCGGTCGCGCACCTGCTGGTGGGCCTCATCGGTAAGGTCCGCCATCTCTGTCTGCATGTCCACGCGGAGCACAGTAGTGATCACGGGTGTTGCTCGCCGGCGCGGGGCGAGACGGGCGCCCCTGTCCTGTGGGGCACCCACCGTCGCCCCGCCTGGCCGACCCGCTCCTACCCGCACGGACGGGCCGCGGGAGCGTCATCACCACATCTGCGGGTACCGGCGTGATTCCGGGTCGCGCCCCCCGCAGCCTCACGTGCCATCGCCCCTCCCAGGGGTGACCGGACGTCACCACGCATCGTCGGATACGCCTGCGGGCGACCGGGCTAGGTTCGGAGCATGCAATCTGGTGATGTCGATCTGCGGGTGGCGCCGGTCGAACACGTATTGGACTTGGTCGAGCACGGACTCCGGGTCCGGTTGGACACGGACTCGGTCGTGCGCAAACGGCGATCGGTGGGCGCCCGTACGAGTCGAGGCACGTGGGTGCGGATCGAGCGCCGCAGCCTGCACAGGATCGACGGGCAGGGCTGGAACGGCGTCGAGAGCGCCGCCGTCCTGACCGGTATCGCGAAGCCCGAGTGGTTCGCGGGAATGGCGTGGCGCGAGACCGTTACCGACGCCATGTGGCGTGTGGACGAAACCGAACTGGTCGTCGCGTCACCGGTGAAAGCCGGTGGCCGCCTGGTCGTCGATCCCGGACTGCCCGACGCGTGGTGGTCGACGCTGAACGCGTCGTTGGACGCGTTGGCGGGACAGGACACCACCCGCGTCGCTACGCCCGACACCGTGACCGTCACCCCCGCCGTGGTCACGGAGTCGATCCGGGCGACGTTCGGCGACGGGATCGACACGACGCTGACCGAGTGGGTGCCGGCGCACGCGGACCTGAATTGGGCGAACGTGACCGGACCCCAATGCTGGATCCTCGACTGGGAGGACTGGGGATTGGCTCCGCGCGGCTTGGACGCCGCCACGCTGTGGGGCAACTCCCTCGCCGTCCCGGACCTGGCCGAGCGGGTACGTCGGGAGCGGCACGCGGATCTGGAGTCCCGATCGGGGCGGCTGATGGCGCTGTTCTTCTGCGCGAAGGTCATGGGCCGCTCAAACGATCCGACAGACCCGCTGGTGGGCCCCGCCCGGCGTGAAAGCGTCAGGTTGGTCGGGGAGCTGCGGCTATCGCGTTGATAAGGGGCATCCGCTAGGCCCGGCGATACACGTCGGTGTGCTCGAAGTCGGGCAGCGTGGCCCGGCGGCCGCTCTGGAAGCCGGTGCTGACGAAGTCGCTGCCGGTGGTGGCGTTCAGCGCCCAGTTGACCAGCACCCGGGTGCCGGCCGTGACGGTCGGCAGGGCCATCAGGTTGTGGGACAGCGCACCCGTGATCGAGGCCGTGCCCTCCCTCTACTCGCTCGCCTGACGCCTGGAGAACACCCGATGACCCCCGACGCCGACCGCGACCACCTGCGTGCCTTGGTCCTGACCACCGCCCGCACACTGCACCCCACCCGCGACATCGACGCGTCCACCGCTCTGGACGAACTGGGACTCGACTCGCTCGACCGCCTCGCCCTGGCCGTCGACGTCGAACACGCCACCGGCCTGGAACTGCCCGACCGCGTACTCACCGACGCCGCCACGCTCGACGACCTCGTCACCCACCTCGACCACGCACCACGCGGCCCGCGCACCGGATCCCGCCCGACCACCGAACCCACTCCCGAAGAGCCGACCGCCGACGAGGACCCGACCGCCGACGTCGATCGGACCGGCCGCCCGCAGCCGCAGGACCGGCCCGACACCGGTGCCGGCTTCCACGGGCCCGGCCACGCGGATCCCGGCTCCATGGTCGGGGAGAACACCCGCCTGTGGCACCAGGCGCAGGTCGCCACCGGCGCCCGCGTCGGCGCCGACTGCGTCGTGGGCAAGGGCGCCTACATCGGCACCGGCAGCGTCCTGGGCGACCGCGTCAAGATCGGCAACCACGCGAGCGTGTTCGGCGCCCGCGTCGCCGACGCGGTGATGATCTGCCCCGGGGCGCTCCTCCTCGAAGACGCCGCAGCCCGCGCCACCACCCCGACGGCCGGCGCAAAGGGCCCGACGACTTCGACCGCACCCCGGTCACCGTCGAGTACGGCGCCACCATCGGCGCAGGCGCCGGCGTCGCCCCCGGAGTGCGGATCGGCCGCCATGCCATGGTCGCCCTCAGGGCCGTCGTCGCCCGCGACGTCCCCGCCCACGCCCTCGTCGCCGGCAACCCCGCCCGCCCCTGCGGCTGGGCGTGCGCCTGCGGCCACACCCTCGGCACCGACCTCGCCTGCCCGCACTGCGCCCGCGCCCACCGCCCCCACGGCACCGGCCTGACCGAGGTCGCCCCACGCGAGTGATCGTCACACCGGTTTGTCACACGCTCGTCGCAACCCGCCGTGCCGCCGCACCCCGGCGGCGGCACGGCACTAGCGTCCCCAGGCATGACCCACCTACCCCCCGCCGAGTACTACGCGACGCTGCCCCACCACATCGGCGGCGCCGGAGCGATCCTCCACGACACCGACGGCCGATTCCTCCTGGTCGAACCCGCCTACGGCGACGGCCACTGGGAAATCCCCGGCGGCGCCATGGACGAAGGCGAATACCCCTGGGACACCGCCCGCCGCGAGATCAAGGAGGAACTCGGACTCGACCTCACCCCCGGTCGCCTCCTGGCCGTCGACTGGGTACCGCCCCAACCCGACGGCCGCCCCGCCCTCGCGAACTACCTCTTCGACGGCGGACCCGTCACCGAAACCCACGCCAAGGAACGCATCCGCCTCGCCGCCGGCGAACTCACCGCATGGCACCTCGCGGCACCCACCGAGTGGGACACCCTCATGGCCCCCCACATGGCCCGCCGCCTCCACGCCTGCGCCAACGCGCTCGCCGACCACACCACCGCCTACCTCCACCACGGCACCGCCCCCACCAACAACCACCGCGACCACCGCTGACCCGGAAAACCCCTTCCGCGTCGGCCACCGACCCGGAAGGACACCACCGTGCACCCCACTATCCCCATCGCCTACACCCACCTGCACGAGGACGACATCACCGCCGCCACCCGCGTCCTGCGCAGCGGCCGACTCGCCCAAGGCCCCGAAGTCGAGGCCCTCGAAACCGAGTTCGGCGCCTGGTCGACGGCCGCCACTGCGTCGCCGTCAACTCCGGAACCAGCGCCCTGTGGCTGACCGTCCTGGCCCTGGGCATCGGCCCCGGCGACGAGGTGATCCTGCCCTCCTTCACCTTCGCCGCCACCGCCGCAGCGATCCGCCTGACCGGCGCCACCTGCGTCTTCGCCGACATCGACCCCCACACCCACACCCTGGACCACGACGCCGCAGCCGCCGCCATCACCGAACGCACCGCGGCGCTGCTGCCCGTCCACCTCTACGGCCACCCCGCCGACACCACCCGCCTGGGCGCCCTCGCCCGACGCCACGGCCTCGCCCTGATCGAAGACGCCGCCCAAGCCCACGGCGCCACCCACCACCACACCCCCGCCGGAGCCCTGGGCACCGCAGCGGCCTTCAGCTTCTACCCCACCAAGAACATGCAAGCCATCGAAGGCGGCATGATCACCACCGCCGACCCCACCCTCGCCCACACCCTGCGCCTGCTGCGCAACCACGGATCCGCCACCCGCTACCACCACGAGATCGTCGGCACCAACGCCCGCATGAACGACGTCAACGCCGCCGTCGCCCGCACCCAACTCACCCGCCTGCCCGACGCCATCCGCGCCCGACGACAACACGCGGCCCACCTGACCGCCGCCCTCGCCACCCTGCCCGGCATCACCACCCCGACCACGGCACCCGGCACCGGCCACGCCCACCACCAGTACACGATCCGCGTGCACCGCCACCGCGACATCCTCGCCCAGGCCCTCACCGCCCACGGCATCGGCAACGCCGTCCACTACCCCACCCCCTCCACCGCCAACCCGCCTACCGCACCCCCGCCGACCTGCCCCACACCGACCTCGCCGCCGCCGAAGTCCTCTCCCTCCCCGTCCACCCCGCCCTCACCCACGACGACCTCGACCGCATCACCACCACCCTCACCGCGCTCTGCGCCTCGCCCGACCACGCCCGGAGCCGGCGATGACCCGCCCCCGACTGCGCGCCGCCCTCATCGGCCTGGGCCGGATGGGCCGCCACCACGCCCGCGTCCTGCGCCGCCTCGACGGCGTCGACCTCATCGCCGCCGCCGACCCCCACGGCGACCCGTACCACGCCGTCGACGGCCTGCCCGTCGCCCACGACATCGACCAACTCCTGCGCCACCGACCCCACTACGCCGTCCTGGCCTGCCCCACACTCCTGCACGGACCCCTGGGCCTGCACCTCGCCCACGCCGGCATCCCCACCCTCATCGAAAAACCCCTCGCCACCACCCCCGACGCCGCACGCCGACTACGCGACGCCTTCCGACACGCCGACATCCCCGCCGCCGTCGGCTACATCGAACGCTTCAACCCCGCCCTCATCGCCCTGCGCGCCCGCCTCGAAAACGGCGACCTCGGCGACGTGTTCGAAATCGACACCCGACGCACCGGCCCCTACCCAGACCGCATCACCGACGTCGGCGTCATCAACGACCTCGCCACCCACGACCTCGACCTCACCGCCTGGATCACCCACCACGCCTACACCTCCATCGCCGCCCGCACAGCACACCGCACCGGACGCCCCCACGAAGACCTCCTCGCCGGCCTCGGACAACTCGACGACGGCACCGTCACCCACCACCAGGTCAACTGGGTCACCCCCCGCAAAACCCGCACCACCACCGTCACCGGCGAACACGGCTGCCTCGTCGCCGACACCCTCACCGCTGGCCCGGGAACACCGACACGAGGACGCCACCGCGTTCACCCACGCCCTGTGGTCGGACCCTGCCCGCCCCGCCGAAGTCCGCGTCGCCGCCGCGCTGGGGTGGCTGTGCCTGGTCGACGATCCCGTCCCCGACACCCTGCGCACGACGATCGAGGAGAACGTCACCCCCGAACTGCGCCGACTGTTGTCCCCGTCGCCGTGGATGCGACAGGTCGACGACATGGGCGCCGAAGGGTTGTCCCACACCCTGTGGCAGATGCTCGACCCCGACACCTGGCCCGGCCCCCCGCCGGAACCCGTCTTCTGACCTCACCTGCCAGCGCTCGCGGTACCCGAGGCGCGGAAAAGTCGTGCCGCGGTCGCAGCCGCGTACGGCTTCGGCAGACGCGTCGACTCCCGAGTCGCCACCGGTTCGGGCCGGCGAGTGTCGGTGCCCGGCGGCAGTCAGGGCCCTGCGCTCGGTGACATCTGTGGAACGACGTCGAGACCTCCGGGGAACCCGTGCGCGACAACGCCCACGACAGCAACCCCGATCGCCAAGTGCTGCGCCGGCGCGGGATCCTCCCGTCGTCTCCACCGGTCCGACGCGAGGTCGCCGAGAGTGTCGGCCCGGTGTCGGGGTCGGGCGCTACCGTGCCCGGTCGTGGACGCCAACGATCTCGAGTCCCGGACGCGGTCCGGCTGCATTCCGCCCGAGCTGGCCTCGCGGCTGCTCGAACGAGGCCGTGCCGACGTAGTGGAGGCGCAGGCCCGACGCGGCCAGTGGTTCTGCGCGTTGGTGTGGGCACGGGTGCTGGGTGATCGGGGCCGGGAGGGCGATGCGTGGGAGGTCCTCGCTCCGTATGTGGCAACGGGCTGGTGGGCGGCCGTCGTTGGCGCGGCCGGGTTGCTGGAGGACTGGGGCCGCGCCGACGAGGCGATCGCCATCACCCGAAAGCGCATGGAGGCCGGGCACCCCATGGCTTTGGACGCCTACACGAGGCTGCTCGCCCGACACGGCCGCGCGGAGGAGGCGTTCGACCTGCTCGTGCCGCATGTCGACGACCGGGTGATCGCCACCGCCCTGGTCGACGTCGCCGACATCGCCGGCCGCGACGAGGAGGCTGCCGCGCTGCTGGCCGGCCTGATGCGGCCCGACCACCATTGCGACGGCCCGTGGTGCTGCCGCGGCCTCGACCCCGACACGGCACTCGGCCTGCTCGTGACGATCCGCGAACGCCAGGGCCGCATCGACGAGGCCGTCACCCTCCTCCACCGCCGGCAGAACGTCTCGGTCAACGGCCGAGACCAACTCGCCGAGCTGCTGGCCCGACACGGCCGGGTCGAGGAACTCCGCGCCTACGCCGCGTGCGACGGACACGAGGGGGCCATACGGCAGTTGGCGGAGCTGCTGGAGCAGGGCGGCGACGTCGAGGGCGCGATCGCCGTGTACGGGCCGGCCGACGGCCCCGCCGCCCGGAACCCGAATCCGGCCTACGATCTCGCGCATCTCCTGGTCCGGCACGGACGGGGCGAGGAGGCGATCACTGTGATGCGCGCCCGGGCCGACGCCCACCCCGGCGACGACTGGATCCTCCACGCCCTGGCCGAGCTGTGCCTCGACCAGGGCCGCCCCGCCGACGGCCTGGCCCACCTCGACGCCCTCCACGCCCGGCGCGGGGGCGAGGACGAGTGGGAGCTGTACCGGATACGGCTGCCGCTGATCGCCGCCCGCAGTGGCATTGACGAGGCGCTCGAACGCGCCCGCGCCCACCCCGAGGGCGACACCTGGTACGCGGCGCAGGACATCGCACGCCTGCTCGCCGGCGCCGGGCGCACCGAGGAGGCCGTCACCACCCTCCTGCGGCACGACCGCAGGATCGGTCACGACCTCGCCCACCACCTCGTCGACCTCGGCCGCGTCGAGGAGGCCCTGGCCATCGTGGTGCACACGAGCCCTCCGCCGCCGCGCGCTCCGTTGGGCCGACCGCGTTCCCCGCTGCACCATCAACGCGGCATACCCTTCCGGCGACTCGACCGGCACCAGGTACCCCTCGATGGCGCCCTGGCAGCAGGAATGACCCCCGTGCTGGAGCTGGTAGACGACTCCGGAGGGCCCTCCAGGACCACGTGGAGCCAGTCGTGATCGAGATCCTCGACCTGGTCCAGGTCCACATACACGCGACGGTTCATCATGGCCGCATCCTGTACGGCCGCTCCCCGTGTCGCCTCCCCCTTTTTCCCGATCCCGACCGCGAACGTCGCGACGAGCCGGCGGCACGTGCTCGATCGCCCGTGACGGCGACGGCGCGCGGCCGAGCGGCGGGGCCCGGGCCGTCGGCTACGTTGCGGTGGCGTCGAGGGGGTGTGATTGACGGAGTCCGCCGGTGAGGACGGTGGCCGGCGCGTCGGGCGCGGCTGGGACCCGGATCAGGACGAAGGCGAGGAATTTTTCCTTGACGGTGGTGAAGGGTCCGGTTCGGCCCAGGAACGCGATGGTCTTGGGGGCGGTCGCGGTCAGGTGTGCGTCGGGTATCAGGACTTTGGTCTCGATCGTCTTGTCCAGGACGCAGGGGACCAGGCGCTCGCCGGTGACGGTCTCGAACGTCTGCCGGGCGACGGGGCGGGCGGTGACGGTGGTGGTCTGCGACATCCGCTCGTCCCGGTGGCCGTCGTCCTCCATCCGCTTGCGCAGGTCGGTGGTATGACTGCCGGGCGCGAAGCCCGCTTTGGGCGCGCCGGGCACCGACATGACCGCGGCGTAGCGCCCGCACACCGCCGCGGCGTCGCCCGCGGTCGTGGTGCGCGCGGAGCCGGTGGCGTCGCGGGCGACGTCGTCGAGTTTGGGGCGGGCCTGGCGTTCGGGGCTCGCGCTCGCCGTCGCCGGCGGGTCGCCCACCCGGGCGTAGGCGGTGAACACGGCTTTCCACGGCGCGCCCGGCGTCTCCTGGACGAAGTGGACGACGGCGCGGTCCTCGCTGTCGGCAGCGGTGGCGGCGACGGCGACGAACGTGCGGGGGTGGCCGCTCGCCCGGGGGATCCAGAACTGCGGGTCGAGGTGGGTGAACGGCTTGTACGTCTCCCGGTCCGGGCGTGCCCGGTCGGCGCGGTACGACCCCAGGGAGGCCTCCAGGAGTTCTCCGCCCTCGACCCCGGCGAGGCGGTCGCCGTCCAAGGCGGAGTTCGCCGCGTTGTTCTCTGCGTCGTAGCGTTCCAGGACCGCGCGGGCCTCTGCCTCGGTGATCACCAAGGGATCGGGAGTCGGCGCCGCGGCCGAAACGCTGGGCACGGCCGGCTTGCCTGACCCGCCCCCCGGCGAACACCCCGCAGCCGCGCCGCCGACCGACGCCAGGACGATCATCGCCGCACCCACTCGTCTCGCCCAGCCGTGCATCCGTTCCCCCGAACTCCCGTCCTACACCGCCGAATCCACACTCTCACGCGCCCCCGACCACACGCGGACGCGCAAGTCCGGGGTCGGGCGGATCGGATCACGAGCGCGAATCGTCGGGCCGGGCTCCGCGGTGTGGGGTGTGGCCTGTGCGCGGCATCGGTGGGCGAGTCGTCGCGCGGCGCGCGGCCGGATCCGCCCACGTGTCGCGCTCGGAACCGTGCGGCCCCGCACACGTCGGGGTTGGTTCCTGGCAGCGGGCGAGGGTGCGGACGAACGTGTCGACGGCGCGCGGATTCGTGTTCGTCCACGCCGCACCGGACGGCGGGCCCGATCAAGGCCGCAGGCCCGGGGGTGGGGTTCCGGCCCGGCACGCGTGCGGCTGGCGTTCCCGATTGCGCCGCCCGTGCGGCAGTGGCGTCATGCGTCGTCGGCGACGCCACGCCCCGGCACGCGTGCTCCTCGCGCCGCCGCGACCGCGCGCTCGCCCGTACCCGCGCACTCGGCTTCGCCCCGTAAGACCCGGTCGTCGACGAGAACGCCCGGGCAAGGGCGGCGTGCCGGGTCACGGCGGTGGCGCGGACGGTCGCGGCGGCACGGCCGGCCGCGCGTTCGCGGTCAGGGCGGCGATCTCGTCGCGGATCACCCGCGCCCCGTTGACGGTGTACCGCGTCCCGGTGATGACGACCCCGGGAAACAGATCCAGGGCCAGGGGCCGGAACATGTCCTCCTCGACGTGGTACATCGCGCGGCGCCGGAGCGTGCCGTCGCGCAGGCGCAGGTCCAGGCACACCGTCCCGGCATCGGGGCGTCGCCCCGGGCGCAGCGTCAGCGTGATCTCGGCGATCGTGCCCCAGGGCAGGGGGACGGTGGTGTGCGCGTCGTGCAGGACGAGCGCGTGCGGGCCGATCTCGAGACGGCGTCGGGCCTGGGTGTGCGCGAGGTGGATGGGGATCAACGCGAGGAGCAGGTCGATGCCAGCCAGGGCGAGCAGCAGGACCCATCGGCGCGTCGTGAGTGGCCCGTTCACCCCGGCCAGGCCCGCGCCCGCCATGATCGCCGCGAGGACCAGGACGGCGACACCCGCGGTCGCGTGCGTGGCGATCCGGCCGGCGTGCACACCTCTCCACACCACCCGATCCCCCTGGACCACGCGGTTCGCACGCACGGCGTCCATCACCCACCCCCGCATCGCGACGTGCCGTGCAGCGTAACCCCGCCTCGACTCGACGTTCCAGGCACCGAGTTCCAGCTACTGGCTAGTGGGGATAGGCCGCCTCGACTGCGCCCAGTGCGGCGATGATCGCCTCGTCGCGGGTCAGGCCGAGCTGGTGTGCGCGGTGCGCGTATTCGAGCGCGGCCTTGCTCGCCGCCCGGTGCGCGTTGTCCCCGGCCGCGGCGACGAAGCTGCCCGAGCGGCCCCGGGTCTTGATCACGCCGTCCGCCTCCAGTTCGCGGTAGGCGCGCGCGACCGTGTTGTACGCCAGGCCGAGTTCGCCGGCCAACGCACGTATGGTCGGCAGTCTGGTGCCGGCGGGCAGTGTGCCGGCCCGGGCCTGGTCGGCGAGTTGCCCCCGAATCTGCTCGAACGGTGCGACGGACGAGGCCGGATCGATGGTGATCGCCATGTGGCCGAGCTTAGACCCGCCCCCATCGCGGCCCAGGCAACCGGGTGCGATCGGGCGATGGCGGGCGGTGAGGAGCGACACTGCCTCGGCGTCGGTGCGCCGGGCGTCTTTGCCCCGGCCCGGTGTGGTGAGGGACGGTGCGGGACCAGGACGACAGGTGAGCGCGTCGCTGCGCGGTGCTGGCGAGGGCGAGGCCGTGTTCGACGTGGGCCAGGCTTCGTGGCGTTGGTCGGCGCGGGCGACCATGGCTGCCGCTCCATACGTTTACGCCCGCAGGTTGTCGGAGCCGCCCCGTTCGCCCGACAGCGCGGCGGCGGCCAGGTGCACTTGGGCGCAGGTGTGGCCGCCCAGGCAGAACGTGAGGTTGCCCAACAGCGCCGTGAGCCGGGTCGCGACCCCCCGCAGACCGGCAGCCGCGACGTCGTCCCCACGGCGGCGTGTTCGAGCACGGGCGCCCCAACATGCCGCGTACACAATGTGGTTCGCCGAACAGGGCCTGTGGAGGGTGGCGCGAATAGTCGAGCACGTGGTGCTCAACGGCGTCGCCGAGATCGACCAGGGTCGGGGACGGACGCGGGTCGTCGAGGACGGCTCCCGCTGTTTAGCGGTCAGGCCGCTCCGTCGGGATACCGCATGACACCGGCATACACCCACAGCCCGCTTCACCGTTACCCCCAACCGAAATTCACAGTAGTGGTTCGTCGGTCCGCAGAGGCACTTCGCGTCCCTCGGTCTCGGGTCGCCGTCGGCTGGTTGGAGGGTTCGGTGGATCGGGCAGCGCCCGCTGCGGTTGTTAGGTGGCCCACTTTGCCGTCCACGCGGCCAGGGTTTGTTCGACGGAGAACGTGTGATGTGTGGTGGGTATCCAGAGTGGGTGGAGACGTGTTCCGGAGGCCGCCTTCGATGCGGCGTCGGCGAATGTCATCCACGGCGTGGAGTTGCGCGCGACCCATCGTACCGAGACGGATCTCGCGGCGGGCGCCAACGCCTCCGCGAGGGTGCGGACGGACGCCGCCACGCGAGGATGCAGCGGGAGCCCGGCGCGAGCCCGTTCGAACTGCGCGGCGGCGGCCTTGGAGTCCGTGAAGACGCCCCATCGAAGGGGCTGCGCGGTATCCCCTAGGGCGTATGACGCCCCGAGGGTTAAGGCGAACAGCTCCATCGACACCGCGTCTTCGTGGGCAACGTCGGCCGGGACGGGGATCGTGTGGGCACGAACCCTCCCGGTCGTGTTCATGGGTACGAGGGCGACGTGGGGGACCCCGCTTTGCTGCGGGCCGGACGAGGCGTCGACACACCAACCGAGGTCGTTCGGATCGCACCCCGATGCCTGCTCCATCGCCTGTTCGGACATCAGACCCAGTGCCGCCTGCGCCAAGTCCGGAACACCCGCCTTGTGCCGCAGGACACGCTCATCACCCGCGTTGCGCACCAGTCGCGCATTGAGCCGCAGACGGTGCGTCCGAATCATCGTTGCGATCCTGTGGCGCACGACCCCCGCCGGTACAACGTCAGAGAGCCGCTTCCACGTCGTCGGGTCGACCAAGAGATCCCAAGCCATGGGCCGGCTCGCCGTCACCCGCATATCGTCGTCCACGCGACTCGCCAGGACTCCCAGTCCCAAACCGATCGCCTCGGCCTCGACATCCGACCGCGCTCGGCTACCCGGTCGGACGCGAAGAGTCGCGTTCTTTCTCCGTCCGGAAAAACGCCTGTGGACGACGACGTCCCAGCCGTGATCGCACGGAATCGGATACGCGGTCAGGGTGACCTTACGTGGGCCAACGGTCATGGTGAGCCCATACTGCCAGCTATCTCGGGTTCCCCGAGCCCGAGACGGGTCGAACGTGCACGACCGGGCGGGGCGACGATGCCGAGTGCGCGGACCTACGCCCAGGCGCAGGCATGCCGAGCAGGAGCCGGACTTCTATGACTCCCGACGACGTACCACCGGCCAGAGTTTCTCCCGAAAGAGAGGCGGGTTGGCCTTGTCGACCTTGCGGGACGGATTCTGAGTGCGCACCATGGTGCGGTCCGGGGTGAGTGTCAGCGCAATCTTCTGCCTGGTCATGGCGATGGCACCGGGACCGTCTGGTGGAGGCCGTGGGCGAGATCCTTGACCGCCTCCACGTAGCAACGTGCTGACGCAGGATTAACGCCGCCTCGCCCGGTCCGCGGACCTGCTGCATGAGTTCGGCCACGCCCGCACCGGCGCGATATATCCCCGGCACCCGCCCCCGTTGGTCTCAGGGCCCCGCACCGCGATCGGATGGGTGACTGCGCCGCACACACGGCTTCCGGGCCCCGCAACCACGTCTTCCGCCGCCCGGGTGAGGTGTCGACGCATGGATTGGTGGTGGGGAGTCAGCGGTAGTCGTCGGGGTGGCCCTGCATCCAGGAGTTGATCCGGTCCCGGGTGCGGAGCAGCGTGGTCTGGTGCTTGTTCAGGTTCTCGAAGGATCGGTCGCCGCCGAGTTCGGCGTCGAGCGCCTTGATCAGGGCTATCGGTTCCGGGAAGTGACCGGCGCCCTTCGGATCCGTCTTCATTGCCCGGTCCAGGCGGTGCAGTTCGTCGTGGACCCGCCCCAGGAAGTAGGCGCAATTGCTCGGAGTGCAGGTGTCCTTCAGGGTCGCCTGCAGCCCGGCGAACGCGTCCCGTACCTTCACTTTCAATATCGCGGACGACGGGGCGATCGACGCATCGGCGGACGCCGAAGTACGGGCGGGGGTGGGCGAGTCGGCCGTGTCAGGTGGGCGCGATGGCACGGACGACGCACTTGCCGCGGCCGTCTTCTGCGATCCGCCGTTCGAGTTGTCGCAGGAGACGCCGAACACGACGGACACCGTCACGGCGAGCACCGCGCTGCGCATCGATGGTGTGAACGACGTGCCCATGGAAATCTCCCTGCGGTCGTTGGGTAGCCGGTGGCGTCAGAGGAGTGACAGTGCCCTTGAGTCGACGGACCCGGACGGGGAGGGCGCATGGTGAACGAACTCGGGCCGGTTGAGCGACTGGGCATGCTCGGACTGGCCGTACGCGGCGCGGACTTCAAAGAACAGCCGGTGACGAACAAAATCTGCGAGGTGTTCGACGGTCTGGGTAAGGAGGCCGGTCGGCTCGTACTCGACGCCTTGCTGTCCGGGGTGGATCCCCAGGTGTGCCGGCGAATAGTGGCCGGGCGCCCGCTGTGGATGTGGCTGCCCAAGGCCAGCCCCGGACCCGACTTCGGGCTCATCGACGAGGAGGGAAACGTCGTGGCCGTGTTCGAACACAAGCGCGGTGCCCAGGCGAACGCTCCGGCGCTGGATACGCTCGCCCGCTCCGGCCGGTTCGACGACCCGATCGCGCAATCCCTCGCTGTGCCCGACCACACGCCCGGTCGGCACACCCCGCAGGAGTGCCGCAGTTGCCGGGGATGGTGGCACCAGCCCCAACGGCACGGACTGTGGGTCGCGGGAATCCCGCAGAACGACCTTTACCGCTGCACCCCCGGACACTGGGTCCGCCCGCTCGCCGACGGAACGCGCATACGGCTCGACGCCCCGGCCGACGTCCTGTGGATCATCTTCGACCGGGACGGGCGCACCGCCGAGGAGATCTTCCCCGAGTCGCACACCGCCGACGAATGGTGGACGACCTCCTACAGTCGATGCGTGGCCGGGCTCCTGGACGCGTACGCCCTGGCCCGCGCGGACGGCGAGACCGGTCCCGACGCCCTCGACCGTCTCGGCAGGATCATCGAGATGCTCGTCTACGCATAGACGGCCCTCGGCGCCGCGGGCGGTTCGCCAACCATCGACACCTCCCGGCGTCGGGCCGCAGGGTTTCACCGGGGCCAAGGGGTCCCGGCGTGGCCCGCATTGCCAACAATGGGTCGGGGTCGCTGAGAAGCTACGCGGACGGTTGCGACCCGGGTGGGTCCTGGTGGGTGGTGTTGCAGAAGGCCGTCCACGTTCGGGCGGTGTAGCGCAGGTGGCCGTGGGTCGGGGCTTTGGAGTCCCGGATTGCGGTGTGGCCGCCGGGTAGGTGCGCGACCTGGACGCATTGCTCGCCGCCGTTGCTGAAGGACGAGGTGTGCCAGCGGGCTTGGTCGAGCTGGGGGGCGGCTGGCTCGGCCTTGTGGCCGGGGCTGGTCACGTTCCTGTTCCTTCCATGAGGTTCTTGATGATTTCGCGCGAGTCGTCGACGGGGAGGGCGGCGGCCACGACGTGGTCGAAGGCGGCTTCGAAGACCTGGACGTCGGCGGTGCCTTCGACAAAGTAGCCGCCGCGCAGGTTTTCGAGGTTGACGACGGTGGGCCACGGGTTCGGGAAGCGCACGATCTCGAACAGTCCGAGGAGCCCGGGGTGGGGGGTGGCGGTGAGTGGCATGACCTGGATGGAGACGTTGGGCAGGTCGGCGGAGTCGAGCAGGTGCCGGAGTTGATGGCGCATAAGGGCGGGTTGACCGGCGAAGCGTTGGTGGAACGCGGATTCGTGGATGACGGCCCACAGACTGAGCGGGCGGTCGGGGCGGGTGAGGATGGATTGCCGGGCCTTGCGGACCTCCGCGAGGGACAGAACCTCTTGCGGTGTGCGCGTCAGGGCGGTGGCGGCGATGATCTCGCGCGCGTAGGCGCCGGTTTGGAGCAGGCCGGGGATCAGGTTCGGGGTGTAGATCCGGGTGCTGTCCGCGTCGGATTCCAGGACGAGGTAGTCGTGCAGGCCTGGAGTGACGACGCCGTAGGGCTGCCACCATCCCGTCTTGCCCGCGTCGCGGGCGAGGGCTTCGAGGGCCTGGGCGATATCAGGGTCGTTCACGTCGTACAGGCGCAGCAGGCGGGCGACGTCCTGGGGTGGTATGCGAGCCCGGGCGTTCTCGATGCGGCTGAGTTTGCTGTCGTCCCAACGCATTTCCGAGGCGGCGCGCTCGAGGCTCAGTTGCGCCGCGGTGCGGTAGCGGCGCAGGGCTTCGCCGAGGCGGCGTCGGCGCAGGGTGGGCACGGCGCGAACGTTGGGCATGTGTCCTCCCGGGGTGCGCGAGTCGACGGCTCGGGTGCAGCGTGGCACCGCCGGGGTGTCCGCGTCGAGACGTCGGGGGTGTCTGTTTCTGTGAATTGGGGTTCCAAGGTTGCGAGTTGGGCGCTTGCGGATGCATCGTTCCTAGGACACGGCCGATGCGTGTGGTGATCATGCCGATGCGATCGGTCACCTGTCCGGTGGTCCGGGGGTCTCGATGGGTGTGCGCTCGTCCGAGTACGGAGCCCGGGGGCGGGGCGTGTTCGCCGTGTGGAGCCCACGAGTTCGCGCGACCGCAGGATTCGGTGGCGGTTCGCGGGCGCCTCCGTCGGGCCCGGGCGTCGTCGACCATGGCACGGTTCGCCTCAGAAGGGTGGGACACGCATGAGCACGGGCATCACGGAGCGGGAGCCGGTCACGCGGCCGGTGGTCGACCCCGACGACGAGGGCTTCGACCTGGACGTCAGTGTGTTGGAGATCGCGGACCCGAACGGTCTGATCACCATGACGGACGACAACTGCGGCTCCAGTTGTGAGAAGACGACCTGCATCACCTCTTCCTGAACGGCGGCCGGCGGTCTGCCGTCCATGGCCCTTCCCGGGGCGGCGGTCGGCTGCCGGTCCGTTCGACGCGGCGACGTCGGGAGGCGGCCGGTGGGTTCCACGAACGAGAAACCACGACAGGACCCGACGCGGTTCCGCCTGGCGGGTGGGGCGTTGCTGCGTGCGGTGCGCCCCGTCGAGGCGCCACCGCCGTGGCCCGACCCGGCCGGGGCCGGGCCGCACGCGCACGGGGTGTGGCTGGGCTGGTTGCGGCAGGTGTGGGCGATCCCCGAGGTGGTCGAGGCGATCGCGCATGCCAGCCCCGGGCTGGACGGGCGGGTCCGGGCGTTGTGCGCAGCTGCCGATCCCGATGTGCGCGCCACGCGTGCGGCTGTGGTGTCGGTGGCCCGCTACCTGCGGCGCATGTCGCACCGTCCGACGCCCGCAGGGTTGTTCGCGGGGGTCGCCGCACTCGGATTCGGCGCGCGGGCGTCGGCGCGGTGGGGCCGGGATCACCGTGGCCTTGCGCGAGCGGACGCGCGGTGGCTGGCGCTGATCGTGGAACGGTTGGAGGCCACGCCGCAGGTCGTGCGGCTGATCCCGGTCCTCGCGGACGACACGCTGTTCGTGCGCGGCTCGAGGTTGATCGTGCCGTACGGGCCCGGTCCGGATCCTTCCGGCCCGGCGGTCGAGTTGTCGATGCGGTACACCGCGCCGGTGCGTGCGGCCCTGGAGTTGGCCCGGTCGCCGATCGTGCACCACGATCTGGAATCCCGCCTGCGGGAGCGGTTCCCGACGGTCGCCCGAGAGCGCGTGGCCGCGTTGGTGCGCGACCTGGTGGCGCGCCGGGTGTTGCTCACCGCGCTGCGGGCGCCGTCCACCGAACCGGACGCGCTCGGACACCTCGTGCGAGCCCTGGAGGAGGCGGGTGTGGGCCCGGCGTCCGGGGTGGACGCCCTGCGGGAGATCCACACGCTGCTGGCCGGGCACGACCGGGTCGTCATCGGGCGCAGCGCCGGTTTGCGGGCGGTCGCGGCGGCGCGCATGCGGGCCGTGCAGGACTGTGGGCGGCATCCGGTGGCGGTGGACGTGCGCCTGGACGCGGACGTGGTCCTGCCGTGGGCGGTGGCCCGTGAGGTGGAAGAGGCGGCGCTGTTGCTGGCTCGCCTGAGTCCGATGCCGCACGGCACGCCGGCGTGGGCCGACTACCACCGGCGGTTCTATCGCAGATACGGCACGGGCGCGTTGGTGCCGCTCCTGGACGTGGTGGCCGACAGCGGGATCGGCTGGCCGGGCGGCTACCCCGGCGCACCGGTACCCGAGAGGTTCCCGCGCGCGGGGCACAGGGATGCGGTGCTGTCGGCGCTGGCCCAGCGGGCGGCGCTGGAGGGATGCGTGGAAGTGGTGCCGGATCGGGCGTTGCTCGCGCGCCTGGCGGGGCCCGACACCTCGCGGGTGTGGCTGCCGCCGCACCTGGAGGTGGTGGTGCGGGTGGAGGCAGCCGACACGAACGCGTTGGATCGCGGGGACTTCCGCGTGGTGGTGGTGTCCCTCTCGCGGGCTGCCGGCGTGGTCGGTGGGCGTTTCCTCGATCTTCTCGGCCACCGGGGCGGAGACGAACTCGCGCAGGCGTGGGCGGCGTTGCCGGCCGGTGACGCGGGCACCGTCACCGCGCAGCTGTCGTTTCCGCCGCTGAGCCCGGCCGGTGCGCACGTGGCGCGCAGCATCCGCGTGTCGCCGAGGGTGGTTTCCCTCGGCGAGCATCGCGACCGCCGGGACGAGAACGTGCTGACCGCGCGTGACCTGGTCGTGGGAGCCGACGGGCATCGCCTGTACGTCGCGGCCCCGCGGTGGGGCCGGCGGGTGGAGGCGTGGGCGACACACGCGTTGAATCTGCGCCGGTACACCCCGCCGCTGGCGCGCCTGGTCACCGAGTTGCCCCGGGCCGCGTGCGCGCAAATCGTCGACTTCGACTGGGGTGCGGCGGCGAGTCTGCCGTTCCTGCCGCGGGTGAGGGTTGGGCGGGTGGTGCTGTCGGCGGCGCGGTGGCGGCTGGAGGCCGACGAGTTGCCGTCATGGTCGACGGCCTGGGGGGTGTGGGACGAGCACCTGACCGGGTGGCGGGCCCGGCGACGCCTGCCGGACCGTGTGGTGCTGGTGGACGGGGACCGGCGACTGCCGTTGGACATGGACGAGACGGCCGATCGAGTTCTCCTGCGCGAACACCTGCGCGATCGTGTCTGCGCCGTACTGGAGGAAGGCCCGGCGCGCGACGGCGACGGCTGGTCGGGCGGGCGGCCGCACGAGGTCGTGGTGCCGGTGGCCGCGACCGGGCCACCGGGCTGGCCGTGCCCGCCCCCGCCCACCAGGGAGCGGATCGTGGGCCGCGACCACGCGCGGACGCCCGGCGCGTCCGCGCTGCTGTACGCCCGCCTGCACGGCGACCCCCGACGCCAGGACACCATCCTGACCGACCACCTTCCCGCGCTGTGGACCGGTGCGCCCGCGGACGGCGCTGGCGCACCGGTGTGGTGGTTCCTGCGATGCGACGACGGCGCGGGCGATCACCACCTGCGCCTGAGAATCGCCCTGCCCGGCGCCGACGCGTTCGGCGCGACCGCGGCCCGGGTCGGCGCGTGGGCGGACGGGCTGCGCCGAGCCGGCCTGCTGCGGGACGTGGAGTTGGCGACCTGTCACCCCGAGACCGGACGATGGGGCGACGGCCCGGCGTTGGCAGCGGCGCAGGCCGTCTTCGCCGCCGACTCCCGCGCGGTCCTGGCCCACCTCTCCCGGCCCGCGCCACCGGAGGGGGACCGGCGAGCGGCGGTGGCGGCCCATCTGGTCGCGATCGCCGCCGCGTTCACCGGCAGCCCCACCGCAGGGGCGCGTTGGGTGATCGAACACGTACCCCGCCGCCCGCCCCAGGCCCTGCCCCGCCCGCTCTTCGATCGTGCCGTGCGCCTGGCCGACCCCACCGAAGACTTCCACGCCTACCGCACCGAGCTCGCACCGCCCGGCACCGCCGCAGACCCATGGTCGGAGCGCGCGCAGGCGATCCGCGCCTACCGCGGCCACGTAGGCGGCCCCCACACGCGAGGAATCGACCCGGACGCCGTGCTCGACGCGCTCCTGCACGCCCACGTCCTGCGCGCCTGCGGCACCGACCGCCGCGACAAGGCCGTATGCCTGTACCTGGCGCGATGCGCGGCCCTGGCCCACACCGCCCGCACCCGACCCACGGGGAGCCGCCCGTGACCCCGGACCAGGCATTGGCCGTCGCCGACGACCTCGCCGACCCCACCGACCCCCGACGGCCGACCCAATCCCCATGGTGGGCACTGTCCCTGGCACACGGCGCACCCGGCATCGCACTCCTGCACGCCGAGACCGCGGCCGCCGGGCTGCGGCCGTGGAAACGCGCCCAGGACTGGCTGACGGCCGCCGCAGGAACCGCGGTCAGCGCCGCCGGCGGCACCGGCGCCTTCTACGGCGCCCCCGCCCTCGCCCACGCCCTCGCGGCCGTCGACACCGCCCGTCCTGGCTCCTACCGCCGCGCCCTCGCCGTCCTGGACACACAGGTCGCCGCGCACGCCCTGCGCCGCGTCGACGCCGCCCAAGCCAGGCTCCGCGCCGCCACGTTGCCGCACCTGGCCGAATTCGACACGCTCCGGGGCCTGGCCGGCGTAGGCGCACACCTGCTGCGCCGCGACCCCGGCGGCCGGGCGGTGCGGGCGGTCCTGTCCCACCTGGTGCGCCTGACCGAACCCCTCGCGGACGAGGAGGGGCCGGTGCCGGGCTGGTGGAGTCCGACCGGGCCGTCCGGACACCACGACCCGGAGTTCCCCGGCGGCCACGGCAACGCCGGGATGGCCCACGGAATCAGCGGCGTGCTCGCGGCTCTCTCCCTCGCAGCGGTGCGCGAGGTAGCCGTGCCCGGACAAACGCGTGCCATCGACACGATCCGTGCGTGGCTCGACGCCCACCGCCTCGACACCGCACTCGGGGCCCGATGGCCCTACCTGCTCACCCGCGCCGAACAAGCAGCACCCCCCGCGCCCGAGCTACTGCGCCACGCCGGGGACCGCCGCCGCCCGTCGTGGTGCTACGGAACCGCGGGCATCGCCCGCGCCCTGCAAATGGCCGCCCTGGCCCGCGGGGACGAACGAGGCCGACACGAGGCGGAGACCGCCCTGCTGGGGGCGATGCGCGATACCCGCCGGCGGGCTCTGACGGTCGAAGGGTCGCTGTGTCACGGGCACGCCGGACTGGCCCGCATCTGCGCCCGCGCCGCCGCCGACGCCGACGGGCCCAACGCGGACCCCCTGCGGGCCATGGTCCCCGAACTCCTCGACGCCGCACACCCGCCCGCCGACGCGCGGCCCGGCCTGCTGGAAGGGGCCGCCGGTATCGCCTTGGCCGTACTCGCCGGCACCGGCGTCCCGCGCACCGGCTGGGACACCTGCCTGCTGATCACCTGAGCCCACATTCGTGAAGGGACCCCGATGGAAAGCGGATGGCAGCAGTACGCGATCACCTTCCCCGATCGCGACACGGCCGAGACGACCGCCGCGCGCCACCTCGCACCCACCCTGGAGGACGCCCGCGCCACGGGCCGTATCGGCCCCTGGTGGTACATCCGCAAATCCCCCACCTGGCGGCTGCGGGTACGGCCCGGCACCGATGCCACCGCCCTCGGTGACCTCCTCGGGGACCTCGCCACCCGCGGACACATCGCCGCGTTCGTCACGGGCATCTACGAACCCGAAACCCTCGCGTTCGGCGGCCCCGCCGCTATGGAAACCGCCCACACGCTGTTCGAGCACGACAGCCGACACATCCTCGCCCGCACCGCCCACCTCGAGCCGCCACCGCTGGGACGCCGCGAAACCACCGTCATGCTCTTCAGCCTCATGCTCCGCACCGCAGGCCTGGACCGGTTCGAACAAGGCGACGTGTGGAACAAAGTCGCAGGCCTGCGCCCCATCCCACCCGCACCCACACGGCCCGGACACCGCGAAGCGCTCGCCCGCCTGACCACCACCGACCCCCGCCGCGTTCCCGAACACATCCCCACCGACTGGGCCGAGGCGTTCGTCGACGCCGGCCGCAGCCTCGCCGCACTCCACCACGGCGGGCACCTGGAACGCGGACTGCGCGCGGTCCTGGCCCACCACTTCATCTTCACCGCGAACCGCGCCGGACTCTCCGCCCGCCACCAGGCCGCCCTCGCGCACCTGGCCGTCGACGACGTCTTCCACCACTCCCGCGACCACCGACCCCGCCCGAGCGCCCCCGAGGAAGGCCCCGAGCCCGCTAGGGTCCGTGAAATGACGAACACCCTCGGTGACACCCCGGTTTCCCCCGCGTCCATCACCACCCTGCGCCACCGCCTCGCGGACCGGCTGCGCGACCGCGGCGCCGCCCGCACCCCCGCCGTCCACGACGCACTGCGCACCGTGCCCCGCCACCTGTTCGTCCCCCACGCCCCCATCGCGGACGCGTACGCCGACGAAGCCGTCTACACCAAGGAACGCGACGGAGTCTCCCTCAGCGCGGCCTCGCAACCCACCATCGTCGCCACCATGCTGGAACAACTCGCCGTCGAACCCGGCCACCACATTCTCGAACTCGGCGCCGGAACCGGCTACAACGCCGCCCTCCTCGCGGCGATCGCCGGCCCCCACGGGCACGTCACCACCATCGACGTGGACGAAGACCTCGTCACCGACGCCCGCGCCCACCTCGACGCCGCCAGAATCACCGGCGTCGACGTCGTCCTGGGCGACGGCGCCCTGGGCCACCCCAAATCGGCGCCCTACGACCGGGTGGTGGCAACCGTCGGCGCACACGAGGTCCCCACCGCCTGGCTGGACCAACTCGCCCCCGACGGACGCCTGCTCGTCCCCCTGCGCCTGGCCGGCGCCGCCTCTCGCACCATCGCCTTCGAACGCGAGAACGGCGACTGGGTCGACCGCGGCAGCGAAATGGCCGTCTTCATGCCACTGCGCGGCGGCATCGGCGACGACTCCCGCACCGTCGTCGACCTCACCGGCACCGGCGAGGTCACCCTCCAGACCCACCGGGACAACCACCCCCACACCGACCCCACCACCCTCGCCGGCGTCCTCGACAACCCCCGCCACACCACCTGGAGCGGCGTGACCTTCGGCTCCGGCGAGTCCTTCGAATGGCTGGACCTGTGGCTGGCCTGCGCGATGACCAACCCGATCATGCGGATGAACGTCCAGGCCACGGCCCGCGAACGCGGCCTGGTCGCCCCCATGTTCCCCATCGCCGCCATGGCCACCACCACCCCGGACGGCACCCTGGCCTACCTGACCATCCGCGCCGCCGACCCCGTCGACGACGCCCCCCGCTACGAGGTCGGCGTCATCGCCCACGGCCCGCACGCCGCCGACCTCGCCGATACCTTCGCCGGACACGTCAGCACCTGGGACCGCGACGGATTCCGCACCCGCACCGTCCGCTTCGCCCTCGAGGACCACCCCGCCCCCACCGACCCGAGCCGCGGACGCTTCGTTCTGACCCGCCCCGACCACCCCGTCACCGTCACCTGGCAATAACAATGGACCCCACCGGACCCACCGCGCGCCGCTTCCCCCTCGTTCCCCGACCCCGCCCCGCCTGCGCGCCCCTGCCCCGGCGCGTGGCGGAACTGGGTGCGAAAGCCCGGGAAGCGGCCCGCACCGGCGACCGCGAACAGGCCTCCGCAGTCCACAACCTCGCCGCCCTCCTCGCCTCCGACTGCGGCATGCCCGACCTGGCCCGACAGTGGTGCCACCGGCACGCGAACCTGTACCTGCACGCCCGACCCCTGCACGCGCAGGCCGTCCGCCAGGCACTCGAGCCGCTCGTCAATCTCGCCCGCCTGCGCATCCGCGCCGGCGACGGACTCGGCGCCTGCGCCCTCGTCGACACCCTCCACACCGCGGTCGCCACACGCACCGACACGACCATCGACGGCATCCACATCCCCGCCGCCCGGATGGCCACCACCCGCGACGAACACCGCGAGATACGCCGCTGGTTGTGGGTCGTCCTCCTCGCCACCACCGCCCGCGGCCTCGCCGGCGCCGGACGCTGGGAACAAGCTCACGCCCGGCTGCTCCAACACAAAGGCGTAGGCCGCCGCATGCTCGACGGGCGCCAGGTCGCAGTCCTGGCACACGCCAGCACCGGCGACACCCGCGGCGCACTCGAACTCTGCGCCACCACCCTGCCCGGCGACCCCTGGGAACAGGCCGTCACCGCGTGCCTGGCAACCCTGTGCCACCCTCACGGGGACAACGCGGCTCTCCTGCCCGGTCTCCTTCGCACCCTCGCGCCGGACAAACCGGGTCTGACCGTCTTCGGGTGCCGCCTCGGACTGAGCGCAGTCGACGCCCTGACGGCCCACGACTTCCCCCGCGCCCGAACCCTGGGCCTCGACCTGATCCATCACACGATCGCAAACCCCGACGGCTACACCGCCCGCGACCTGCTGAAGCACCCCCTGTGCAGCGAACTCCTCACCCCGTCCCAGGCACATCGACTCGCAAACCTGGTCCACACCTGCGCCCTGGGAACCGGAGTCCTTCCGGCGGCCCTGCGTGCCGAACTCGACACGGCCCTGACCATGACGGAACCGATCATGGCGAACGCCGCGCCCCGCACCTCGAACGAACAGTCAGACCGCGTCCGTCAAGCGCCCGCGGACTCCGCAGCACGACCCGCGTAGGACCTCCCCGGCCCAGCCACCGCCCGGCACGACCTCAGGCTCGCGCTGTGGAAGGAGAGCCGGTTCGAGGAGGCGATCGTCGCCTGCGAACGCGCCCGCGACCTCTCCGAAGGATGGGGCAAATGCCGCTGGTGCCCGTCCGCGAACGGAATGACGACTCCGTCCGGGGACAGGTTGGACGCGCCGAGAAAGGGATAGGCGAGGAAGCTCAGCTTGGCCTGTTCGCCCCTGATTCCGGCCGAATGTTCCTTCTCGCGCCCCAGAGAGATCGTGACCTTGGTCGACGCAGGCTGGGCTGCCCGGTGTACCCGGGGGCGGGCGAGGAACCGGGCGGGTTCCGGACCCGTCGCGCCCGGCCGCATCGTCGGGTCCGAACGGACTCGCGGTACAGGTCGACGGGATGTGTGCGCCGGCCGGATGGCCCCAGAGTGCTTCGCGCTGTTCGCGTGAGAGCGGGTATGCCGCAGCAGCGCCGCGATGATCCGGTGGGCGACGTCGCGATCGGCGTCCAAGTCGGCCTGCCCAGCGACCAGTTGCTCGAATTTGGCGGTCGCTCTCCTCGGTGCCGAACAGTTCCCGAAGCGCGTCTTCCGTCGCGGCTTCCAGATCGACGTCACGCCCGAGACTGCGTTCCTGTGTCACGTGCCGGTGGACGCGTTCGATGACGGCGGGGTTGGCGGGGTCGCCCAGCACCAGCGTCGGACGGGGTCGCACAGGTGATCGACGACCTCGTCGAGTCGACCGACGACGGCCTTGCGCCGCGGTCCGCCGCCGTACGGCCTGACAACAGGTCGGACCCGAAGACTCCGCCTCGTCCCGACCGCATTCGCCCTCGACGTCGGAAACCTCTCCGCCGCCCGCGTGCACACCCGACCGGCTGTGATCACGGCCGAATCCGCGCTCGGCGGGCACCTGTGCGCCGCCGCGTGGGCCATCCCCCGTGTGACTGGTCGCGATAGATGACACCGGTGGAGCATGCCGAGCAGGCCCTGTCCCGTCGCAAATGATCTGGTCTGCGGACGTTGCTGTGACCTGCGGCGACCAGATGGATTGAGACGTCAGACTGGTGCTTGTCTCAGTTGATGTGGTCTGCCAGACGCGGATGTCACTCGTTGTCTCAGTCGATCTGGTTCGGCGGTGGCGTTTCGAAGTGATGCCAACTCTGGGTGTTCAGCCACGACTGGTAGGTCCTGAAGATCTCGGCGAGTCCATCCGGCTGCTCGCGCTGGTCCAGGAATTCGGCCAGGAGTTGGAAGAGCGTCGCGACGGCTTCGATATCCGCGTGTGGTGTGAGCGGATGGACCCATCCTGCGGGTGTGAGGTGGCGAACGAGGACTGGCCAGGTGAGGTCGTGTCCTTTGCCGAGGCGGGTGACCAGCCATTCGTGGAAGCCGGTGAGCATGCCCCAAGAGCTTCCGGCATCGCAGCCGAGGACGAAGGCGGTGGTGGTGGCGAATGAACCGTCGATGCCGTGCATGGCGGGTTGTTGGCGAACGGCGGCAAGCATTCCGCGGTAGTGCCTGACCATCCCGGCCTGAAGGGTTTGCTGGGTAGCGGCGAGGAAATTCCCGGCGGGACGCCCGGGAGTGCTGGTAACGCCATTGGGGTTCTTGAGTGGATGTCCGGAGAGGAAGCGGCGAATCGTTGCGTAGGAGACGTCGGCGTCGTATTCGTCCAGGAGTCGTTCCCAGATCAGCCGGGTCGAGGGGAGGTGACCGCAGTGTTTGGCCGCGTACTCGTCGAGAATTGCGTCGAGAGCGGGACGGACCCGGTCCAGTGCCGGGTTCTCCTGAAGGGTGCGGGGTTTGCGGGGCGGTGGGTTCGGTGAGGACAGCGCCTGGACGACGGTGCGGTTGTGAACGCGGTTTCGCTTGGCCAGGGGGGTGACCGTCAGGTGTTCGGCATGGGCGTCTCGGCGGATGGCCGCGAAGAGCGCGGGCTTATCCGCACTGAGAGTGACCCGCCGCTTGGGCTTGGCCGGTTGGTCGGGCTCGGTCGGCTTGCGTGGGGCCAGGTCAATCAAGGCCCTTTCCAGGGATGCTTGTTGGCGGCCTGTGACGACGGCGAGCCGCTCGGCTTTGGGGCGGTTTCCGTAGCCGTAGTCGGGCGGTCCCGCGAGATATCCGCGCAGATAGCTCGGCTTGAGATGGTTGGCATGAGCCAGGCGGCGGATATAGGAGTCGGTGGATTCCCCGGATCTGGGCCGGGGGCGGGCCGGCAGTGGGCGGAGCCGGTCGTCGCTGTTGGACTCGGCGGTCACGAGGCGGATTTCGTCTTGCGGGTTTGGGCGGCGTGGTCGAGTTGAACGCTCTTCAGGGAATTGCGGGTGATCGTCTCGGAGCCGTCGAGGATGGCGTCGATGGCGGCTCCGCGAATGAGATGGGAGAGACTTCCGATCATGCCGCCGGTGCGTCGGTGGAGGTATTCCGCCAGCGCTTCCAGGGTTCCGGGTCGGTGTTGGTGCAGCCGCAGGGCCGCTTCGAGGGCGCCGACGAGCCCGGTCCATTCCTGAGTGCGGGGGAAGGGAATGGTTTCGATGACCGCGAAGCGTCCGGCGATCTGTCGACCGCGGGTTCCGGCGAACAGTCCGTTGTCTTCCAGGTCGACTCCGGCATAGACGAAGGTGGCGGGGATGCGTTCGGAGAAGTACTTCAAGGTGTCGGAGACTTCGGCGCCGTTGCGTGTCGCCAGCGAGAGGTTGTGCAGTTCGTCGACGCATACGACGCTGACACGCGCGTCGATGAGGACACCGCAGACGGCCTCGATGACATCGGTGATGTTGGCGCGAGTGGTCACCGGGATGCCGAGGAAGCGGGCGAACTCGACGGCGAGCATGCGGGAGGTCGCGGCGGGTGGAACGGTGACGTAGACCACCGGAATGCGGTCGACTCCCGGGTGTTGGCGCCGGTCGATGATCTCGATGGTCTTGCCGAACTGGGTGAGCGCGGTGGTCTTGCCGGTGCCGGCGGCCCCGGAAAGGATCAGGCCGCGGCGGGCGCTGATCGCGTGGCGGTTCAGCAGCGTCAGGCGCCTGCCGGCGTGGACGACGGTGCGCAAGGTCGAGGTCGCGGCGACCGTCAGGCGGGTGTGGTAGTCGAGGCGGTCCTCGTCGTAGTCCAGCCGCTTGTCCGGGTCCAGGCCCGCGAGCGTGTCCTCGGGCAACAGGTCGGGCGGAGCCGGATCCTGGGTGGTGAACTCGTGCCATCCTTCCAGGGTGGTGAGGTGACGGTGTAGTTCCTCCTGGTCCAAGGCCCGTCGCCAGCCCCGCCGACGTGCGGGATCGGGGTCCTGCCCCCGCGCGGGTCCGGTCGCGGTCACCATCGCTTGTCCGCCTCCTTGAAGGGGTCGAAAACGCCGAGCGGGATGACCTTCGCAATCGGCCGTGTGTCCCGGTCTTCCGCCGCTTCGGCCGCCTCGGGTGCGGAATCCGTCGTCGCGGCTGCGGATCCCGGTTCGGGCCGTGGCGGCCGGGGCCCGGTGCTCTGCGCGGCGGCGCGCGTCCGGGCGGCGACGCGTCTGTTCCGCTTGGCGGACCGCGATGTCACGTCGCCTTCGCGAGCCGGTCCCTCATCCGCTCTGACCAGCAGTTCCGCAACCGCTGTGGCGATCTGTTCCTCGGTGGGAGAAGGGTTGCCGGTTCTTCGGAGGTCGGCTGCCGCGTGGTCCCAGGCCAGGTCACCGAAGGGCTGTGGGACGCTGCCCAAGTGCGTCCAGGGGACCGGGATCCAGTCCGTTTCGGGGTTCCAGTGGTTGCGCATCCAGAGCCGGTTGGCGTCGTAGGGGTCGCGGTGCGTCTCCCACAGGTTCCTCGTGCGTGTGACGCCCGAGGGTTGGCGCCGGAAGGGGGCCAGGTCAGGGCAGTCGTAGATCCGATTGTTGATTTTGATGCCGTAGGCGTTGACGGCCCGCCAGGTCGCGGGCAGAAGTTCGACGTAGTCGTCTCCGCTCAGGGCGAGGGGGACGTAACCGGCGGTCTCGACGAGGCTTGTGTACTTCTGGTTCGGGGTGAACATGCGCCCGGGGCTGCCCGGGTCGCGGAGCCCGTCATGTGGTCTGTTCTGCCACTTGGCGACGAGCCATTCGTCCAGAAGTTCCTGGATCTCCAGCATCGACCAGAGCGGCTCGTCCTCCACGTTCCGGCCGCGGTGTTCGGCGGTGCGGCCGAGGTAGCCGGGGAGGAACTGGCAGAAGAGCGTGGCCACCGATTCGATCGTGCGTTCGATGTGGGGCTTCTCCGTCGGCGATCTCGGATGGCAGGGTTGGAAGTTGATCTCCAAAGTCCGGCAGGCGGAACGGAAGTTCTCCGAGATGAACGCCTTCCCTCGGTCGCAGACGATCGTCTCGGGGATGATCACCGGCCGGGCGGCAGCGTGTTCCAGACGTTCGTCCAGGGTCAACAGCCTGCGATGCGGCAGCACCGAGCGCGACATCGCCAACGCCTTCGCCCAGCCCGGTCGCATCGGCTCCGGGGTCAGCGCGCGGGCCAGCAGCAGCGAGGCGTCCACCGACTTCGTGGTCGGCCGCACCACAGCGGCGGCCATGGTGCGGGTGGCCACGTCGACCAGACCGCAGAGTTCCACCCGCCCGGGAACACCCTCGTCCAGCCGGACCAGCACGTCCATCGGGGTGGAGTCGATCTGCATCAACTCGCCCGGGGCCACCACTTGTTCGAAGCGAAACGGGCCCTCGGGCCGGTCGGCCAGGGAACGGCGCGTGCGGGCCGACCCCGTCACGTGCACCCCGTGGGACAGCTTGTCGAAGAGCCGGTAGAACGTGGCCCGCGAGGGCATCCGAACCGCGTCCCCGCCGTGCTCGGCGATCAGGATGCGCTCCGTGCGCCAACGCGCGTACTCGATCGTGCGGGTGGAGGCCGGGACGCTCTCAGCGATGGCCCGGCGGATCGCCTCCACCACACGCGGATCGGCCCGGCCGAGCAGCGAGGCGTGCGGCGCGAGCCTGTGGTCCACTACCGCCTGGACCCCGCCCGCCTCGTAACGCTGCCGCTTGCGCTTTACCGTCCGTGCCGTGATCTCTTCGCCCAGCGCGACCAGTTCGGCTGCCTTGGCCCGCTCACGTTCGGCCAGCGAGCGCCGCCCGACCGGGTCGTACTCGGGTCGGGGACGGGTTCCCTCGGGAGCGTCCGGCGGTAGTCCGGTGAGAAGTTCGACCAAGTGCCGCTGCCACCACAGTGCGCGCTCGGCCACGTCCTCGGGAAGCTGACCCAACAGTGCGGCAGAGCCCAGCGCGGCCCGCTCGCCCGCCCCGATCACGGCGAAGTCCTCGGCCGCCTGCAGATGGACCTGGTCCACCAGCATGCCGGTGCCGTGGGTGTCGGCCAGCCGGACCCGCATCCCGGTCAAACCGACCACCGTATAGGTGCGTTTTTCGAACCGAACCCGGTCGCCCAACCGCAACCTCCCCGGCCGCGCAGACGTCATCGCCGCTCCCGCGGCGCCGCGTGGACCATGGTGTCGGTGCCCAGTGGGGCCGATGTCAGATCCACGGCCAGTTCGTGCAGCCAGAGGAGATGAAAAAGGACCGGTAGCACCGCCAGACGATCTCCGACCGCCTCGGCTCCGGCGACAAGCGGGAGCGGTTCGGCAAACACGTTGCGCAGTCGATCCGCCACCGGTGCTTGGTGGCAGCGGGGATGACGGTAGCGGGCCAGCCAGCGCAGGTTCACCCGATACGGCTGGCTCAGGTCCCCGACCCGTCGGAACTGCCAGCCCACCGCCTCGCAGACCTGCGCGGTGAACTTGAAGACCTCGGCGGCGGCCTCGTCGACCAGACCTTCGGGGCGCACATCGACGACAACGCCCGTGCCATCCGCGAGCCGCGCGAAATAGTCCGGAGTGTGCCCACGCTCCCGGTCGCGGTCCCGGTCCGTCCATGCGAGCCGGAAGGGCTGGGATGCCAGAGCGATGACGGCCGGATCGAAGTCCAGGGCCATCGCCGCGTCCCGTTCGACCCACGATTCGTAGCCCACATGGGAACGCGAGGTCGCGGCCCAGTATTCGCCGGTGAAATTCTTCTGCCCCTTGAACGAGACGAACTTCCGCACTGGGGAGACCAGTTCGAAGGGATCGCCCCAGTGTCGACCCAGCGAACCCAGACGCTCGATGCCGTCCGCGTCGATGAACCGCACCTCGACATCGGACGCGAAATCCCAGGCAGACGCTGCCGCTGCCGACTTGCCCACGAGCACCTCCGCTCGTCCGCCCAATGCCTCGTGCGTACGAGCGTGGAACACCCCACGCAGGCTCGTCATCCAGAAGCGAGCGGCATCACTCAAAAGGGCGATGCCTCATCCCGAACGATCTGGCGAACCAGATCATCTGAGACCACGAGCGAATCGGACCCGTTCACTTGAGACGGGGACCAGATCGATAGAGACGGGACAAGGCCCGATGCTCCGAATTGATCGCGATGGTTGACACTGGTTGGTCATCGTTGTTGGCACATGGTCGAGTTGGTTGACCGACCTGACCCCGGCCCGGAACAGTTCCTGCTGGTCAGCGGCCTCGTGCATCGCGGCGGTCACGTCAACGAGGCGTCGGTGTCAATTGCCGCGACCAGATGTCATCTATCTCGACCAGTCACACCCCGATGCCCCGGTCTCGAACGCCACACCGTGCCTGTCGGTAGGGGTCTCTACACTCCGCGTGATGACATCGAAGTTGCTCCTCCCAGCGCCACGCATCGCTCGTCCCGGCCCCGACGGAGTGATCACGACCAGGGGAGCCAGCCGACAGCCGGGGACGTCCCGATGAGTGGCGAGGAGGAAGTCCCGGCAGCGAAGCGGGACACGAGGGGCGTCCTGAACGTCATCGGCGTCCACCTCTACCTCGAGGACCCCCAAGGCCGGGTCCTGCTCGGGCTGCGACACCCCGATTCCCTCTACGCGCCCTCGACCCACCACTTCCTGGCCGGGCACTGCGAGCAGGAATCCGCCGTGGCCTGCCTCGTGCGCGAGGCCCGAGAGGAAGCCGGACTCTCCATCGACCCCGACGACGTCGAATTCGTCCACGCCGTCCACCTGCTGGACGCACCGGGAACTGGCCCACGCATGCAGATGGTCTTTCGAGCCCGGCGATGGACGGGCACCCCCGAAGTCCTCGAACCCGACAAGTGCCTCGGATGGGGATGGTGGCACCCCCACGACCTCCCCGACCCCACCGTCGACTACACCCGCACCGCGATCCACGCCATCAAGGCCGGCCGCCTCTACACCGAGCTCGGGTGGGCATGACACCGACCGCGCACCACCCGCGCGGACGCCGCCGAAAGCCTTCCTTCGTCGGCCCACGCGCCGAATCCACACCCCACCCCGCGAACACAGAAAACCACTCCACCCGCCGGCCCGAACCGACCCGCCACGCCGGACACCGAAGGCAACACACGAAGGACCCACATGGAACCCGACGCACACCCCGGAAACGGCAACCCGGTCGACGTGCACGTGCTGCTGTATCGCGAAAACGAACTGCTGTTCCTGCGCCGCAGCCGAACCTCCCCCTACGCCCCCGGACTGCTGTGTCTGCCCTCGGGCAAGGTCGAACCCGGCGAGGACGTCGTCACCGCCGCCGTCCGCGAAACCCGTGAGGAGACCGGCGTCGTCCTGCACCCGGCCATGCTCCGCTGCGACCTCGTCCTGCAACACCGGCCACCCCGCGGGCCGTTGCGCATCGGCTGGTTCCTCACCGCCGAGGGATGGCCCGGCGCACGCCACCCCACCACCCCCGACACCGTCCACAACGCCGAACCCCACAAACACGACGAACTCCTCTGGGCCGACCCCGACAACCCACCCCACAACCTCGTCGCCTACACCCGAGCCGCCCTCGAAGCCATCCGCACCGGCACCCCCTACGCCCTCCACCTCCAACAACCCCACGACACCGTCCACGACGACGGCCACCCCACACGACGCCTGACCTCTATCCGCGCCGCCGACCACGGCAACGAACCGCTGCGCCGCGAACTCGGACTTCGCCCCGCCCCACGCATGGGCCGGCGCTGGGCCTGGCACCCCGACGAGCCCGTGCCCGACACGCTGCCCGTCGCCCAGTCCTCGGGGTGGCTGTTCGCCGACGACGGCCGCGTGCTCCTGGTCGCCGACCAAGGACTGCTCGCGCTGCCCGGAGGCGGCACCGACGCCGGCGACGCCGACCCGTGGGCGACGCTCACCCGCGAGGCGTACGAGGAAGCCGGCGCCGTACCAGGCGCGCACACCTACCTCGGCTACCTCCACGACCACGACGCCCTCATTTACGGCGGCGCCCCCGTCGCCCGTATCCGCTACGCGGCCCGCCTCGCCCGCCTGGGCCCGGCGCAGCCGGATCCGGCGACCGGACGGGAATGGCGTCGCCTCCTGGTCAACCCGGCAACCGCCGTCGACCTCCTGGGCTGGGGCCGCGACGGACTGCGCGAGGCGCACACGGCGCAGCGTCGCGCGCACGAGGTCCTCGGCGTACCCGTCGCGGGGGAGAGGTCCGTCGTCGAGGTCCCGCGCGATGGGCTGTCGATGCGGCCGGAACGGGCGCGCGGCTGAACCGGGCCCGTGCCGGGTCGCGGGCTCGATCGCTCTCGACATCACGCCACTGCGGCCGGACGGTCGAGGCGATCGCGGCGGTGCGCGCGATCGTGGTGGCGGTACTCCCGGGGGTGACGGTCGGTGTCCCGGCGCAGGACGGGCACGGCCATGGTGCGCAGGATGGTGATGGCTTCTTCGTACAGGTCGAGTTCGCGGGTGACGTTGTCGGGGTCGTCCTCGAACCGGTGGTGGGATCTCCCGTTGCGTCGGGCGACCAGCTCGGCGTCTACTTCGAGCCCCGGCCACCGCAGCCTCGGTGTGCAGGAGCGCCACTCCGGGCGCCGTGGGCCAGCGACGCGCACCCCCAGGGCTGGGTTCACGTCGGGACCCGGAGGGACGAGCAGGCCGACCACCTCGTTGAATGCGGCCTCGCGGTCGAGGAACGCCGCAGGGCGAGCGAATGCCGTCGCACGGCACCACCGCCGAGTGCGTCCGACAGCCACTGCGGCTACGGGTCCCGACTCTTGCGGAGACTTCGGGCATTGCCGACGCCATCCCCGAGCGCACCCCGTGGAACGTCCCGGCGGCGGCGCGCCAATGAAGTACCCGCCTGGTGCCCGGGTTTCGCGGCGAGGACGGTTCGGCATCCGAAGTGTTCACCGGGGTTCCGGCCGTGATCCGGTGTACCGTCCCGGTTCGGCCGGTTGACCCGGCCGGAATCGGTGTTTGCCGTTCTGAGAGGATCGAGGGCCACGCCGGTCGGATCACGAGACGCTCCGGCAACCGACGTGAGGAGCGACCGCCATGACCGAGGGCTCCGGGAGTTCTACGAGGAACTCGACGAATTCCTTGAGGAGGCGGGCTATGCGTGGATCATGGATGCCAACCTTGCACGGCTGCGGCACATCGATCCGGACGCGGCCCTGATCACCGTCGACTTCGTTGACGCCCTCTGCGACCCTCGCCTGTACAAGGAACAGGGCCGGTCGCATCGCGCGTATACGGCCGTCAAGGACGCACAGGGGCGCCTCGACCTGTGGGACTCCCTCTTCGACGGCACCCGCGACGCGGACGAGGAGTCCTCCGCGGCGTAGTGTGGCTCCGCCGTCGTGGAGCATGCGCCGAATCGGAGCAGGTTGTTCGCCGCCGACGCTCCCGCGGATTCGCGACGTTGCCCGGGGGAATGGATCGGTTTCGGTCCGCCGGGGTTCCACCTGGCGACGCCGTGCAACACCGCGTTCACCCTCACACGTTCGGCCATGGCGATACCCACCGCGATTCCCGGGCCGGGCCGAGTGCCCGACCCGGGGGAGTGTCGGGAATTCCCCGCGGGCGCGTCGAGGCCGCGGTGAAAGTTCACGGTGAGCCGTGTGGACGTCACTCGTCGATGGTCGCGAAGCGGTCGCCCCCGTAGGGGGTTTCCGTGTCCGTGGGGGATTCGGCGTTGCTTCGGTCGCGTCGGGGTGGCCTCGGACGATCGACAGGCCAGCGCGCGGCCCGGTAGAGCGGCGGGATGTTCTTGTCGCCCTTCCGGGGCGGGTTGAGCGTGCGCACCATGGCGCAGTCCGGGGTGAGGGTCAGTGTGACCTTCCGTCCGGATACCGTGATCGAACCGGGTCCGATGCTCACCTTGCCTTCGCTCGGCCTGCGCAGGAGAACGTCCAGTACGCGTGTCAGCGCCTCGCAGCGCTCTTCCAGCGGCACCTTGGCGAAGAACGGACTGTTCAGCGCGTCGGCGTGGAAGACGACATGCGGGCGACGCCCGACGTGGCGAACGCGGGCCTCTTCCGTGACGGGCCGCCGGGGCGACGGAACCGGAACCGCCGTGCCGTTCCTGTCGTACTGACCCATGGCCATCACCGGCCACATCGGCCGGAGGGCCTCCGCGCGTCGCCTCGCGGCATCCTCCTCCTGCTCCCGCATGCGCCGCTCGTGCGCCGCGCGGCGCTGTCGGGCTTCCTCCATGCGCGTTCGGCGTTCGGCGCGGCGCCGGAGAACGTCCTCGAGGGGGACGTGACCACGATCGAACCAGGACACGGCCGGTCCCCGGAAGCCGACGACGTGTGGGTACGCCCTGTCCAGGTAGAACGCGTACGCGTCGCTTCCGTCGATCGTGGGGCTGCGAACGCGAAGCGTGCCGTCGACTCCTCGGGCCAGTCTCCCGATCTGCAGAAAGCGTTCCAGAAGGTGCCGGATCTCGGTGTCGGCGGTGGCCTCGCAGACGATGTACGTCCCCATGTACGCCCGCCGGGCAGGCAACGCGATCCGTGCTGTTCGGACGAACTCCTGTGCCTCGTGGCAAGGAAGGGGTTCGATCGGTCGCCATGCGGTCTCGGCGCCGAATGCAGGTGTCGAGTCGTACATGTCCGATACCGTACCGACTCGGGTCGGACGGTGGCTGTACGCGAAGGCGACACGACGAGGTGTCGCCACCGGGCGGGGACTCGGCGACTTCTTTGAACATCCGCGCTCGGGATGGTCGCGAGCGGGAACGGGCGCTTCCGTCCGTCCGGACGCCCGATGATCGCCCCGGCTGCTGTTTCGGCCCTGCGGCTCCACGGAATCGGGCAGTCCGGGCGTCCCCGTACCCCACGCCGACCGGCCGAGGGGTGAACGATCCCTTTTCACGGTTTCTCGGTACCCGTGTGTTCGTTGACGCGATGATGACGGGACGTGGGGCCACGGAGCCGGAGGTGCGGCTTGGTATCGATCGGGGTCGTCACTTTGGTTGCGCTGCGCGTCCCTCGGCAGTTAGGAGCGGATGTGCCCGATTGCGCGGCGGCGATACAGGGGGTCGGGTGGGGTGGACGAGGAGACGTTCGAGCGGGGGATGAAGTGGGTTTTCGGGGTCGTCCTGGTCCTGGGGGCGGCGACGGTGTCGTGGCAGTGGCTGCGGGGACAGGCGTGGCCGTGGATCACCGGACATCCTTGGTGGGTGGCTGCCGTGGCCGGAACTCTCGTGGCCGGTCTCGTGGTTCTCGGTCTGGGCCGTGGCTACGACGACGTCGCGTACGTCGAGGACTTCGACGTGGTCGAGGACGTCCGTGTGGGTCGGGCACGCGGCGGGTTGGTGTGGCTGGAGTCGGTGAGTCCGACCGATTTCGAGCACGCCTGTGCCGATTTTTTGAGGCGTGACGGTTTTCGGGCAGTGCGACGTGTGGGTGGTCCCGGCGACAAGGGGGCCGACGTCCTGGCCGAGGACCGGTCGGGTCGCGTTGTCGTGATGCAGTGCAAGCAATTTGCGAAACCGGTTTCCGCCGGGTACGTCCACGCGTTCAACGGGACGGCCGGGCCCGAACACGGTGCCGACGTCGCGATCATGGTCGGGCTCAACGGCTTCACCGCCCCGGCGGCGAAGTTCGCCGCAGACCACGGCATCCACCTCGTCGGCCGCGCCGAGCTGGGGGAATGGGCGCACGGCAGGCACCTGTACGACCTCATCGACGTGTACTTGTAGCGGGCCGCATCCGCGCCGCCGCCCGTGACCGAGTGGGAGTCGAACGCGACGCCGCCCCGGGTTCCGGCAGCGATGCTCCGCGCGGCGTGGCCCATGCATGCCCCGGGCGCGATAGCCTCGACGTCCGCGCCTCTCGGCGGGGACCCGGTCGCCTCGGTCAAGGCCTGGAATCGTCGTGCCGAGGGATACCCGTGACCGCAGCCACCACCCCGCTGTTGCTCGTCGACGGCCACCACCTGCTCTACAGCGCCTGGTTCGGCTTCCCCGCCCGCATCACCAGCCGCAACGGCGCCGACCTCACCGGCGTGTTCGGCACCCTCGCCCTGCTCCGCAAGGCGTGCCGCGAACACGCCCCCGAGCACGAGGTCCTCGTCGCCTTCGACGGCGAACACGGAAGCGTGGCACGCGCCGAGGCCGATCCCGACTACAAGGCCAACCGTGCCGACGCCGACCACAGCCCCATCGCGTCCCTGCCGTGGGTGAAAACCGCTCTCGACGCGATCGGCGTGCGCTGGATCGAGCACGACACCGCCGAGGGCGACGACACCATCGCCACTCTGACCACCCGAGCCCTCGCCGAGGCGCGGCCGGTGCGGATCATGTCCGGCGACCGCGACCTTCTCCAACTGTGCACCGACCCGAGCGTCAGTATCCTCAACCGGGGCGCTCCACCGGAGCGACGTGTCCAGACCGGACCCGATGTCCACGCCCGCTTCGGTGTCCACCCCGAACAGTGGCCGTGCTTTCGAGCCCTCACCGGGGATCCGGCCGACAACATTCCCGGCGTCCGCGGAGTCGGAGCCGTCACCGCCGCCCGTCTTTTGTCCGGGGGCCTCACCCTCGACCGACTCCTGGCCTCCGACCGCCTGGTGGGGGCCGTGGGCGCGCGCGTCGCCGCCCACGCCGAACACCTTCGCCGATGGCGTGACCTGATCCGCCTCGACCACCGGCTCGACCTCCCCGACGACCTCACGACAGGACACCCCACGCCACAGCTCGCACCCGCTGCCGCAATCCTGGACCACCTCGCACTGTGGGACACCACCACGCTGAACACACCGCCCGACAAGGACCGGATCGCATGCCGACGCCGGTCGACGGGGCACCCGTGACCCACGTCGACATCCGGACCACCAGCCTCGACGAACGCCACTTCGACCCCACCCGGCCACAGGCACCGACATGCCCCGCCGCGGGTGTCGACCGACGGCCTGGACCCGACGCCGGGACGAAGGCATGCCCCGCCGACTTCGCACAAGCGCGTCTCGTACCCCGGGGAACTCGCGTCATACTGTGCGCCCGGCGAATGCCGGGGCGGGCGCGGTCCGGACGCCACAGGGACGGCGGTCCGGGCCGCGCGTTGACCCCACGGACCCCCAGTCCGCCGGGTATCGAGGATCGGTCGACGCAGGCCGGCGTCGACCGGCCCCGGCCTCGGAGGCTGCCGGCAGGAACCGGCGAGCGTCGCACGCCGAACCGCGCCCGGTGTCCACGTCCACATCGGCCGGCGGGCAACGCCCCACAACCATGGGGGTCGTCCGCGGGCCCGCGGACGACGACCGACGGATACCTCCCAGCCGTTAGCCTGCGGTCATGAGTCTGGATGCCGAACTGGACGCTCTGGCGGCCCAAGAGGACCTCGCGGCCGACCTGGTGTGGCGTCTGCTTCGACACCCGCAGGCCCGCCGCACGGTGGCGCTGCTGCGCCGGGACCTGACCGAGGCGATGATCGAGGAGATCATCGCGCTCGGGTCCATACGTTCCCTCTCGGTCAACGCCTGCGTCCGCGCCGACATCAGGGCCCGCCTGGCCGAGCACCCCGAGCCGATCGTCCGGTGCGGAATCGCCAGTAGCGTCGCCGACGATCCGCCGGGGTTGCTCGCGCGACTGGCGGACGATCCGGATTCCTCCGTGCGGACGTTCCTCGCGGGCAACCATCATCTGCCGCCGCAACTGCGGGCCCGCCTGGCCGCGGACCCGGATCCCGGTGTGCGCCGGGAGATCGTCCGCTACTGGCGCGACGCCCCGGACCGGGTGCGTCGGGCCCTGATGACCGATCCCGACCCGAACGTCCGCACGAGCAGTATCCGCAAATGGGTCCCGCCGGCGGACCTGCTGCCCGCACTCCTCGCCGACCCCCAGACCCGCCCCGCCGCCGTCGATCATGGGGGCCCCTCACCGGAACTGGCCGCCGACCCGGATCCCGCCGTGCGTGTGGCCGTCGCCGACCACCCGGACCTTCCCGCGAATCTGCGCGACCGACTCGCGGAGGACCCCGACATGTTCGTCCGCAACGCGATCGCGGCCCGCCCGGACACCCCACCGGCCCTGCACGAGCGGATCGTGGCCACCCTGAACACCGACAACCCCGTCGCCCAGTGGATCCTGACGTACCGCCGCAACCCCAACGTCGGCGGCGACCGCACACCACGACCGGCCCCACCGAAACTCACCCGGGAACAGGCGGAAGCACTCCTGGCCCGCGCCGACCTATAGGGCGAACGACACGTTCCGGGCGAACGGGGCACGCAGGCCCCGCTTCCACGCCGCGGGGAAGAGCCGGACCGTACCCCCCGACGCGTCGTTCCCACGCACGTGAGCGGCACGATCATGGGCGCGCGCTCGCGCCGGCGGGATGGGCACACCGTTCGGACGGTGTGTACGCGGACGCGGGCCGAACACCGAATCTTCACCGGCCTGCGCAACCTGGCCGGCGACCGCGCGGTCGTGCTCGTCACGCACAACCTTGCCAACACCTCCGTCGCCGATCGCGTGGTCGTCCTGGAGAAGGGCCGTGTGGTGCAGAACGGAACCTTCCACGAACTGGTCAGCCGGCCGGGCTTGATGCAGGACCTGTGGCGCCTCCAACAGGATCGGGACGCCTACCGGCAGCGAGAGCAGCCATGACCGAGATGCATGGGCGAACCGGTGACTCAGTGGGCTGCGCGAATCTTGCTCGGCCCGTCTTCGTATCCCCCCGGGAGCGCGGGCCCTCGGCCTGGCCGGGGGCCGCCCCGACGACACGGCGAATCCGCGCGGCTTCACGGACGGGTTCGTCGCCGCCCGAGCGTGCGACGCCACCACCGAGCTGTGCAAACGCTGCGGGCCTTCGCGTCCGTCATCCCGCGCGGGTAACGCGCCTGCGGGTACGTGGAGTTGCCAGCGGAGCGGGCATCCACGCGGGGACGACTCCGGACAGCGACACGGCACCGATGAGCGAGCTCGTGCCGCTTCGGGCGACACCCGCTCTGCCGAGGCTCATCCGCGTGGTTGACCCTTTTGCGCGATCCCGGAGTCCGGACGACATCAGTCCGCCACTGTTGGTAGGGACATCTACGTTCCGCGTGATGATAGCGAACCCGTACCTCCCCGCGTCGAGGTCCGAGCCATCCAAGCCAGCCACCTCTACAGCGAGTTCGGCCGGACCTGAAATCGAAGACGCACTCTCGTCCGTACAGAAGGGGAGTCGTGTGTGAGATGTGTGCGTCGGTCAGTCGCGGCCGGCGTGTAGGAGGTGTTCCGCTGCGCGGCGGGTGAGTCGGTCCGAGTCGGTGGGGTCGAGGCCGGCGTCGGCGGGGAGCGTGATGGTGGCGAGGTTGGGCCCGATGCGTACGAAGATCGAGTCGACGGTTCTGGTCTCGCCGCTCTGGGTCGTGACGATGCGCATGCCGAGTGTTTCGTCCCCGACCGTGGGGGAGGCGACGGCACGAAAGCGTGCGGTGGCACCCGCCCACGGCACGGGCACGTCGGCACAACCGGTCAACATGGCACGGGTCCTGGCCAACTGGAGCGCGGCACCGTTGCCTTCGTATGCCTGGACGGTGGCGACCACCCGGGTTCCGGCCGTGTTCTCGAAGGTTCGTTGTGCGCCGAGGAGGACGACGATCGGGCCGGTCGGCGCGCCCGCCAGGGCGCGGTCGCACCCGGCGTCGCCGCTGACGCCCGAGTACGGCGCGGCGGCCGGCTTGGGCCCGGTGTCGGCCAGAGCGCCCGCGGTCCAGCCGGTGCCGACGTCGTCCACGGTCAACACGGCACGCCTGGCCCGCTCGGGGGTCAGCGCGGCCGTGGCGGTGGCCGGGGCAGTGGTGGAAGGGCCGGAGGGGGCGTGCTTCACGGTCGAGGCAACTCCCGGGCGGCCCTCGAACGCGGAGATCACCGTCGTGATGGTGCCGGGGTCCTTGAGTTTGACGCGGAAGGACTCCGGGAGTTGCTCGGCCGTCATGGCGTCGAGAAGGAGGGGGTTGGCGGCGTTCTGCGCGCGAAACAACTCCCACGCCTGTCTCCGGTCCTCGAAGTACACGTGCTTGACCTGCGGCATGGCTTTGAGGGCGGCGAGGATCTCCTCGCGTTGGGTGTTGGTGACTGCGCCGTTCGAGCAGCCGCCCGTCTTCGGGTCGGAGGCCCGGCACAGGAACACCGCGAGGTCCACCTTCCCGGCCCAGAAGTCGACGCCCGGCGGCAGATTGTCCATGTCCCAGGTGGGAGCCTCCTCGTTCGCGTCGTCGGAGCCGGGCCCGGCCGATCCCGGCGACCCCGCAGCCGCCGAAGGGGCCGCCTTCGGTTGCTGCGGGCGGGCCTTGGCGCCGTCGTCGTCGGAGCAGGCGGCAGCCGTCGTGATCGCCAGGATCACGGCCGCACACCGGACGGTGATCTCGCCCGTGCGGGACGTGTCTCGCTTGCCCATCTCATCCCCCGATGTGAACGTGTCTGCTATCGAGGGTAGTTGCCAGGTCTATGGCGGGATCCGACTTGCCCTCGTGGGTGTTCGGCGGGTCGGAAGTCCGCCGCGACCGCACACTGTTCCGGCTGATCCGGCTCGTATCCGGAGGCACGGGCGACCGGGCCGGATCATGGCCGGGATCGATCGGTCTGGCCTATTCCTTTCGGAAGGTCCGAGGTCTACCGTTTACGGCCCGGGAGAGGTCCGGTGTCCTGCGTCACCGGGTGCCTCCGCCCACACGCCCGAGGGGGTGTGCGGCTCCCGGCACCGGGCCCCTGCCCCCAGGTCGGGGGCCCTCGTGCTTTCCCGCAGCGGGGATCGTAACGGTCCCGGTGAGGAGGGTTCGCCGGTGTCGGGGCCTCGCGCCGGTGGACCGGTACGCCGTACGGACGGTTCGGACCCGGGCGCGAAGTCGCCTCGGGAACACGGTCATTGCTGGAAGTAGGGATCGAGGACGGACACGATCACGACGCTGCTTCCGGCCGCTCGGGGCGCGTTCGTGACGGAGTGGACGTCGAAATCGGTGATCGTGCCGGTGGTGGAACGTGCGTCGGTGGGTCGCAACCGGGAGGAGAAGTAGGGCAACGGGTCCTGGTCCGAGAACTGCGCACGAAGGCTCACGCGGGACGGCAAAGTCGCCTCGATGATGCACGCGTATTCGTGGACGACCTGCGTGGAGGGGGTTCGGGGGGCGGACGGCGCGGGCGCGGGACACGGGGAGGTACCCGGATCCACGAGATCGGCTCCGGGGCGGGACCAGCCGGCGGCGGTCAGGGCGTCGGCGACGACCGTTGCGTGCGTTGCCCGGGGTCCGTCGAGTACGTACGCGCGCACGATCTCGCGCTCACAGCGGACCTTGCTCCACCTCCCGCCCCCTTCGCCGAAGAACGACGGACGCTTCAACATGGCACCGCACACGTCCGATACCGCCTCGCCACGGCGCTCGGCGCGCCCGCCCAGCGACTGTTCCAACGCCGTGTACGCGGCCTCGACGTCGCGTACGGCCGCCCGCTGGGCCGCACCGACCTCGGGCGCACCGGCGACCCTGTCGACGTCGGGCGCACGCGGGGTCTTCGTGTTCTGCGTGCACGAGGACACGCCCCACGCAACCACCCCGAGCAACAGGAGGAGGACCGACGCCACCGCGCCCACGAACCACCTGATCACGCGCATCGCCGTGGAGTTCACGACCTCATGGTGGCTCACGGCGGGCCTGAGGGGCACCGACGAGAGGGATCGGATGCTCCACCGACGGTACCCAAGTCCGCCCGCGCGAGTGCGCCGTCCTCGATGCCTGACCGTGCCCGAGTGCCGGGGCGTGACGCCCTACGCCGACGAGGGATTCCACCTCGGGAGGTGTTCACGAGTCGAGGATGTTCAATCGTCGACGGGCGTTCTCGTGGTGGGGATCGTCCCTCGACCGCAAGTCTCGGACGGGTGCGTGCCGTACCGGTCGGATTGAAGCGTGTACATGTCGTCTATTCGGTTGTCGCGGCCTTGTAGGCGGGGAAGAGGGGGCTGTCGGACCCGATGTTCAGGTTCCAGCCGTCGGCGGCGTATCGACGCAGGAGTTCCGCGATCGACGGGTCGTCGGGCGTGACGTCGACGCCGACGGGGCTGTGCAACACCAATACCGCGACAGGCTCGTTCGTTCGTGACCACGACGCGGTCGCGCCGTCCCGGACGGGACGAAGATAGTGCTCGACGTGACGGACCCGCAGGAAGGGTCCGCCATCTCCGTGCAGGGTCGGCCCCTCGCCGATCTCACCGGCGCGAACGCTGCTCAGCGCGACGAAGTCGCCCACGGACGGCGCGGTAACCCCTTGATACCCGTCGTCGCGCAGGATCGCCCCCAGATATCCCTCGGAGTTCACGTCCATCCCCTGAACGTGTTCGTACAGTTCGATTCTGATGCCGAGTTCGACCATGAAGCGATCCTTCCAAACCAAGGGGCTTCGGTGCAGCCGGACGACCCAACCCGATCCGGTCAGGGCGCTCCGGCCCGGCAATCACCTTGAGCCGCGCGCGCGATCCCTCGAACCGCGCGTTCCCGGCCCCTTCGACATGACAAACGCGGCGGACACCGGACACGGAGGTTGTCGCGGACCGTCCTTCCGGACGGAGCAGCCGCCGGATCCGACCGAGCTCCCAGACCCGCATACGGGGCGAACGCAGAGCACGTTCGTAACTTGAGTCGCTTCAGTCCCTTCCCGGCCACGGTTGCCGGGGGGCGCAGTCCGGTCGACGCGGCCGGAGCTGGTCCCAGGGTCGGATACCGGCGGGTCCGTCCGGTTCCCCGAGTAGGACGACGCGGCTCACGCCGCGTCGTCGGACGGTCCGCACATCGCCTCGACGTCGTCCGGAATCGAACGTCGATGCACGACCTGGTAGCCGGTACTTCGTAGCGCGGGTGTCCACGCGGGTCGATGCGCGGGTCGGGTCGCTGCGCCGGAGGCGGCTTGTTCCTCCGCGATGCTCGTCCGTGGGCCTGCCCCCGAAGAATCACGCCCGAGCAGTCGTCGATCCTGCTCGGTCGGTGGGCGAGGTGGGCCGCCGGATCGGGTGTCCCCAGCTCCTTCTAGCATCCGCACATGCTGATCTCTACGACGTACACCCACACGTGGCGGACCGGTGCCGCGGCGACGTTCGCGGCCTATCCGAGGTGGGGTCGCTGGGGGGTGGTCGCCGTGCCCGTGGTGGTGTTGCTCCTGGCGTTCCCCATGGGGAGTCTCCAGATGGGTCTGTGGTCGGTCTTCTTCGTGCTTTTCATGGTGTTCGTGCACGGCAGGCACGTGCGTGCGCTGATCGGGCAGGGTGCGATCGACGTCGTGCTCGACGACGAGGGATTCACGCGCGAACGACCCGGTGTGAGTACGGCGAGCATACGGTGGACGGCTACCTTGGGTGTGCGGAGGCAGTTCGGGCTGCTGGTGATCCGCACGGCGCCGCGGTCCGTGGCCTCCGTGCCCGAGACCGCCTTCAACGCCGAACAACTGGCCCGGCTCGACGAGTTCATCCGCATGCGCAACTCGCCGACGGTGACCGCCGGATAGCTCGACGGCTGCCGCGTCGTCGGCCGGGTGTCGCTCGGGCCTGACGGATGGATCTTGAAGACCCGAGCCGACACCGGCGGGTGCGGGCCGACGATGCCCGTCGCGTCATGGCAGGGCACTCGGCGTTGTCTCGGCGTCGGGTTTCGGCGGTGGGGGCCGAGTGTCGCCTCCGCCCGGGGTGTGCGCGATCACGGTTTCCGCGATCGTGAGCGCGGTGTCGAGCTCGGTGCGCACGTTCGATGGGTTCGTCGCGGCTCGAGCGCGCGACGTCACCCCCGTGTTGTGCTGACGCTGTGGGCGTTCGCGTGGAGATCCTGCGGGTAACGCGCTTGCGGAGACGAGGAGTCGCCGGGCTTGACGCCCGAGCATCGCGCGGTGCCTTGGTTGCAGGTCGAAACACGCGGCGGGTTCCGGGCCTCCACAGGCGCAAGTTCCTTTGCGCGCGGTCCGCAGCATGTTCGGCGCCAGTGTGTCCGATGCCCGTCAGTCCCAGTCCACCTGCAGGGCCCACCGTCGGACGCGACACCGAATCGCCCTGCGGCGTGCCCCACTCGCCACGGGGATGGTGGTGGGGCCGTGGACGAGGAACCGGGCGATCTCGGCGGAGAGGGCATCGGGAGGAAGGTTTCGCGATCGGCGGTGGTTCAGCTCTCGAGCCACGCCCCTCCGGGTGTGTTGCGGTGGCCGCGCCACGCCGGGAGGCTGTAGCGGTTGACCAGGGTCCACGCGGTGCGGGTTGCGTCCTCCACCCAGGCGTGGCCGGCGGCCGGGATGGCGCCGACACCCCGCAGGTTCTCGGTGACCTGATCCTGGGTGATGTGGCCGTTGCCGCGGCCGAGGTACTTGAGGATGTACACCGCGAGGTAGTCGACATCGCGCGCGTTGCCCTGCCCGGCGAGGATCGGTCGGAGCCGACCGCCGATCTTCTCGTCCAACCCACCCCAGAAACTCCGCGTTCCCGGGCCCGGGAGCATGTCGATCAAGTCGACCAGGTGGGCAAGGTCGGCATCGTCGGCCAGGGTGATGGTTCCGCGCATGAAGCCCCCTCCGTCGTCGGCGGCCGTACCGCCGGGTTAGGCGCCCAGTCTCGTACCCCTGCTCCCCCTCTGGAGGCGAAACGGCGAAGGGGCCCGTGGACCGGATCCGCCGGCGAGGCCGCAGGCCCGCGTCGGGTTCCCGCTGAGCAAGAACTGCGGCAGCACCCCCAAGCCGAACGCGTGGCGTCACGCGCTCCGTGCGACGGGCACACCGAACACCTCGTCGAATCGGTGTGCCCGGGCGGTGCCGACCAGGTGATAGGAGCCGCCGGGCGGACGCCACGAGTCGGCGGTGTAGTGCGCGACTTCGGCGGGGGTGAGCACGCGCAGGTCGCCGAAGACGTAGAACAGCGGCATCGGGGCGTTCGCCCCGGCGAAGACCAGCCCGGCCCGCACGCACGCCCGCGAGACGGCGTACCGGCCGGAAGTGGTGCTCGGCAGCGCCGTCTTCGCGTCGATGGCCACCAAGTCCCGACCGCGCGAGGCGATCAGGTCGGGAAACTGCCGCAGCGCCGTATCGGAGCACCTCAACGCTTCCCGGATCGCGGCGGGGTAGGTCCCCTGTCCGCACCGGTGCGCGGTCCAGCCGCGGTGTTCCAATTCCCGCATGACGCGGACTTCGTGCCGTTCCCCGACGGTCTTGCGCGTGTGCCAGTCGGACATCGGTCTCTCCCCGAGAAAGTGGCCGTGGTACCAAGTCGAATGGTTCCGTCCTACGACGGTACCGGCTAGCATGCCGTCATGACGGCATACGTTGACCCACGCTTTCGTCCCACGCTCTGGCCGGGCGTTGTTGTCCCCACCCCGCCGATCCGGCAGTTCGACGAGGTTTGGGTCGACGGCGACTGGATCTGCTGGGGCATCGGGGGACTCACGAAAGGGCCGGAACCGGCCGAGCTCCCCGAGGACTTCTACCTGCGGGAGCTCCTGGAGACTCCCGTCGACGACCTCGACGCCGCAGCCCAACTCTTCGTCGACCACGGACTTTTGTTCGATCCCGATTGTCGCGACCTGAGCCTGATCAACCTCGCCCAAGAGGAAATCGACCGGATCAACGTCATCCCCCAACCCGGACACGACGAGGACGGCGGCTACCGGCTGGGCGTCCACCGCGACCTGGTCCGACTCCACCTGGAAACCGCCCAGGAAGCCGTCACGACCTGGCTCGCCTGCCAACGCGAAGGAGGCCTCGAAGAACTCGTGGAACCCCAAGTCAACGACGCCGAACTCGCTGCCGTACGCGCACAAAACCCCAACCACGACCCACCGTGGCCAGCCTCCCTCGACGAACTGCGCGCCGTGGACATCGCGATCCGCGTGGACAACCTCGAAGACGCCCTTACCGGGGCACTGAGCCGGTTCAGCATCGGACCCCGCGACCTCGCCGACCGCAACCCCACCGTCTACTCCGTCGCCTTCCTCCAGCTGTACAACCACATCGCCGAACAAGCGACCACACGACGCTGCGCCAACGAGAACTGCGGACGACACTTCGTACGCCAACGCGGACGCGCGACGTACGGCCAACACCGCACCAGCGGCGTCCTGTACTGCTCCCGCGAATGCGCCCGCGCCCAGGCCCAACGCAATCTCCGTCGACGGCGCCGACAAGAAGCCGATGCCTCGTGACCCGAACAGCCGAGACGGTATCGGTGGTGCTTCCCGGACCGGACTCCGCGCGTGACTGTCGCCTGCCGTCGGCAGAGTCCCCAAGGACGGTACTTTCCGGTACCAGCCCCACCAGGCACGCATGACCGCACAGATGTGCACCGTCGCAGGAAGGTACCTCCAGGCGTTCACCGTGGCATGGATCCACGAACCGGAGGAGTTCGGCAAGCAGGCGAACTGCCAGGTCGCGGTGAGCGTGCACGCGGTCTCCGACACCGCGTCGTGTCCGAACCAGTGGCGGCTGTTCCTGCCGCCGGAGTGGGACGCGGACGCGAAACGCCGCCTGCGGACGGGGGTTCCGGACGTGGTGCGACACGTGGAGAAGTGGCAGCTCGCCCTGGACGAGGCCGCGGCGTCGGGGATGCGCCCGCCGGTGGTGGTGGCGGACGCCGCCTACGGGCAGAACGCGCTGTTCCGGGCGGGTTGACGGAACGGGCTCGACCACGTGGTCGCGATCCGCGCCGACGCCGTCGTCCATCCCGCCTCCGCGCTCCCCACGACGCTCGCGTGGACGGGACGGGCCGCCCGTCGGCGGCACGGTATCGCGAGGCTGCAGTGCACCCGTGGGCGACGCTCACCCGCGAGGCGTACGAGGAGGCCAGCGCCGTACCGGGCGCGAGCGTCTACCTCGGCTACCTCCACGACCACGACGCGCTGATCTACGCCGGCACACCGGTCGCCCGCGTCCGCTACGCCGCCCGCGTCACCCGCCTGGGCCCGGCCCGCCCGGACCCGGCGACCGGCCGGGAATGGCGCCGCCTCCTGGTCGACCCCGCCACCGCCGTGGACGAAGACCTCGTCACCGGCACCCGGCATCGGCGGCGGTTCCCGCCACGAAGTCGGGACCATTGCCCGCGGCCCGAACGCCCCGGACCTCGCCGACACCTCCGCCGGACACGTCAACACCTGGAACCAAGACGGAATCACACCCGCACGTCCGCTTCGCAAGCGACCCGCACATTCCACCCGGTGGTGCTTCGGCCCGCCGAGTGGAACTGGGCGGGCCGATATCGCCACCGGCTTCGCATCCGGGATCGCGGTCCTGGGCGCTGTCACGACACGGCGGGTCGGGCGGCTGTCACGGGTGCGGTGACGCAGTACTGCTCGGCGAGGGGTGGGCGCGCTGTTCAGCGCGCCGCATCGTGGGCCTGAAGAGCGAGCGCAGCCCGACGCCGCGGGGGATCGTCCTCTTCCTGCGGCGCGGCCAAGTCACCGACGATGATGAGGAGATCGCGCTCCATCACACGAGAGCCGGCCGACGGGTGAGGATGCCGGCCGGTCCTGCGTTCAGGGTGGCTGACCCGGACGCCATCGGCCGCTGACGGAAGAGGGGGAACGTGCATGACGCAGCAGGAGCGCTGGGGGCACTGGCGGCCTGCGTTTCGCTCGGGGGAATCGGTTCGCCTGGTGCGTGCCTGGTATCGGCGCGTGGAGTGTCCTGCCTGCGGCGCGGCCGCTGGCCGCGCCTGTCGCTCGCCCTCGGGCTACGCCACGAACGAGCACCGGGCCCGACGAGATGCTGCCGGACAGCCCCCGTACGAGGAATGGCGGCAGCAGGGGCTCATCCCGGAGAACAGGCACATCCCTGTTCCCGCGCTGCTCGACGCCTGCCGCGCGGCCCGGGAGGAGTTCGGGATCGACGAATCCGTCGGTGACGCCGTGGCGGTCGTTCGCAACGTCCTGACCGACCTGATCGGCATCGCTTTGGGCGACGACACCACATTCGACCGGCTCGACGACGCAACACGTGCTTTGGTCCTGGCGCGCGGACCCGAGGGAAGCGCGGACGTGATCACCGTCCTGGCTTCCCTGGTGGTCACGCTCACCCGCCGCCTTGCGGAGCCTGATGGTGACCCCGATGCGCTGTTGACAGCCTTGATCCGCTCACAAGTCGACCACGCACGCCGGCACCGCGTACACACCCGGAAGACGTGACGGCGTCGGCCAGCACGGGCCTTGCTTCCCAACGTCGCGTCTCCGTTGGTCCGGTTCCGGTCCCCGTCGCGGCCGACCGTCCTGTCCGAGGCCTGGGGCGTGCCGGCGGTCGTCGACGAAGAACGTCCACTCCGGGTGGGGCGTTCACGCGTTGGGGGACGTTCGCTCATCGGCCGGCGTCCTTGTCGTGGGGATCGTGCCCGAGCCGGAGGCTTTGGTCGGGTGCGCGCCGTACTGGTCGGACTGAAGCGTGAACATGTCGGCGTAGATCGCGCCTGCTGCCATGAGTTCGTGGTGGGTGCCGTGTTCGGCGATGCGGCCTTTGTCGAGGACGTATATGTGGTCGGCGTGTTGGACCGAGGCGAGGCGGTGGGTGATCAGGACGACGATGGTGCCGTCGGCGACGAGCTCGCGGATGCGGGCGAACGTCTCGATCTCCTTGCGGGCGTCCAGCGCCGAGGTGGGCTCGTCCGCGATGACCACGGGGGCGCGCCGGTACCGTTCGCGGGCCAGGGCGATGGCCTGCCACTGTCCGCCGGACAACTCGACGCCGCCCTCGTAGTTGCGGTCGAGCAACGTGTCCAGGCCGCGGGGGAGGTCGGCGACCACGGGCCCGGCGCCCGCGTACGCGCACGCCGCACGCAGGGCGTCCTCGTCGGGCCCGGTGTCGATGTCGGGCCGGCCGAGGACGATGTTCGCCCGGGCGGTCAGGTCCCACCGTACGAAGTCCTGGGGGACCAGGGCGACCTGGTCGAAGAGGCTGGTGCGGTCGGCGTCGGTGACGTCCACGCCGTCCCATTCGATGCTGCCGCTCTCGGGCCGGTACAGGCCCGCGATCAGCTTGGCCAACGTCGTCTTGCCCGAGCCGTTCTCCCCGGCGAACGCGACGATCGTGCCTCGGGTCAAGGTGACGTCGACCCCGTCGAGGGCCTTGTGGTCCCGGCCGGGGTAGGTGAACGACACGTCCTTGACCCGCACCCTGTGCGGCGCGGTGATCGTGCTTCCGCTGGTGGGGATGGCGTGCAGGTCGGCTTGGGCGCACGCTTCCTGGAGGTCGTTGGCGAACAGGGCCTGCTCGTACAGGTGTTGGATCCCGGTGACGAGGCCGGCGAGGCTGGTGGTGCCGGTGCGGATCGCCAGCACGGCGGTGCCGGAGGTGGCCAGGTCCGCGCGTCCGCTCAACAGCAGCCACGCGAGGGTGAGGTAGGTCAACCCGGACGCGACGCCCGACAGCGCGGACGCCACGAGGTCGGTGCCCGCCTCCGCCTTGGCCAGACGCTCCTTCTCCGCCTCCGCCGCCGCGGCCATGCGCTCGTAGTGGTGCAAAAGATACGGCCCCGCGCCGTGCACCCGGACCTCCTGGGCGGTGTCCTGCGCGGTCAACGCCCAGACGATCTCGCCCTGTTGCCTGCCGTGGTCCGTCCACGCGAGGACGCTTTCGTAGCGGCGCCGGGCGGAGCGCACGGTGCCCCACCCCGGCGGCAGGATGATCAGCAGCATCATCGGCAACAACAGCGGATGCAACACCGCCAACACCGTGCCCACCGCGGCGAGCGAGACGAGCGCGTTGACGACCTGCACGCTGTACGTGATCATCAACCGGCTCGCGTTGGTGCCCCACTTGGCGGTCTGCAGCAGGCGTTTGAAGTCGGCGTCCTCCAACGTCGCCATCTCCACCCGCATCACCCGCCGCAGCAACTCGACCTCGGCGAACCGCTCCACCTTCGGCTCCAACCGCCCGGTCGCCGCCGTCGAAGCGGCCCGCAGCAGCGCCCCCGTCACCCCCATCGTGGCCACGAACACCAACGCGGGCGCGGCGGAACGCACCCGGTCGGGGGTCGGGCCGGCGTTGAACAATTCGATCAGGATGCGGTTGGTGCCCACCAGCCCCAGGGCGGAGGTGACGCCCTGCCCGATCTGGGCGAACGCCACCACCAGCAGCGCGATTCGATCCGCGGCCCATCCGAGGCGCACCGATCGGGCGATCAGACGCGGCAGCCGCCGCAACGTCCCCAGGAACGACAGTTCCGTGTGGGCACCGCGATGGAGGTGCCGACCCCAGGTGGGTTTGAGTTTGCCGCCGAACAGCTCCCGGCCGCTCGCGTCACCGACCGCCATCGCCTCCGCCGCACGATTGCGCCGCGCCCGGCGCGGCCGGATCATCCCGACACCGCGCCCGCGTGCCGAAGCGCGGCGGTGGAGCGCGGTGGCGTGAGGGGTCGCGGCCCACGGGGCCGGGCGAGAAGTCGATCCATGGGAGGGTCCTCCGGTTCCGGTCGGTCCTGCTCGGATCCGTGCTGTCTCGGTGTCGGCCCGAGGCCGGCGGCACGTGCGGCGCGGCGGGGACACAACCGGTCCCGGACGACGGCGTCGTGTGGAACACGGTGGTCGGCCCACGTGCGGCGGCATGTTCGCGCTACGCGTGGTCCCGGGCCGCTCGTCGATTGTTGCCGTGCTCGGGAGCCGGAGGGTCGTTGTACTCGGGGCTTCTTGGTGCAGTGCCGGTGGTGGGGGCAGGCGCGGGAGCGCGAACCGATGGACGAACGCGCCGGGGCCGCGGGTGCGTTGGCGGGTGTTTCGGGTCGGGGCCCGGGTCGGGGTCAGGGGCGGGGGGTGTTCGGCGGCAGAGCGCGTTGGACGAGGTGGTCGAGGTGTCTGCGGAACTCCGCCTGGGGGTCGGGGCAGAGCGTTGCGAGTGCGACGGCGGCCGTTGCGATGACGTCGCACAGTTCCAGCCGGACGTCGTCCAACGTGTGGGTGACTCCCTTGCGTGGGTTCGCTCCGAGGACACCGTGGTAGGCCGCGGCGACCTCGCCGGCCTCCTCCATGATCTTGAGGATGCGCAGCGGGACCGGATCGTCGCCGGCTGCGTGGTGGTGTGCGTCGAGCCAGCGGCGCAGTTGCTCGATCGCGGCCCAGGTGTCGGCGTCCATCATGACTCCGGAGGGGTGAGGTGATCGCGGTGGTTGTCGCGGGGGCGTGCGGGCGATGGGCGGTTCGCGTTGCATGTGCCGGCCCGATGTGGTGCGTTCGGCCCGTGCTGTCGTTCGGCGCGATCAGTGGTCCGTGACCGGGTCGCACGCGGCCAGGTCCGCCAGGACCGCGTCGATGTGTTTGGTGTCGCCCGCGCGCCGCAGGCCGGTCAGGGCTTCGACCAGGTGGGGGCGGGCTTCCTCGGGTGCGTCGGCCGCGAGGAGCGCTCGCCCGCAACAGTGGTCGGCCAGGGCCGTATTGAAGACGTCGCGGGCCTGGGCGAGGAGGTGCCGTGCGGTGGTCCCATACGCCGCCGCGTGCACATTTCGACCGGCGGCGTATGCCGCCAGGGCGCGTTCCAGGTATGCCAGGCCCGCCGTGCGGTGATCACCCGCGGTGTGGCACAGACGGATCGCGTGCAGGAAGGTCGTGTCGGCGTCCGCGTCCTGTCCCAACTTTGCGTGGGTGCGGGCCCGGTAGTGCACCGCGCACGCCGCCTCGCGCGGGCGACCGTGCGTGCGGTGATGCTCCTCGGCCTGCAGCAGCAGGCGCAGCGACAACTCGGGGTCGTGCGGAGACTCCAGCAAACCCGAGGAGGTGAGCATGCGCCCCAAGACGTCCGCACCGTCGGCGTCCGGACCCGCGTACAGCCGCGCCGCGTCCAGCGCGAGTCGATGGGCCTCGCGCACCTCGGCGTCGATGTCGACCCGCAGCGCGCACGACCACAGGCAGTCCGCCAACACCGCCGCACTTCGCCAGCCCTCTCGCGTGCCCGCGCAGTGGCGGATGTCGGCCATGACGGCGGGCAATTCCGCGAGGGACCACAGCAGTGCCTCGCCGGTGTCGGCGAATTGCACGGCCGGCACGCCGGGACCGCGACCGGTCGCCTCCAACTGTCGGCGTTCCGGGTGCAGGGTCCGGGCGGCGTCGGCGGATGCGGCGAGGTGGTAGTCGAGCAACCGTGTCCTCGCGGCGTCGCGTTCTTCCGTGGGCAGTTCGGCGGCCTTGCTCTCGCTCACGGGTCGGGCCGCCGTCGTGACGACGTGGAAGCCGGGGGTGTCGCGTGCGTCGGTAACGAGATCGCGTTCGTGCAGTTCGGCGACGGCTTGCGCGGCGCGGGAGGCGTCGCCGTCGAGCGCGGCTACGGCCCGAGTGGTGAGTGGGACGCCGGGCAGCAGGCCCAGCCGCGCGAAGAGCGCGCGGCCGGGATCCGAGCACTGATTCAGGGCGTGCGTGATCGCACTGGGTGTCATATGTGATCCCTCTCGTGCGGTTGCGGAGGGCGGATACCGATTCGCCGGCCACGTCGATGGTCGGCGAGGACAGGTCACGGCCGGGGAGGATTACCGGCGCGGAAGCGGTGCCCCGGGAAAATCATCGCGCTCGGGCGGTGCCGATTCCACCCGGCGCGACCGCCGTCTTGCCGTCATCCTCGGAGCATCCAACCGCAAGGATTGTGCCTTGGTGTAGTGATCTCACGTCTGTGAATACGACGGAGTGATGTAAAACAGCCGTCGGTCTCACGTTGTGTGATACCGCGATATGCCGACGCGGGAATGGGATGACGGCAAGATGGCGGTGCCGCGAACGACCTTCGCCACCTGCCGCCCGCCTTCGGGCGGCAGGGGACATGAGGCGTCGTCCTGTTCCGACGTTGCCCGTGCCTGAGTTTGCCGGCCGCCGCAGGCCGCCTGTGGTGTGCTTACCGCACACGAGCCGCGGCGTGCGGAAGCCCCGGCCTGGAGCGGTCGGCGGGCGGTGCTCCGGGCGGTGTATGCGGGGGGTCGGGGTGCCTGGGCGGGTAGATCGGGCTTTGCTTGCCTGTCGCGGTGCCTAGGCCGGGGCCCATCGGGCTTGTTCGTCCCCCGTGCGCAGGGTGGTGATGCGGTGTGCGAGTTCACGGTGGGCGTTTCGGTCGCGGGCGTCGGCACGTCGGATGAAGGATCCGAGAGTGTGCAGGTCGCGCATCTCGCGCAGGACCGAGAAGCCGTCCCAGCGGCGAGGGTCGAAGCCGTAGGCATCGGCGAAGCGTTCGAGTTCGGGTTCGCCGCGGCCGAAGCGTGTGCCCTGGTAGGTGTTGACGAGGTCGAGCTCGCGCGGGCCGTGGGCGGCTTCGTCCCAGTCGCCCAGGCGCGTCAGGTGCCTGTCGGCGAGCAGGTTGCCCGGGTAGGCGTCGCCATGGATAAGTCCGGCCGGGCCCAGGGGGAACGTCAGGTGCTCGTAGCGCTCCAGCAGGGTGTCGATGCGTGCCGCCAGCCAGGCCTTGTCGGTTTGGTCGAGGGTCGTGCTCGCGGCGACCCGGTCGGCGAGGTCCGCGAGCGGGCGATACGTCGGGGGCGGTTCGGGCGGCTGGGGCAGGGCGTGCAACCGGCGCAGGATGGAGCCGAGTTCCGCCGCGTCGGGGCGCCATCCGGGCGGCTGGGGGTAGTACTCCCACCAGGTGAGGACGTGGCCGTCGTGCACGACGGGCTCCAGCGACCGGGCGGGCCGTGTGACGGGGAGATCGTAACCATCCAGCCGGCGTGTCAGGGCCACTGCGCGGATTGCCGATTCCAGGGTTTGTGGTCCGCGGACGCGCACGACCAGGCGCTCGCGGGGCAGCAGGTGGACGGCGGTGGCGTGGTCGCCCAACAGCCGCAGGCCGTCGGTGTCCAGCCCGGCGGCGTTGCTCGCGTCGCGGGCGACGGCCTCGGTGGGGGTGGCTTTCGTCATCATGGCGACGGTAGCGGGTGTTCGGAGGCGATCTTCGGCGGGGCCCACTCGTTGCGGACGTCCTCGACGAGGGCTCGGGCCTGCGGGGTTCGTGCGAGCGGGAGCAGGCGATCGAGGGCGCCGTCGAACTGCCCGATGTGTTTCTCCGACGGAACGCTCAGGATGTGTTCGAAGCCGAGCCGTGCGGTTGCCAGGTCGCCTTCGATCAGTCGGGCCGCGATCACGTCGAACCGGGCGAGGGTCTCGTCGCCGTAGGAGCGCTGATCCGCCGGCCCGGCCTCGTACATCGCGATCGCGGACCGGGCGTGGTGTTCGGCTTCGACGTGGCGCCCCAGGAGCAGGTACGTTCCGCCCAGGTAGTACTCGCACTTGGCCTCGGGAAAGGACAGCAGACCGCCGAAGTCGGCCATGGCGTCCCGGGACGGTTGCCGGTTCCGTTCGCGGTCCAGGAGTTCCAGCACCGCCGACGCGGTGGCCGTGTCGCCGATCCTGGCCGCGGCGCGGGCGCGAACGGCGAGGTTGCGGACCCGGGACGGCCCCTTCGGGGACAGTTCGACGCCGTGGGCGGCGAGGTCCGGTGCGGCCTGCAGATGCCGGGGCGACCACTCGGCGATCAGCGCGGCGGTGCCGTGCGCCCAGGCGAGCAGGTGCGGTTGATCGCCTTCGTCCGCGCACGCCCGGGCGGCCCGGATCTGGCGCATGGCGGAGTGCGGGTCGCCGAGGTTTTGACTGGCGTGCGCCAAGAGGAGGCAACTCGTGCCCGCCAGGAGCAGCAGTGTGCGTCGTTGCCCCGGCGTCTGCCGGCCACGCAGCAACGCGAACAAGTGGTCCCGCACGACCACGAGTTCGCGGAACAGCGGCCGCAGCGGGGCGTGTACGTACGCGTTCGCCAGACCCGCGATCTCCCGCTGCCAGAAGTCGAGTTCGTACGCGTCGACGTTGCTCCCGTCCATCGAACGCACGAAGGCCCACGACACGTCCGCGGCCTCCCGCACACCCGTGAGGAGCCGATCGCCCACGCTCTCCTCTCCGGGACCGTACGGATCCGTGGACTCCGTGTCCTGGAGGCGCAGCTCCCGCCGGTCAGCAACCCTCGCCCCTCGATCGGAGACAGGGTGCGTAGGCGCGGGCGTCGGGGGAGCAAAGAGCCGTTCGGCCTCGACGCCGAACAGGTGCTCCAGGACTCGGCAGGTGTTGGGGTACGGGAGCCCTTTGACGTCACCCGCCATCCAACGGTCGAAGGTGCGCTCGGAAACGCTGACCCGCCGCAGCCGGGGATCGCGCTCGCGGTCGGCCAACGCATCGCGCGCCAGCGCGAACTTCGCAGCGAACGTGGCGAACAGGTTCCACCGGCGGGCGAGAACCGACTCCCGAAAGAGCGTGCTACGCAACGCCGACCTCTCCTTCTGCCACTCCCAGGCGCAAGTCTGTCGCCGACGACGCGGCATCGTGTAAGTCGATCGGGTGGCGGGATCAAGCATGTTGCTTTCGGCCATCGCGAGCAACCGAATGCGGCGGAAGACGATGGCACGTGGTCGACCCACGGACGTGATCGTTCCCGATATACACGGTGTCTCGGGGGCGGATGCCGTATTGCACGCCGCCGAGGAAGGCCCGAACGAGGCGAAACACCGTTCGTGTTCAACGGACGACGCCCCCGACACGGACCCCACGCGGAAACGCGGACGCCGCGCAGGCGATCATCGACTCGCCGTCGGCCGTGCGATCGTTGTTGTAGGCGGCGACCGCCCAGAAGGCGAGTACGTTCGAGCCCAGCTCGGTGTCCCCGGCCGCCGCGTGGACGGCGCGCGGTCAGCGACCCCGCAGCCGGCAGTTCGGGTTCGGTCGCGGCGAGTCCGACCGCAGTGAACCATCGTTCGCGTGCCTGACCGTTCCGGGCCGCGAAGAGCGGTGGGCACTTCGGCGCGTACTTGCCGGTCAGTACCTCTTGGACCAGCGTGTAGTGAAGGAGTAGCCCCATACCGTGCCGGGTGGTGAACGTGACACCTCACTGTCGGGGGAGTGTAGGGGCACAGGCCCTACCGAGGCGACTCGTTGAACGAGGCTTTGCGAAGCAAGCCGTACCCTGTGGGCCGTGATCCGCGTCCTCGTGCTGGGGACTACACGATGCCGGTCCAGTGCCATGGCCGGGGCCCGTGTCGCCCACGAAGGCAGTCCACTCTGAATTGTGCCTGCTCGCGCCAGGCAGGGTGGCCGGCGGCGTGTAGCGCGGCGTACGTGGTCATGCGCAACTCGCGGGTGGCTGCCAGGGTTTCGTACCCGGCCCAGGTGGTGACGTCATGGCCGTAGACGGCGCAGAATTCTTCGTATTCGCCCGGTGAGGTCGCGCCCGTGGTCTTGGTGCGTACGGCGGTCGAGACGAGATCCCATTCGGGTGGCCCCACGGAGAAGCGCTCCAGGTCCATCAGGAGTCGCCCATTGCCGACCCGGACGATGTTGCCCGGCCACGCGTCGCCGTGGATTGCCCTTAGGGGCAGGCCGTCGGGGAGGCCCGCAGCCCAACGCTCCGAGAGATCGCGCTGCAGGTCGAGGAGCCATCGGCGGTCGTCGTCGGCGAGTGTGCCCGCGGCGGCAAGTCTTTCCGGGATCCGGACGAACGGATCGAGATGGCCGATGTCGAACCCGGGCAGGGGCAGAGCGTGGAGTTCCTTGAGGGTGAGTGCGACGTCGCTGATCGTGCCGGGGGAGTGCGGTGGGGCCTGTTCCCAGAAGGTCACTGTTCGGCCGCGGTGTTCCAGGGGTTGTTGGACGTCGAGCGGGACTACGGCGGGGATGCCGTGGTCGGTGAGCCAGCGGGCGATGCGGATCTCTCGCTCGGCGCTCGTACGTCGGCCGGGCGGGGTCATCCTCACGACGACACCCGCTGTCAACCGCCAGATTTGGTTCTCGGCGATGCGTATCGGCTGTGCCCCGCGAGGGTCGAGACCGATGGCGACGCAGGCTTCTTCAAGGGCTTCGCGGTCGGGTTCCGCCGTGTTCGTCATGCCTGCAAGGTAGAGGTGATCGCTTCCCGGAGGGTGACGGTCTCGGGGACTTGCGCGTGCCGACTGGCGAATCCGGCGAGTTCGCGAAGGTCTTCGGCCGTTCTGCGGGAGGTCAGTCCGCCGCCCGTTTCGAGTGCCTTGTGTCCGATCGATGCCGCTTCCCGCGGGTCGCCCGTGCGCATGACGAGTGAGGCGAGTTTGGTGCCGGAGATGGTCTTGGACCGGACGAACTGCGGTTTGTGCGTGCGCACGGCGGTGCGGAAGCGCTCCTGCGCGTCCGCTGGGTCGCGGCCCCGGAGAATGACGAGGTCGAACAGCGCGTGTGCGGTGTCGCCGTTGTGCTGGGCCTCGTCGTAGTACGCCATTAACGGATGGGTGTCGTCGGTGAGCCGTCCGGGGACGAAGGCGTCGTCGGCGGCGCCCACGGCGGCGAGGGCTTCTCGGACGTGGCCCATCCGTCCGTGGGCCCGGGCTCGGGCGGTGTGCAGCATCGCGCGTGCGTTGGCGGGCAGGCGATCGGCGTGGGTGAGGCCTCGCTCGGCGTGTGCGAGGCCGGTTTCGGCGTCGCCGATCCAAACGGCCTGACGTGCGAGGTAGGAGTAGGCCTTCGCCCTCAGGAGCCAGTGATCGCCGACCTCGGCACACTCCACTGCGAGCCCGAACGCGCTGCGCGCCTGCTCGTGGCGGCACATGTCGAATTGGGTGGCTCCCGCGACCAGACCCAGTCGGGCAACGGCGGCCAGGAATGCGGAGCGAAGGTGCACCGGACAGTCGGCCGCGAGGAGGCCGACGGCCCACCGGATGCAGTGGCTTGCGAGGAGTTCGAGGACTCCTCCACCGCCGTGGGTGTTGTCCCAGCGGTGGAGCACGTCGGCGAGTTCCGTCAGTTGACCGATCTCCTGTGGGGTGATTCGCGAGGGAGTCGATGGTGGAACGGCGGGTGAGAGGAGAGGATTGAGTTTCGGCGGGGCGAGGCCGCCTATGGCGCCCCAGGTATCGGTGGCGAGGAATACACGACGTTCCACTTCGGAGCTCCCGGTCGGCGATGGTTCGCGTCCTTCCAGGATGCCCCTCGGTGTACCGGGGTGAGTCGTGGGCCTGGCCGAAGCGAGTCGGTCCTCGCCGCGGTCGAACGCGGGCGCTGCGAGGACGCCGGATGGGGAGCCGAACAGCTCGACGGCCCGCACGCCGAACATGTACTCGAGGATTCTTCGTGTGTCGTTGTGGGGCAGGGACTTGATGTCGCCGGCCATCCAGCGTTCGAAGGTGCGGCGCGCAACTGTCACGCGGTGAAGGCGTGGTTCGCGTTCGCGGCCTGCGAGCGCGTCCCGGGCGTTGCGGAACTTCGCGTCGAAGGTCTCGTAGGCGTTCCAGCCGTTCGCCAATACCAGCGTGCGCAGGCGGGTGGTTCGCATGAATCCTCTCCTTCCCCGGGGACCCGTGGCAGCCCCCTTGCCCGGAGGACGTGGACGGCTCGCGATGGGCGAGGTTGCGACACCGGTGCCGAGGCGGGGCGAGGCCGGTGGTCCGGGCCGGACCGAAGAACGGGGGTCGGGAAGCCGGGCGCCTGGATTCGGCCCCCGGCGGCTGCGTTGCCTGCGGTCAGGTGGTCAGGTGGTCGAACTCGCCTTCCTTGATGCTTTGGAACAGGCAGGCGATCTCTTCCACGGTCCACACGGTCGGCGGTGTGCTCGGGTCCGCGTCGTCGCGCAGGAGGACCCAGGGCCCGGACCGGGCCAGCTCCGGGCAGTTTCCCTGGGTGCTGAGGGCGGACTTGCGCCAGGTCAGGGCGTCGAGGTCGAACGCGGAGGGCGAGGGCTTGATCATTTCGGGAACTCCCGGAGTATGTCGGCGAGAAGGTCGCGGGTCTCCTCGGGGTGAGGGCCCGGTTGTTCCACATGTCGTCGAACGCCTCGACGTACACGTCCACGTCGGCGGGCGACTCGAAGAAGACGGATCTGCGTTCGAGTTCCGCCCACACCGCCCGACGCTGGGTGTTCGGGAACTCCATGAGCATGAACGGGCCGGTCATGCCCGGATGGAAGCCGGTGGCGATCGGTAGGACGCGGATGGTGTTGAGGGGGTCGTGCGACGAGGTGAGCAACGCGTCGATCTGTTCGCGCATCACGTCGGGTTCGACGCCGGGGAAGCGGAGGGTCGATTCCTCGACGAGCGCTTCGAAGCGTCGGATCTCACCGTCGCGTACGTCGCGTTGACGTCTCATGCGCACGTCGACGAGTGCTTTGACCTCGTCGGGTTTGATGCCCAGTCGGCTGCCCGTCACGACCCTTTCGGCATATGCCCGCGTCTGCAGCCGTCCCTGGATCACGCGGGGCTCGTAGTTGCGGAGCACGTTGGCCATGCGTTCGAGTTTGAGGAATCCGTCGAATCCCATCGGGACGAGCAGGTCCGCGGCGCCCTTCCACCACTTCGGTCTGCGTTGCTGTGCGACGGCGGCGGCGTCCGCCTCCATAAGGGCCAGCACATGGGCGCGGTCGCGGTCGTTTGCCTGATAGAGGCCGAAGAGACGCTCGGCCAGGGCGGGGCGCAGTTGCCCCTCTGCGTTCTCCAACCGGCTGAGCCGGGGGGCGTCGATCCCGAGTTCGTGTGCGGCCTCGGTCAGTGTCAGCCCGGCCAGGGTCCGCAACTGCTTGATCAGTTCGCCGAGTTCGATCCGAGCGATGGACGCGGGCGACGCCTTGGTGTGAGGCATGTCCGTCAGTGTGGCGGCTGCGAGGGTTCCGCGACAACACGAGCCGGTCGCAATTTGTCGGTACGTGTTGCTGTGACTGCCATGGAGGAGCATTCTGGCCGGATCACGTTCCGCGTGGGGAGCCTGACAACCGGTGACACGAGGCCGTGCGTGCTCAGGAGGATGGACCGCCGTGAGATCGACCCTTTTCCGCAGCATCGTTCTCGAGCGACGGTGGAGCCACTTCACCACGTTCGATGCCAAATTCGCCCGGGCGCGGGACACGCTCGCCCGGGCCGAACGTGATTCGCGACTGCGCCGAGTCGTTGTCTCCCGGGGGGTGTTCGAGGGGTGGCTGACGGGTGATTTCGAGGCACGTCCGCCGGTCGGTACATGCAGGGTTCTTGAACATCTTCTCGGTGTGCCGGCCGGTGAACTGTTCGGTTCTCGCTCCGGCGGGCCGAGCCTCGGTCGTTTCGGCGGGGCCACCGTGTCGCACCAGCCGGCCGGGGACGATCGGTCCGATCGTCGGTCCGGTCCTGCGTGTCGGGAGCCTGTCGTCGACGGTTTGCTGCCCGGAGGACCGTCGTAGATCAGCGTGCGGGTACGTGCGAGGAATGGGGAGGAACGGTGGTGCGCGACACGCTCTTTCGCGAGATGGTGTTCGTTCGGGGGTGGAGTCAGTTCTCCACTTTCGATGTGAAGTTCGCGCTGGCCCGGGATGCGTTGGCCGCCCGCGAGCGTGAACCGGCTCTGCATCGGGTGTCGCTGTCCCGGCGGACCTTCGAACGATGGATGGCGGGGGAGGTCCGCCCCCAGGCGCAGTCGCGTCGTGTCCTCGAACACATGCTGGGCCGGCCCGGCTCGGCCCTGTTCGCAACGCGCACCCCTCGCCCGGACGAGGCGACTCTTTATCAAGTCGGAAACGCGGACGGTTCACCGGGCCGTGCCGGGGTCGATTCCGCCGACCTGTCTTTCGCCGAGGCCATGGACGCCTTTCGGCGAGCGGATCGACGGCTGGGCGCCGCCCAGGTGTATCCGCATGTGCTGCGGTATCTGCGATCCGACGTCGCGCCCGTGCTGTTCGACGCCTGCGAAGCCGACGCGCAGTCGGCGTTTCGAGCCGCGGTGGTGCTGACCGACATGGCGGGTTGGATGGCCCACGATCTCGGTCGTGACGATCTTGCGGGGGCACATTTTGCGAAGGCCTTGGCGTTCGCCCGATCGGTACCCGACGCCACGTTGTCGGCGAACGTGCTGGCCGCGATGAGCCATCTCGCGCTGGAGGGTGACCGGCCGGGGGAGGCCGCCGACCTGGCCGCGTCGGCACTCACGATGCTGGACACCAAAGAACGCCCACCGGCATTGTCCGCGCGCTTGCTCGCGATGCGGGCGCGCGCTCTCGCCCGCGGCCGTGACCGCGCGGGCGCCTACGGCGCGATGGCCGAGGCTCGACGCGAACTCGGCCGGACGCAGGCCGGCCCGCCACCGTGGTGGGTCGCCCCGTTCGACGAGGGCGCGCTCGCGGGGGAGACGGCTTTGATGCTGCGCGACCTGCGTCTGTTCGGCGCCGCCGACCTCGAGGCGCAGCGCGCGGTGCGACTGCGGGATCGACAGCCCGGTCGCGGGCATGCTTTCGGCACCATCCGCCTCGCACGCATTCTCGTCGACCGGCGGGAGCCGGAACGGGCCTCCGCGGTGGGGAGCGACATCTTGGACAGCTGCCTGACGATCGGCTCCGTCAGGATCACTCGTGACCTGACCGGTCTCGCCCGATCCCTCGATTCCTACCGTGACCTGCGCGTCGTCGCCGAATTCCGCGACGGTGTCGCGAGGGTGAACCGTCAACGCGGGCGCCTTCTGCGGCCTCTGCTGCCGGCCGTCGCACCGGCGGGCCCGCGCCCGTGAAGCCCCCACCCGAACGGCACGGGCCCCGATGGGACGCGTATCTCGCACACGGCAACGCGACACAGGCGCGAAAGCGTGTGGTGGCCGACGCGCTGCTTCGCGATCACGACGGGCGCGTCCTGCTGGTGGACCCGACGTACAAAAGCGGATGGGACCTGCCGGGGGGCATGGCCGAGACGAACGAGCCCCCGGTGGACGCCGTGAGGCGCGAACTCGCGGAGGAGCTGGGCCTGATGATCACGGTCGGTTCCCTGCTGTGTGTGGACTGGGTGTCCCCGCACGGCCCGTGGGACGACCTCGTGGCATTCGTCTTCGACGCGGGAACCCTCCCGCCGAGCGTGTGCGCGACGCTTCGTCCGCGCGACGCGGAACTGGCGCGATGCGGGTTCTTTCCTCGCGACCGGGCGCTGGATCTGCTCACCGAACGACAGCGCAGGCGCACCGCTCAGGCGTTGGCCGCGCTGGACGAGGGCCGGCCGCGCTACCTCCAGGACGGCCTGCCGTCCTGGTGAGGTCGCCCTCGCGCCGGTCGATGACGGAAGAGGGCGACGTCATCGGGGAGCCGGCCCGATGCCCGCCAGGGACAACGCGGTTCGCATTCCCCGATACGTCTCGTCCACGAAGTCCAGGTCCGCGTCGTCGAGTTCGTACGTGCTCTGGTGGTTGTGGAGGATCTGCTCGACGCAGGTGAACCCGACCAGGACCGCGGCGTGGTCGGCTTGGCGCAGGCAGTGTTGGAGGGCGACGCGGGCCAGGTCGGCGGGTGCGTGACCGAAGCGCTCCCGCAGCAGGCGCAGTCCCGGCTCGATCGCGGTGAGCCCGGTCTTGGTGAACCAGGCCTCGTGCCCGCGACCGTCTCCTCGGCCGAACGAGGGTGGGCAGGCGGGATCGTACTTCCCGGTGAGCACGCCCTGGCCCAGTGGCTCGTGAAGGAGGAGCCCGACACCGTGCCGGGCGGTGAACGCGAACATGTCCTCGCCGTCGACGGAGGTCGTGGGGCACAGGCCGTTGAAGCGCAGCGAGACGACGTCGGGGCGGATGACGCGGAACAGGCGCGCGAAGCGCATGCCGGCGGCGTGAGGGTCCTCGGCGAACGGATCGGGTCCGCGCATGGCGATCGCGCGCACGTGTTCGTCCTCGCGAAGGGCCCGCATTTGCGCGAGGCTCTCGCCGAGATGGTCGTCGTCGGGTCCGAAGTCGTGGTGATCGAGGCAGTAGACGTCGAGGTAGTCCGTACGCAGGTTCTCCAACGTCTGCTCGAACTGCCGTCGCACCGTGGTGCCGGCGAACGGGTGCTCCGACGAACCGCGCACCCGGCCCACTCGCCCGACGATTCTCAGATCCTCCCGTCGATAGTCGCGAAGGACGCGACCGAGCAGACGTTCCGCGTGGCCGTGGCCGAACACGTCCGCGACGTCGAAGAGATTCGATCCGCGTTCGATCGCCGCGTGCAGACCCTCAGCCGAGCGTGCGGAATCCACCCGTGCCCAGCCCAGGGCCCGGTCGTCGACCGTGGCGGGCCCGCCGATGGCGCGACAGCCCACCGCCAACGCACCGGCGGAGACTGCGGACGACAGCTGCCGGGCCACGTTGCCCGGGGGCCGCGGGCGCCAGGCCCGCTCCGCGGGCCGGGCCCGCGCCGGAGCCGTCCACGCTTCCGGGGGGTTCTCGGACATCGTCGACAACGTCGTTCTCCTTCACGTCGTGCGTTTCCGGCGACGCCGCGCGGGAAGCTGCGCGGACATCGGGACACACGCCTACCTTGGCGACGGCACGGCTCCTTCTCCACGCGAGGAGACCGCCATCTTGCCGTCATCCTCGACTGAGGACACCGGTCGCGATGACCACAGACAGTGACCCCTAGGTGCATCGTGGACCGTTATAGGCATTTTGATCAATGCGTTGTGTGACGATTCGATGGTCGCGGTACCGCAAGATGACGGTGAGATGGCGGAGCCGCAACGTGGAGACTCCGGCGCCGAAGCGCAATTGTGGGGGCGTGCGGATCACCGACGCCTCGCTTTCGACGGCGTCGGCCCCGCACATCGAATCCCCTCCACCCACGCCGTCGACGGACCCGCCGTGCCTGCCACCGCCGTTCGACTCCCGATTCCACCCCACCCACATCGCCCGCGACCGCAGCGGATGATCACGGCCCCGAGGAGGTCGAATTGCCGTGTCCGATAGCCGTTTCGACAGCACGAACTGGACCTGCGACCGGGCCACCCTCGAAGACGTTCCGCGTCTGCGTCACGAGCTGACCTCCTGGCTGGCCGGATTGGGAGTCGACGCCGACACCCGGTACGCGGTCACCCTCGCGGCCGGTGAAATCCTGGCCAACGCACTCACGCACGGCGGCGTCGAAGGCGATCGCCTGCGGCTGAGCGCGTACCGCGCCGGCTCCCAGGTGCGTTTCCAGGTCTGGGACAAATCTCCGACCGAACCCCGCGTGCTCGATGCCGGCGACGGATGGGAATCCGGCCGCGGCATGATCATGGTGGACGCACTCCGAGGCGCCTGGGGAACGCAAGCGGACGGCATCGGCGGCAAGGCCGTTTTCTGGCAAACCGCAGGCTACGCCCGTGCCGAACACCTGGTGTTGCGCGGCGACGTTCGCACCTCGGAGACGGAGACGGGGACGCGTGCCGCTGCCCAGAATTCACCGCTCCGCAGCCCGGTCCCGTGCGCACCCTACGAGGTACGGCTCGCGCCTTCTCGTAACGAGCCGCGCTCCGCGCTCGGCGATTGCGAGGGCCAGACAACCGTTGCCGGTCACAAAGGATCCGCCCGTGACGACGATCGCTCCTGTCACAGCCCAAGTCCCCATAGCGGTCTCACCTTTCGCATGGGTGCCGCGCCGCAGCCGTCCGGAAAAGGCAGGGGCCGGGCGATGAAGGTGGGCGATCGGGTGCGGGCGAAGACCGCGCTGCCTGGAAGGTTCCGCTGCCCGGCGGTCCCCGCGAGATCCCCCGGCCGGATCGTGAAACCCGTATGGGGCGGGCGGTGGTCCGTCACGTTCACGATTCCCGGCCTGCTGGGCGGCCAACGACAGGTCACGGGCACGGTGACCTCCGCCGAGATCGTCCCCGACCCCTGACCCGACCCCCACAGTTCAACCCCCGCGAACCACCGACTCCCACCATCGCCGCGCCGTAGTACCGGTCCACCCCACCATCGCCCGCTCCGGACCCCTGCCCGTGTTGACCACGAAGGACCTTCCCATGCGTTCCACCCCTCGAGTGCCCAAGCCCGTGCGTGAGTCGTCGTTGCCGTTGTGGCCCTTCGGTGCGGGACTCGTCACCGGTTGCGCCGCGGCGACGGCGGCCGACGTCCTGCAGGTGAGCCCGTGGGCTGGGGTGGTGCTGGGCTGCGCGGTGTCCACGACCGTTGCCGGGGTCCCGCTCGCCCTGGCGGCGAGGCGCGTGCGCGGATACTGGCACGGCCGCTGGGATCGGACGCGGCAGCGGAACGAGGAACTCGTCGCGTCGGTGTGCCTGTCGGAGCGGGCGCTGTCGCGTCTGACGGATGCCACGCGGCATCTCGCCGAGGTGCGGATGCCGGTGTTGCTGGAGGATCCGCACGCCCGACGCGCCGACGTGCCGCCCGCACCGATCGATCCGTGTCCGGCGGAGCCGTGGGCGGGTGCGGTGTACACGGCCCACGAGGCCCTGGTGGATGCGGTGTTCGCCGTGTTGGAGCAGGAGCGGGGTCGGCGGGAGAACACGCACTACGCGTTTTTGGAGTTGGCGGAGCGGGTGCGGGCCCAGGCGCAGGTCGCGATCGCCGATGCCCGCGCTTTGAGGGAGCGGGTCACGGACTCGTCGTTGCTGGGCGCGTTGATGCGTGACGAGCACGCCTGGGCGCAGGTGGGTAGGGCGGCGCAGTGTCTGGAGGTGTTGTCGGGGGGCCGGCCGGGGCGTTCGTGGGATCGGCCGTTGTTGTTGTCGGAGGTGGTCGGGGCGGCGCAGTCGCGGATCCGTGACTATCTGCGGGTGTCGGTGGTGGGCGGCGAGAACGCGGCCGTGGACGGTGTGCACGCGGAGGCGTTGATCCACGTGTTGGCGGAGTTGTTGGCGAACGCGACGTGGTTCAGTCCGCCGGGGAGCACCGTTCGGGTGTTGGTGGAGCGTGGGCACGACGGGGCGAGTGTGATCGTCGAGGACGCCGGCCGCGGTATGGACCCGCAGACGATGCAACGCGCCCAGTCCGCGGTCGATCGCGCCGACGCGGACGTGGCCACGCTGGGGGGCAACCCCCGTTTCGGGTTGGCGGTGGTCGGTGTCCTGGCCGGGCGCACCGGGGCGCGGGTGCGGTTTTCGGCGCCCGGCGACTACGGCGGCATCCGCGCCGTCGTCTGGATCCCCGAACGCCTCCTCACCCCACCTGCCCCCCGCCGGCTCGTGGCTGCGGGCACCCGGGCGATCCCGACCGGCGTCAGCGCCCGCGCCGGCATACCCGCGGCCCCGATCACCCGCGAATCCGAAGCCCCCGAACCCGTTTCGACGATCCTGCCGCAGCGCCCCCGACGCCACGCGAAGGCGCCTGGGGAGGTTGCGGACGCCGGACACGACGCGCCGGCCTCCCGCAGGCCCTTCGAGGCCGGGACGCCCCCCGAGGCCGGATCGCCCTCCGAAGGTGGATCCGACACCTCCGGCCCCCGCTACGACCCGTTCGTGTCAGCGTTCGTGACCGGGATGCCGAGTCCCCCCGCCGCCGACACCACCGCCGAGACCGCCCCCGACGCCACCCGCGCGGATTTCCGTTCCGATGACGAAGGACCGACTCCATGACCGAGCAGCCCACGTTGAACTGGCTCGTCGAGAAGTGCGCCGCAGAGACCCACGGTGTGCGCGGGATCGTGGCCTTCAGCGACGACGGCATCACCACGGCCTGGCACGCCGCCACGCGGGCTCTGGCCGAGCGTCTGGCCGCGGCCGGCACCGCCCTGCGATCCCTGGGTACGGGGATCGGCGACGCCGCGGAACTGGGGGCGGTGAAAAAGCAGTTCATCGAATTCGACGACGGCTTCGTGTTCCTGATCAGCGCGGGCCGGCACGTCCACGCCGCAGTCCTGGCCGACCGCGACGTCGACTCGGGCATGGTCACCGGGCACCTGCACAAACTCCTGACCGAGATCCGCGCGAACCTGGACGAACGCCCGCCCACCCCGCCCGCCCCCATCGCCACCCGGCCCGCCGCGCACGACGCCACACCCCTGGCCGCGCGCCGTACCCGCCCCGACGACACCGGTCGCCGGAGCGACCGTGACCCCGGGGACGGCGGGGGTGGGGTGCGGTGAGCTCGGGGCAGGACCATCCGGTCGCCGACTACGTCGTCACCCGCGGCCGCGCACACCCCACCCACCGCGGCCTGACGTTGACCACGCTCCTGCACGCGCCCGTCGCCGAACCCACCGACACCGGCGCCACGCGCGGCGAGCCGCTGCGGACGGAGCACCGCCGGATCCTGCGGCTGTGCACCGGACTGCTCTCCCTGGCCGAGGTCTCCGCCCACCTGACCCGCGCACCCGCCGTCGTCAAGGTCCTGGTCGCCGACCTGATCGACCGCGACCTGATCGTCACCCGCGCGCCTCCACCTCCCACCCCCGGCCCCGATCCCACCGTGATGAAGGCGGTCCTCGATGGACTCAGGCGCCTCTAACCCCCGGCACCTGCCGGACACCGTCACCACCGTGGTCAAATTCCTCATCGCCGGCTCCTTCGGCGTCGGCAAGACCACCCTGGTCGGCGCCGTCAGCGAAATCCCGCCGCTGCGCACCGAGGAGACGCTGACCACCGCCACCGCCGGGGTGGACGACCTCACCGGACTGCCCGACAAGAGGACCACCACGGTCGGGGTGGACTTCGGGCGCCTGACCCTCGCCGACTGGCTCACGCTCTACCTGTTCGGCACCCCCGGACAGCAACGCTTCTGGCACCTGTGGGACGACCTCGTCGTCGGTACCCACGGCATCGTCCTGCTCGTCGACACCCGCCGCCTGGACCACAGCTTCGCCGCCCTCGAACGTGTCGAGGACACGGGCGTGCCGTTCGTCGTCGCCGTCAACACCTTCCCCGACACCCCCCACCATCCCGAATCGGCACTGCGCCAGGCCCTCGACCTGCCCGACCACATCCCCCTCACCCGTTGCGACGCCCGCGACCACACCTCGGCCCGCAATGTCCTGATCACCCTCGCCGAACACATCACCACCACCGCCGCAACGCCCACGACCACGCTTCGGACCGCAACGTCCTGACCATCGCGGAACACGTCACCACCCCGACCACCGCACGGAGCCCACGTGACCCCCCACCCCGACCCCGACAACCCCGAACGCCTCGACCCCACCGACCCCGAGCCGGTCGGCGTCGCGCCCCCGCCGGGCTGCCCCGCCCACCGCCCCACCGCGTCCCGCGTCGAATTCGCGCGCGCCACAGCCCTGTTCGGACCCGCCGTCGACGACATGGACACCCTCTACACCACCCTGCGCACGATCCACGGACCCGTTGCCCCGGTCCTGCTCGCCCCCGGCATCGGTGCCTGGCTCGTCCTGGGCTACCACGCCCTGACCGAGATGCTCCGCGACGCCCACCGCTTCCCCCGCAGCCCCCTGAACTGGAAAGACCTCACCACCGGCGTCGTCCCCGAAGACTGCGGTCTGCGGCCGATGATGGCCAACAGACCCCACAACGTCGCCTTCGTCGACGGCCCCGACCACCAACGCCTGCGCCGCATCGTCGAAGACAGCCTGAACGCCGCCGCCACCCCACGCCTGCGCCGCGACCTGCGCACCACGTGCGACCACGTCATCGACACCTTCGCCGACCGCGGCGAGACGGACCTGATCGCGGACTACGCCACCGTCGTGCCGCTGCGCTGCTTCGCCCGCCTGTTTGGCCTCCCGCCCGACCAGGACGACGAACTCGCCCGCGCGATGCACAAGCTGTTCGACTCCCAGGCCGACTCCCAGGCCGGGGACCGCGCGTTCGAACAGATCCTCGCCGAACTCCTGCACCACCGCCGCACCCACCCCGGCGACGACCTCACCACCTGGCTGCTGAGATCCGAACTCCGCGACGAGGAACTCCTGCCGCAACTCGTCGTCATGCTCTCCGCCGGCTGCGAGACCCTGGCCAACCTCATCGGCTCCACCCTGCGCCTGAAACTCGTCGACCCCCGCTTCGCCCACTCCCTCACCGGGGGACGCCGCACCGTCAACCAGGCCATCGACGAAGCACTGACTTGCTTCCCACCGCTGCGGAACTTCCCCGGCCGCTACCTCGCCCACGACACCACCCTCGCCGGGCGCACCCTTCGCGCCGGCGACGCCCTCCTGCTCGGCATCGGCGGCGCCCACACCGACCCCGCCGTCACCCCCACCGACCCCGCGGACGCCCTCGGCCACGGCAACGGCGCCCACCTCGCCTTCGGCGCCGGCACCCACGCCTGCCCCGCCGTCCCCCAGGCCCGCCTCATCGCCGGCATCGCCGTCTCCGCCGTCCTCGACCGCCTCCCCGACCTCACCTGCACCGTCCCACCGGAAGCGCTGCGCCTGCGACCGTCGCCGTGGAGCACCGCCCTGGAGGCGCTGCCCGCACGGTTCACCGCCGCCGCGCCCGCGGGTAACCCCTAGCCCACCGCACCGTGTCCGCTCGTCCACCCCTCACCCGGGAGACACGCCATCGACACCCCCGAACCCACCGCCCACCCCACCGTCGCGCACCCGACGACCGCGATACGCCTGGACCCGGCCGCACCCGACCACCACGGCGAGATCCGCCGCCTGCGCGCACACGGACCCATCGCACCCGTGTTGTTGCCCGGCGACGTCCCCGCCTGGATTGTCCTGGGCGACGACACCCTGCGCCTGGCCCTCACCCACCCGCACGTCGTCAAGGACTACCGCGCCTGGAACCGGTGGGGCACCATCCCCGCCGACTGGCCGCTGATCGGCATGGTCAAGGTCGACAACGCCGTCACCGCCGACGGACCCGAACACGCCCGCCTGCGCGCCCCGTTGCGCACAGCCCTCAACCCCCGACGCGTCCTCGCCCTCGAAGCCCACGTCCACACCCTCACCGACCGGTTCCTGGACCGGGCGGCCGCCCTGCCGGGACCGGTGGACCTGCGCGCCCACCTCGCAGCGCCCCTGCCGCTGGCCGTCCTCGGACATCTCCTGGGCATCCCGGACGGCGAACTCGAGGACCTGAGCCGCCTGGTCCGGAGCATCTTCACGTCCACCGCCGCACCCGACGAGGTGGTGGCCACCCAACAGGCCATCACCCGGCGCCTGGAGGACCTGGTCGCGGTGCGCCGGGCCCACCCCGGGGACGACCTGACGACCGACCTGATCGCGCATCACGACCGGGGCGACCTCACCGGCGAGGAACTCGTCGGCACGCTGTGGCTGGCGATCGCGGCCGGCTACGAGACGACCACCGGCCTGCTCGTCAACGCCGTCCACACCCTGCTCACCCACACCGACCAACGCGCCCTCGCCACCCGCACACCCGACGACGGCGACACCGACCCATGGGCGGACGTCGTCAACGAAACCCTGCGCTGGAACAGCCCCGTCGGCCACTTCCTCATGCGCTACACCACCCGCGAGGTGACCCTGGCCGGCACCACCATCCCAGCCGGCGACGCCGTCATCGCCTCCTACACCGCCGCCGGCCGCGACCGGTCCGTCCACGGCGAGGACGCCGACCGCTTCGACATCACCCGCCGACCCGCCGCAGGCCTGCTCTCCTTCGGCCACGGCCCGCACTTTTGCCCCGGCGCGCCGCTGGCCCGCCTCCAGGCCCGGATCTGCCTGCGAACCCTGTTCACCCGCTTCCCTCACCTCGCCCTCGACACCACCGCGCGCCCGCCGCGCCCGGTTCCGTCCCTGGTCGCCAACACCCTGGACAGCCTCCCCGTCCGCCTGCACTGACCCGCGGACCACCCCTCGCATCCAACCCCCGCACCGGCGCCCCGGTCGCGGGCCGCGAGTGCTCGCACCAGCGTCCCTTCCACCTCGAATCGAGAGAGCGCCGACGATGCCCCGTCGCCACCCCTGGACCGAACTTCCCTCGTCCGTCCGGGAGAAGATCGAACTGCACACCGGACCCCTGCGCTGGACCCGTGCTCCCGAGTTCGGGAAGTCCTCGGAGTTCTCCGCGACGCTCCACGCCGCCGGTGGTCCGGTGTTCTGCAAGGGCGTCCGCGTGGATCGCCCGTATGCGTGGACGCACCGCAACGAAGCCGCCGTGGCCCCGTTCCTGCCCGCGATGCTCGCCCCGCAACTGCTGTGGGAGGTTACGCAGGACGGGTGGCTGATGCTCGGATTCGAGTACGTCCCCGGCGGGCATCCGTCGCTGGTGCCGACCTCCTGTGACCTGGACGAGATCGGCGATCTGGTGGTCACCATGTCCGAGGCGCTGACACCGTGCCCGACGGCCGCGCGGCATTCGATCGCCGACCGGTGGGGTGGTGCGCCGGGATGGTCCGCCGTCCATGCCCTGTCGCCCGCCGATCTCGACCCGTGGGCACGCGAACACTTGGCGGTGCTGGCGACGCTCGAACGCGGCGCCTGGCTCGACGGCGACACCCTCGTACATGCCGATCTGCACCCGGCGCACATGCTCGCCGAGGACGGGCGGGTGCGGGTGATCGACTGGGCCCGGTCGGGCCGCGGCGCCGCGTGGATCGACACCGCCCACGTCGTCGTCCGCCTCATCCACGACGGCCACACCCCTGAGGCCGCGGAGGCGTGGGCGATGCACGTGCCGGCGTTCGCCAAGGCGCAGGAGCCGGTGATCACCGCGTTCGCGGCGAAGCTCGCCGGGATGGGGGAGTACATCGCCCGCTCGCCCCGAGCCCGCCCCCACACGCGCGCGCTCGCCGACACCGCCCGCCGGTGGGCCCGCCACCGACTGGGCTGACACAAGACTCGCAGCCCTTCGCCAGCCGCAGATCCGATCGTCTCCGAAGGTCTCCATGAACCACCTCTGGTCGCACGTGCCGTTCGTCCTGCGCGACGCCGTCGAGTCCGACATAGGCACCGTCCACACCGCCCGCCCGCTGCCCCGGACACGCAGCGTGCCGCTCGCGGCGGTACTGCGCTCACGCACCCACGCGCCCGTGGTCGTCAAGGCATCGCCCCACGACCACGCCGCCGCCGAGTACGTACGCCGGGAAGCAGCCGTCACACCCTGGATCGAAGGTCTGGCACCGCGCCTGATCGGCGCGTACGACGTCGGCGGATGGGTCGCCACACTCACCGCGCACCACATCGGACGACCCGCGAACCTGGAGCCCGGATCCCCGGATCTGCCACGGGTCGCCCGCGCGCTCACCGCCCCGAGGAGACGCCAGGAGGGACCCCGACTGCCGTATCTGTTCGAGCGCTGGGCGATCACACCCAACCAGCGCGATCGCCGCGAACTCCGCGGACCCTACCTGCTGCACACCAACCTGCACCCGACCAACCTCCGGGTCCACTCCGAACCCGTCAACCCGCGCGTGTGCGTGATCGGCTGGGGGCGCGCCGCGGTGGGCCCCGCCTGGGTGGAACCGGTGCTGTTCTACCGGGAGTTGCGACGCGCCGGCCACACACCGTCCCAGGCGTTGCCTTGGCTGGCCCGGCTGCCCGCATGGCGCAACGCGCTCCCCGAGCGCATCGACGCGCTCGCCCGCGGCATGCGCAGCGCCACGACGTCGATGCGCGAACAAGCCCTGTGGACCGAGCTCATCCGGTGATCCGCCCTCCGCCCACCCCATGGCGCCCGCGCGGACGGCGTCCAGGCCCGAACGCGCCGACCCGACCCGGGCCGCGTTCACCCGGGTTGCCGGGCCAGCCGCGCCCGTCGTGCGTTCACGCGACGCGCGATCGACAGGTAGTTGCCCACCCGCACCCCGCCCGGGACGTCCCGGGCGGGTCGGATACCGGCCCACCCATTCCGAGAGGCCACGATGACCGACCACGACAACACGGACAACACCGCGACGGCACCGGAAGGCGCCGCGCGGCCCCGGCCGTCCCACCTGTACAACGGCTACCTGGGGGGCAGGGACAACTACGGGGCCGAGCGCGAGGCCGCGGACCGCCTGATGAAGATGATTCCCGGCATCGACAAAGCCGCCGAGGAGAACCGGCAGTTCGTCCTGCGCGCGGTGCACCGTCTCGTGGGGGAGGGGATCGACCAGATCCTCGACCTGGGCGCGGGCATGCCCGCGGACCCCAACGTGCACGAGGTCGCCCGGGCGCAGAACCCCGAGGCGCGGGTGGTCTACGTCGACAACGAGGACGTCGTGCTGGCCCACGGGCGGGCGTTCCTCGAGGACCACCGCACCACGGTGATCGCCGGGGACGTGCGCCGGCCGCACCGGATCCTGGAGGATCCCGCCCTGCGCGCGACGCTCGACCTCGAACGCCCGGTCGTCCTCGTGCTGGGGGCCGTTCTGCACTTCGTGGACGACGACGAGGACCCGTACGGCATCGTCGCCGCGTTCCGCGACGCCGCGGCGCCCGGGAGCCGCCTGGTGGTCTCGCACGTCACCGACGAGGGGCCGCCCCCCGAACAGGTGAAAATCCTGATCGACGCCTACGCGCAGGCCACCGCCCAGCTCACGGTCCGCTCCCCCGCCGCGATCGCCGCGTTCTTCGACGGGTTCTCCCTGGACGAGCACGGTTTGACCCGGCCCGGCCTGTGGAGCCCGGACGAGGTGTCAGGACCGTGCACGCACTGGCAGCTCGCGGGCGTGGGCCGCCTCGCCACGCGCTGAACGACGCCCGCCCGAGCGACACCCGGGGCGCGCGACATCTCCGGGCCCGACCCGGCAGCGGCGGCCGCGACCGCGCGGCGTGGCTGCGGCACAGACGATCCGACGATCCATCGAGAGGCGACACACGTGTACGGCGTCACCACCGGGCCGGCCCGAGGCGGAAATCCCGCAGCCCCGGAGGGCTTTCGACACGGCTCCACCCTGACCGACCGCTGCCCGTGCCGTGCGGACGGCCCGGCCGTGCCCGACCTGCGGCGATGGACCCCCGATCCGATCCTCGCCCACGAAGCCACCACGAACGGCACCGGTCCGCAACCGGCGTCGCACGACGGCGAGGACGAGGACGTGGTGACGGTAGCGACGTACAACCTGCGCAACGGATGCCACGACCCCGAGACCGAGACCTGGGACCTGGAGCCGCTGAGGCGGCTGGCCCCGTTCTTCCGCGACGTCGACGTGCTCTTCCTCCAGGAGGGTTGGGGCTACGGCGCCCAGGGTCAACGCGTCCTGTTCGAGGTCGAGCGGATCCTGGGGATGCGGGCGCTGCGCACGCCCGGGCGCGGTGGCCCGTTGGACCTGGTGGTGTTCGTGCGCTGGCCGCGCGTGGGTGTGGAGCGGCACTACGACCGGCACGATCCGGCGACGTTCGAGGATCAGTACGGGGACGTCCACCTCATGTTGCCGGGGTTCCCGGTGCCGGTGGTGGTGCGGTCGGTGCAGTGGCCGTACGCGTCCGGCGACGCGCGCCTGCGCGAGGCCCAGCAACTGGCGGCCCGGGCGGCGCCCGACGCGTGGTCGTTGATCGCCGGCGACCTCAACGCGTTGTGGCCCGACCGCGACGGCATGCGGGAGTTCCGACCCCGGTGGTGGCTGCTCGCCGCCCACGCCAGGTCGCACAAGACGCTGCCGCCGGGACGCCGGGCGGTGTGGTGCGAACGGGTTCGGAGTCGTTCACGGCCGTGGCGGGGTTTCGGGAGGGTGTGGGACGCGTGGCGGCTGCGTCGTCGGTGGGTCACCGACACGCGGGCCACGCGCGTTCTCGCCGACGCCGGGTTCGTCAACGCCGCCTCCCTCGCCGGGGATCCGACGGTTACCGTCACCGCGCAGACCGACAACGGTCAGGGCGGGCGGATCGACCACATCCTGTTCAGCCGGCTGCTGGCGGCCGCGTTCGTCCCGGGAAGCTACCGGGTCCTGGATCATCCCCTGGTGGACGCCGCGGGGGACCACCGTCCGGTGTTCGTGCAACTCGACGCCCGCCGCCTGGCCCCCGGATCCGTCGCGCGACCCGGTGGCGGGAGCGTGGGATCGCCCGAGGGAGTCGAGGAGCGGCCCACCGGTGCCGGTGCCGCCGCGTCGTGTTCCGCGTGTGCGGGCACCGGGAGGCGAGTGGTCGGAGGGCTGGGCGTCGGCCGGGTTCCGGGCCGGTTCCGACGCAGGCGCCGAGTCCCGGTGGGCGCGTCGTGAAGGGCCGACGGCTGGCCGGCGCTCCCCGCGTGCCCGGTGGCCGCCGCCTTGCCGCCGGCGCCCCGTTCCCGCCGACCGTCCGCGTGCGCGGAGATACGCGCGCGGCGGCGGGAGGCGTCCGGGCCCGCGCGCGGCGGGGCGCCGACGCGGCGTCCGCGCCGGTGGTGTTGCCGTGCCGTCCGGGCGCCCCGGTGCGCTGTGACCGCCCCGACCAGGACTCAGGCTCGCGGCGTCAGGCCGGCGACGAACGCCCGCCAGCCGTCGTCGCCGACGGCGAGGACGGGTGCATGAGGGCCGGCCACCTTGGAGTCGCGGACGTCGACGCCGCGTGCGCCCCTGCGCCACTGGACGCAGTCCTGCTGGTTGCTGTGGGTACTCGTGGTCCATCGTTCCGGGCCGGACGCGGGCGGGGTGGCCATCGGTCGTGCCTTCCTGTGGTGGGTCGTCGGTCAGAGGGAACGGGCCCGCGCGTGCATCAGCTCGCGCGACTCCCGCTCGTTCAGGGCGCGTTCACACAGCTGGTCGAACGCGGTCGCGTAGCCGCGCAACTCGTCGGGCTTCTCCAGGTACACGACGTTGAGCAGCGATTCCACCATCACCAGTCGGCTGCCGTCGCGAAGCTCGAACAGCGAGAACGGGCCGTCCGGCCCCAGGTTGAACCCGGAGTCGAACGGGACGATCCGCACGCTGACGTTCGGCCGCTGCGACGCCTCGACGACGTGGTCGAGTTGCCCGCGCATGAGCGCGGCATCCGCACTGGTGCGCAGCGCGCTCTCGCCCACGACCGCGGTCAGGGCGAAGTCGTCCCGGTCCAGGACGCGGCTGCGCCCCAGGCGCAACTGCACGTGCGCGTCCAGGCGTTCGGTGTCGCCGTGGTGGAGGTCGCGACCGGCGGCGAGGATGCCGCGGATGTAGGGCTCGGTCTGCAGCACGGCGGGGAACAGGCTCGGTTCCCATTTGGACAGCCGGGCGGTGTCGGCCTCCAGGCCGAGGAGGTCCTCGTGGGTGGAGCCCAGGTGGGAGCGGTAGGTGTGCCACCAGTTCCTCTCGCCGCCGGTGTCGACCATGTCCGCCAGTGCCAGGCCCTGCGGCGAGTCCCGATCGACCCCGTAGACGTCCAGGAGGGCCCAGAGCAGGGCGAGTTCGACCTTGCCCTCGCCGGACTCGATGCGGCTGATCCGCGCGTTCCGGTAGCCGAGGATCGCCCCGACCTGCTCCTGTTTCAGGCCCGCGCCCTCGCGGAGCCCCTTCAGCCTGGCGCCCAGGCGTCGCCTGCGCAGCGACGGCTGCCTGGCCTCGGTCATCGTCTCAACCCCGGTGGTCGGGGGCACGGGCGTGCCCGAGTGCATGATACGCGCAACCCCAGAACTGAATATATGCGTTCGGGGAGTTGACGAAACGAATATATGCGGTCCACAGTGTTGAGCGGGACGACAACCCCCGACACCCCACAGCGGGGCGGCAGGAAGCGTCGCCCGCACACCGGAGACCGAGACGACCGGGCCATCCCCACACGCCCGACCGACCGGCGCCGACACCCCACCAACACCCGCCCCACACCGAGGACACGCACCCATGGCACACCAACAGCCGTTCAAGGCCGGAGACCTCGTCCAGGCCACCGCGGCGGGCACCCCACCGCGCACCGTCCACCTGCGCCCGGACCGCGTGCCCTGGCCCAGCAGCCAGGCGGGAACGCTCGTCGTCTGCGACGCACGATCGGCGATCGTGGTCCACGCGAACTCGCTGCGCTGCGTCGAAGGCGACGCCGCCCCTCGCGGCGCGGCCCGTCCGCCCGACGTGACTCGACGGGCCGTCACCGGGGAGCTGCACCACGGCGGTACGTCCGTCGACGATCGCGACGGCGAACCGTGATCACCACACCGCGGGACTCAGGGACCGTCGTGCCGGGCCGATCCAAGCGGTTTCCCGGCCGAGGACGTTCGATCCTGTGCCTCACCGCCGGCAACACGCCCTCCGACGTCGGCGGCTCCCGCAACGTCGTGGCCGAGACGCTGAAAACCTGGAGCGCGCCCGAGGATGTGCGCGAGTGGGCCACGCTCGTCGTCAGTGAACTGCTCACCAACGCGATCGACCACGCTCGATGCGCGAGCGCGATGGTGGTGCTGTTCGCCGGAGCGGACGAGTTCGTGATCGTCGTGGTCAACGACGGACTCCCTCCGACCCGTTCGCTGACCGAGGTCGATCCCGCCCGCGACGACGCCGAGGGCGGACGCGGCCTGTTCCTGGTGGCCGCCACGAGCACACGCTTCGGCGCAACCCGTCGACTCGGCCGCACCATCGTGTGGGCCGGCCGCACCGACCAACCGCCGCACACGCCCGCATGCCCCACGCCGCGCGACCGCCCCCGGCGATGCCGTGGTCCCCGCATCGGCCGTCGAACCCGCGGCCGAACGGGCGGCAACCGGCGGTAACCGCATGACCTGCACCCGACCGAACCCCTCGGCCGACCGTCCTCGACGATCTCCGGAGCTCTACCCGTGCCCATCCACCACATCGGCGACGACCGCGCCACGGTTACCCTCGGCGTGGACATCCTGCCGTGCGACGTCGCAACGAACATGGCGAACGTCTTCGCCTCCATGGCCCGCCTGCACCCCGACGTGGGCCTCGCGCACCGCGACACCCCGACCGAGGCGGACGCGAGCGGCTTCGACCGGGTGCGATGGATGGTTCCCGGCGTCGAGTGCGCGGCCGACGACCGCGACGCGTGGTGGAGGCGCGTCCCGGCCACACTCGGCGCCCTGGACGCCGACGCACACATCCACGCGGTCGGCGCATACGAGAGCGACGGAGTCGTCGCCCGCGGCCGACTGCCGATCCGCCTCGCATCGCTCGAGAACCCGCAGCTCGCGCGACTGCACGCCAAATGGCGCCCGCCGCTGACCCTGGGTCTGATCACCGACGCCCGCGGACTGGTCGTCACCGACCACGGCCTCTGGTTCCACCGGCTCCCACCGCTTGCGGTCGTCCCCGTCGGCTACAACGCGGGCGCCTACCTGGCGGCACTGCCCGCACTCGTCGGCGAGGGCGAGTACGACGCGTTCGAAAGGGCCGTGGTCTCGCACTACACGGCGGCCCTCCTCGACGCCCTCGAGCGCCGTTTCCCCACGTCCTTGTGCGTCTGCGGACGCACACCGGACGAACACGCGCCCGCAGCGCATCAGGTGGGCCAGTACGCCGACATCGCCGCCGAGGCACCCGTGTCCGATCCGGACGCGGCGGCCCCGACGTGATCGTCACACCCCGGCGGCCCTCGACGCCCGACCCTCGACCGCGTCGCGAACGGCCCGGGCGGCGACCGGCAGTACAGCCGTGACCTCCCCCGCCCGACCGTAGGCAACCGCAGTCCCGCCCCTTCCGACCACACACGAAACCCGGAGTTCGGTCCATGACCAGGTATCACCGCGGCGACGAGTTCGACTCCGTCACCCGGGGCGTGCTCACCCTGCCCCTGAGACGCGTCGACGACAAGGACACCGTCCTGGCCTACACGGTCCACGCCGAGCAGATCGACTACGCCGACACCATCCAGGCCCTGCACCCGACGGTCGCCCTCGCCCACCGGGAGGTACTCCCGTGCAGGGCGCCGTCCACCGCCCGCGTGGAGTACACCGCTCCGGGGACGATGCACGGCTTCGAGGACACCCTCGCCTGGTCGACGTTCGTCCCCGAGGAGTTGGGCCGTCTGGACGCCGACGCCCACATGTTCACCCTCGGCGACCGGGAACGGATCGCGATCCGCGGCGACCTGATACGACGCCTGGACCTCCCGCCGATCGCGGACCTGAACGATGCCTGCGCCGCATGGAGCCCTCCGCTGACCCTGGCGCTGGTCCACGACCCCGGGGGCATCGTCCCCACCGACCGGGGCCTGTTCTTCACCCTGCTCCCGCCCCCGACGATCGTCCCCCTGGGTTACAACCTCGCCGCCCTCCTGGCGATGCGCGCCGCCGACCCGGGCAACCCACGAGACGAGGCGCTGCGGGAACGCGCGGCGGACCACTACCGCACGAGTCTCCACCAGGCCCTCACCGACGCATACCCGACACACTGCGCCTGCGGACGCATCCCCGCCGAGCACGAGCCCACCGACGAACAACTGCGCCGCTACCTCGACATCGCCCGAGGCCCCCACGCGATTCCCGCATGATCGACGCCGCCCGACCCTCGACAGCGCGACACCGGCGGCGATCGACACCACACACGCGACCGAGCCCCGTTCGAGTCTTCCCGCTCCCGGGCCGTTCCCGAGCCCTTCCCATCGTCGAGATACCGGAGTCTGCCGTGACCGTGTACAAACCCGCCGCCGCCCCCATGACGGTCGTCACCGGGGGCGTGCACACCGCATCCCTCGACGAAGCAGCCGACCAGGACGAGGTTTTCCACGCGTTCTCCATATTTCACCCCGACGTCCGGCTCGCACATCGCGCCCGGCTTCCGGATACGCCACCGTGCCGACGATCGGCGCGAGTGCGATGGACGGTGCCAGGCGCCGCACGCGACGACCACGAGGTGCGCGTCGCGCGCATCCCCGCCGCGCTCGGCGCCCTGGACGCCGCTGCCCACATCGGCATGCGCGAAGACCTCGGCGACGGCTTCGTCGTCGTCCGCGGCTTCGTCCTCACCCGGTCCGTGGCGAGCCCCGCACACGACGCCGCCGGGCATCCGCCGTCCACCGTGGCACTGGTGACCGTTGACACCGACGCGATGCGGTACACCGACGACGGGCTCTGGTTCACCCGACTCCCGGCACCACCGGCGTACGTCGAGGTGGGCGACAACCTCGCCGCCCACCTGGCCCTGGCCTTCCCCACCACGCACGGCGATCCCCCGCCCGGTGACATCCTCCTGCAGGCGCTGTCCTTCTACTGGTCCGCGATGCGCGACACGCTCGACCGACGCTGCGGCCCCGCAGGATGCCCGTGTGGCCGCGCTTGCCGCGAACACCGGCCCTCGGCCGACCGCATCAGGCACCACCCGGCGTTCACGGCCGCGACCGAACACCGACGCTGACCGACACCGCGCAGCCGCCCGCCCCTCGGACCACCCACCGCACGCCGACGGCCCGACCAACCGCGGCGGGAAACGTACCGGCACGCCGGTGGGCGAGGGCGGGTGTCCCCAACGTCGCGGACACCCGCCCGTGGGCGGCGCGGACCCCCGAGGAACACCGCGCCGCCCCCCGATCCGATTCCTCGCGACTTCTGGAGCACACCGGTGACCACCTCCACCACCATCGACCTCGTTCGGCCCGCGTTCCGGCAGCACGGCCCGCGCGAACTCCCCGGCACCCGACGGGTGTTACCCCGCCCCGGCACAGCCCCCGGGGGCTGGTGCCTGCACCTGTTCGCGGCGACCGGCCGCGCGGAGGACGCCGCCGTGTGCCTCACCGGACTCCTCCACGCCGAACTGGGCGACGAGGGAGCCCTGTCCACGGCCGCCGTCATCGCCGACGCCGACCCGACCGCGAATCCGGGCCGCGCGAACCGGAGCCTGCCGCCCGAACTCGTGTGCGCCGTCACCGATCGGGCCCACGCCGACGACGAACACCGCGTCGCACTCGTCCTGAGCCGCCACACCACCGACGACCCACACGACGACAGCGTCCATGTCCGGGTGCTGCCGCCCGGCGAACTCCCGCGCTACGAAGCCATTCCGGGCTTCGTCGACCGACTCGTGCGATCCCCGCACGCCGCTCCCACACCGTACGTGCTCCGCGTGCACACGCTCACCGGCGCCGCACACGGCGGGCCCACGCAACCGGGCGGCCGCCCCGGGGCCTGGACACACCGCATGGGACGCCCCCACACACCCCGCATCCCCCATCAGCGACCCGCGCCCCGCAGACCCGAGCAGGCGCCGCACCTTCCCGAGCCGGGTCGGATACCGGCTCCCTAGACCGAGGGTGGGTCCGTACTCGCTCGCCCGAGGGCCCACCACTCGGAGCCCGCCCGCCGCGCCCCCGCGGTCGACCGTCCCCCTCCCGACGGCGTCCGCGGGGCGTGGCGCGGCGAGCGGGCGCGTGCCGCGCTGCCGCACCGCGAGGCACACCCGGCCGGCACCGACCGCGCGACGTCGGTGCCGGCCCCCCACTCGATCCCTTGGCCGAACACGGCAACGACCCGACATGGAACGGAAATCGACGGTGCACACCCCACACCCGCCCGCCATCACCCCTGCGCCACGCCGACGCCCCGAGCGGACCGTCCATGTGACCTCCGCGCCCCGCGGCGGGTCACGGATCGTGCGGACCCCGGACGACCACACACTTCCCACCGAGGCCATCACCTTCGACCCGCAGGAAACCCACACTCTTTTCGGCGCGCTCGTCGCGGACCTCGCCCGCAAAGGCGTCCTCGCCCTGCACCTCGCGTCCGTGGCCGACGGCCTCGACGCCCCGATGCGCGACGCCTTCCACCGCGACCTCGCCCGCGTCCTCGCGACAGGGCCCGCGCGAGACCTCCCGGTGGAACACCGCCCCCCGGCCCCGACCCCCGACGGACCCGGCACGGTCGGGACGGCCCTGCCGGGCGCAGGCCCGTCCCCGACACCCGCAGCCAGGACGGCCGCCGGCCTCGCCCCGCCGTGGGACTTCGGCCGGATGTCGATCGACGGCCCGAACGCAGCCGGCAAGACCACCCTCATGCTCGGCCTCGCCCACGCCCTCGGGATGCCGGGCCTGGACACCGGACCCACCTACCGCGCCGTCGCCGCCCACGCGATACCCCAGGGCATACCGCCCACCGACCTCGCGCACCACCTGACGATCGTCATAAGACCGGGCCTCGCACAACGCCTGCTGTGGCGGGGCATCGACATCCGCGACGACGACCTGTTCGGTCCCCGCGCGGGCGCGAACATCGGCCACGTGGCCGGGGACCCGTACTGGCGCGAGGCCATCCGCGACCTCCACGCGCATATCTGCGCACAGCACCGCGACATCGTGGTCGTCGGCCGCGACGTCGCCCCCACCCTCCTGTCCGACGCGACCCTGAACGTGTTCCTCACCGCCGACCTCCCGGTGCGCCACACCCGACGCGAACTCCAATGGGCCCACCATCCCGAACGGCCCGTCCACGTCGACGCCCTCACCGAACGCGACCTGGCCACCCGCGCCTGGATCGCCGAACACCGCCCGCAGGCACACCGCCTGGACCTGGACACCACCACCCTGCGCATCGACCAAGTCCTGGACACCGTCGTGCACTCGATCCCCGGATGACCCACGACAGGCCCCGGCCCGCAGCCGGTCCCACCGCCCGGCGACCACGCCCTCACCCCGCGTCCACCAGGAGCGCCACGCCATGATCGGCAACAGCCCCGGCCCGGAAACCTCTCTCGGCGCCGACATCGCCCCATCCGGCGGCGCCCACGACGACGGGCCGCACCGGGACCCACATACGCCGGCGGACGGCGTAGCCGCCCTGGACCGGCGTGTTCGCGAAGTGCCCCACACAGCGGACGCGTTCCGGCGGTTCTTCGGCGGCGACGAGGAACCCGCGCGCACCGGCTCGACGTTCGCGTCCGCTCCGCCGCCGTTCGTGTGCGCGGGCCCGTTCCTGTTGCGGACCCCTCTCGTCGGCCCGATGGAGTTGCCACCGTGGCCGGACCCCGCCGACAACATGCCCGACGGTGTGTGGCGTTGCCTGGTGTGGATGCGCGCGGCCTGGCGCCTGCCTGCGCTGGCGGATGCCGTCCGGCACGCGAGCCCGGCGCTGGCGGACGCCCTGGACGCCCTGGACTCCGAGCCCCGGCCCACTGCGGACGCGGTCCGACGGTGCCTGCCGTCCCTGGCCAAGTACGTGCTGCGGGCACAGGGCAGGGCGACGCCGTTCGGGCTGTTCGCGGGCGTCGCCGAAGGCCGGTTCGCCGAAACGGCCACTCTGCACGCGGGGCAGGACCATCGGGCGTTCGCCCGCGCCGAGGGCGCCTGGACCTGCGCCCTGATCGCGGACCTGGAGAACACGCCCGACGTCCGCGACCTGCTGCGCGTGCAGTGCAACTCCGCCGCGGTAGTGCGCGGCGACCGGTGGATCCTGCCGTGGCAACCCCGCCCGGTGAACACCAGGGCCACCACCGTGCACGAGGTGTCGGTGGCCCACACCGCGCACGTGCGCACCCTGCGGGTCCTGGCCGCCTGCGCCCCGATTCGTCACGCCGAACTCGTCGCGGAACTCGCCTACCACCACCCCGACCTCGGCCCCGATGGTGCCCGCGCCGTGGTCGACACCCTCCTCGCCGACCGACTCCTCGTCACCGATCTGCACCCGCCCGCCACCGAGACCGACGCGCTCGGCCACATCCTGCGCACCCTCCACCACGCCGCCCCCGACACGCCCTCGCACATGAAGGCCCGGATCGCGCAACTGCGGGCCATCCACCACGCGATGGACGAACACAACCGCACCCCCGCCGCCACGGGCGCCCGCGCCCGCGCCGCGCTGACCCGCCGGATGAACAGGGCTGTGCCCGACGTGATCGCGCAACCCCTGAGCGTGGACACCCGCGCGGACGTGAACGCGAGCCTGCCCCGGGCCGTCGCCACCGAGATCGAACACCTCGCCGGCATCCTCGCCCGCATCGGCCCCCACCCGCACGGCTCACCCGCCTGGCGCGCCTACACCGACCACTTCACCCGCGTCCACGGCACCCGAACCGCCGTCCCACTGTCGGATCTGATCGATCCCGCGACCGGCATCGGCCTGCCCGACACCTTCCACGGCACACCCCCCACCCCGGCCGAGCCCCCGACCGACCGGGACCGCATCCTGCTCAGGCTCGCCACCGAAGCCGTCGCCCGCGGCGAGGACCTCGTCCTGGACGACGCCACCATCGACCTCCTCGCCCCCCACGACCCCCGCACCCTGCGCGTCCCACCCCATCTCGAACTCCTCCTCGACGTGCACGCCCCCACCCTCGAGGCGCTCGACGCCGGCGAGTTCACGCTCGCCCTGCGCGGCGTCTCCCGCGAGACGGGCGCCTACGCGGGCGGACGATTCACCGCGCTGCTGGACGCCGGCGGCGACCTGTTCGCGACCTTGTCCCACGTCCCCACCCTGGTGGACGGCGCGCACAGCGCGCACGTGTCCTTCCCCCCTCTGAGTCCGGCCGCCACGCACCTGGGGCGCGTGACGCGCATGGCGGAGACGGTGATCAGCATCGCGGAACACCGCGCCCCGGACCCGGACACGCTCACCCCGGCGGATCTGGCGGTCGTCAGCGACGGCACCCGCCTGCACCTGATCCGCCTCGACGACCGCCGGATCATCGAGGCCCGCACCCCGCACACCGTGCAACTCGAATGCCACACACCCGCCGTGGCACGGTTCATCGGCGAGCTGGCGCGCGGCCAATGCGCCGACCCGACCGGTGACGCCCGCCGCATCACGGCCTTCGACTGGGGCGCGGCCGCGCACCTGCCGGTCCTGCCGGCGATCCGCCACCGGCGCACCATGATCGCCCCACCACGATGGCTACCACCGGTGGCCGAACTCCCCGGCCCCGACACGGACATGGTGGTGTGGGCGAAGGCGTTCACCACGTGGCGCACTGCCACCGGTGTCCCGAACCGGGTGCGCCTGGCCCGGTACGACCTCGACCTGACCCTGGACCTGACCGAACCCGCACACCTGGCCCTGGCCCGCGCGGAACTCGCGCGGCCGATGATCGGCCGCGTCGTACTCCTGGGCGCACCGCCCCCCGACGCCCACGGCTGGTCCCAGCAGCGACCGATCGAGGTCGTCGTGCCGCTGCACAGCACCCAACCACCACTGTCCCCACCGCCGTTGTCCCAAATTCGCGTGGCCCGCCGCGACGACGCACGGTCGCCCGGCTCCTGGACCCATCTGCGCGCCCGCCTGACCGGCGCCCACCGAACCCTCGACACCACCCGCGCCCTGACCACGCTCGCCGCTTCACTCGACACACCGTGGTGGATCACACCCGAGGGCGACGGCGCCCTGGACGTCAACGTCCGCCTGCCCGGCCCCGACGCGTTCGCGCCCACCGCGGCCCGCATCGCGGCCTGGGCGCACCACCGGCGCGAGGAAGGCACCCTCCACGGCCTCGCGTTCGAGCCCTACACACCCGACGCCGACCCGTGGGGCGACGGCGCCCTACGCCAGGCCGCCGAGGACGTCCACGCCGCCGACACCGCCGTCCACCTCCACCAGAGCACCACACTCCACGGCGTCGACGCACGGGTCGTGGCCGCCGCGAACATCGTCGACATCGTCATCGGCGTCTACGGCGACACGCACACCGCCCTGGCCCGCCTGGCGGCCCGACCACGCACGGCACACCCCCGACCCGTACCACGCGACCTCGCCCGACAGGCCGCCCACCTGATCGACCCCGCCTCCGACTGGGCCCACCTGCGGCACCTGCCCGGTGGATCGGCCCTGATCGACGACGCCTTCGCGGCCCGCCGCGTGGCCCTGCACACCTACCACGCCCTCCTGGACGCCGAACCCCACGCCGGCCCCCACCCCGACAGCGCCCTCGACGCCTTCCTCCATGCGCACCTGGCTCGCGACGCCCGCGTCCCCGACACCCCGAAACAGCACGCCGACGTCATGCGCCTGGCCCGCGCAACCGCACTCGACCCCCGCCGCAACCCGCAACGCCCATGACCGAAACGCCCCACGAGCAGGCGACCGCGGACGACGGCCCGCGGCGCCTTCCTCCCGCCGCCAGCCCGGAGGAGAAGCGACTCCACCTGAGCATCCTCGACCTGCACGCCCGCGGCCTGGACGCCGCGCACATGAGGAACGCACTGCAACTGAGCGGCGCACTCCTCGCACACGCCAAACGCAACCTCCGCAGCGTCTACACCGCCACCACCCTCGACCACGCCATGGTCATCGCCGCCCGCGACGGCGACCTCCCCGCACTGCGAAACGACCCGCCGAGCACCCACCCGCCCGCTCTCCCACACCTTCACCGCGCCGTACTCGAGGGCTGGGCCCGTGGCCACCGCAGGCACCACACACGGCGCGAACACGGCCTCACCGAACGGGCCTACGACCAGATCCGCGCCGAACTCCTCGCCCACCTCCACGCCACCCGCCGCACCCAGGCCCTCCTCCATGCCCTCCGGTGGAACCTCCTCGACCCGACAGCCCCACAGCGCACCGGCCGAAACCCATGAACGCACGCGCCACGACCGCCTGATGACCCGAGCCACGCACCACACCCACGAACCGGGATCGCCATGAACATCGTCACCCACACCGAGACCGTCCCGAACGGACTGCGCCTGACCGTCGTCGAAGAGCACAAGCACGGACAATCTCCCGGCCGGGAATGGGGAGCGTTCAGTGCGACATCCTGCGACACCGTCACCGCTGCCGTCGTCGTCGGCGATCCGCACCGCACGGACGGAGCGTCCGGCACCCTCGCCGACGCCGCCGTCCACGGCGGCGCCCTGGACGAACACCTTCACAATCTGCGAGGCCCCCGAGTCGGCGCCGTCCTCCTGCGGCTCACACCCCCGACCGGCCTCCGGGTCGCCATCGTCGGACAGGGTGCCGCCTACGCCCGGCACACCGACGGCACCACCACATGCCACCGACCCACCGAAGGCACCCTCACCCTGCCCTCCACCACCCAACGGATCATTATCGGCGCACCCGGACTGCGTCGAGACGCCGAACTCGTCCTCGCCACCGCGATCCTGACCGACCCGGACCCGCAGCACGCACTCCGGCAGATGATCCGAGCCACCGAGCACGGCCCCGTCCCCGGCACCCACCTCCTGCTCGAACTCCCCACGGCCTGAACCGATCACCCACCCGAACCCATGACCAGCACCAACATGCTCACTTCGACCCCGGCCAGCACCGCGATCCGCGACATGCGCGCCGCATGGGCACTGAACGCCGCTGCGTCCCGCCTGACCTGGATTACCACCGTCGCCTACCTCCTGAACACCCACACCCCACCCACGGCAACCACCCTGCTCCTCGCCGCCGGCACCCTCCCCGCCGCCGTCACCGCCACCCCCCTCGCCACCGCCCTCCTGCGACGCCACAGCCAACCCCGCGACCTCACCCGCGCCGAACTCGCCTGCGCCGTCCTCGCCGCCGTGCTCACTCTGGCCATGGCCATCCACGCACCGGCAACCGCCGTCGTCGGCACGCTGATGGCGCTCGCCTGCGTCACCGCCGTCCGCGACCCTGCGGCCAACGCCCACCTGCCCACCCTTACCCCACCCGACGAACACGCCCACACGATCGGCACCTTCGACGCCGCCACCCGGATCGGCACCCTCACCGGCTACACCCTCGCCACCGCCTGCGCCCTCACGGCACCCGCCGTCGCCTGCGCGCTCGCCACCTGCTGCCACATCGGCGCGGCACTCCTGCGCACCCCCCACCACGCCCGAAGCAGCGACCCGAGCACAACCGCGAAACCGGACCGCCACTCCGCCCCCGCGACCGCCGGACGCTGGTTGCGCGCCAATCCCCGCACACGCCGAATGCTGATCGCGCGTGCCGCGGCCGAGGCACCGAACACCACGATCATGATCGCCCTGCCTCTGATCCTCACCGGCCCCGACAGCGCCGCCGTGTACGCGGCCGTCCTGACCGCACTCTCCCTCGGCGCCGTCACCGGAGCCCTCACCCACCCCCGGCTCACCACCCGCCTACCCGCGTACCCGCTCGCCTGCGCAGCCCTGGCGACCACCGGCCTCGTACACACCGCCCGCGCCGAAGCCACCCAACCTGTCTGCGCGATAGCGCTCGCGTTCCTGGCCGGACTGTGCAGCCCGCATCTGGACATCACCTCCCGCACCGCCCACGCCGACGCACCCGCCCCCGTGCGCCTGCACCTGGCCGCCCTCGAACAGGCCGCAGCCGCAGGTACCCGACTGGCGGCTCTGCCCCTCGCGGCACTCCTCGTACCCCTCGCACCCCGCGCAGCGTTCACCGCCGCCGGACTCACCCTCACCGCAACCGCATTCACCGCCCTGATCACGCGCGGGACCCGGCGCCGAAACTTCCGGGCCCGGAGCAGGAGTCCCGACGTGACGGGCACCGGCGCCTGATGCCGTTCAACGCCGCAACCATCGCGACGGCACCCCCGTTGGTGGACGCAGCCCACCAATCACTCGCCGGCGAACACCGCAGCCGACGCCGAGCAGCCGGCGATCGAGCATCCAAGACCCCACAACCGGAGGAACCCCTGAGCAACCACCCACGCCGCAAAAGCAGTTACAGCGCCGACGTGAACTGCGTCGAGGCAGGACTGGGCACCGGCAACGACGTCGAGGTCGCAGACACCAAACTCCCGCCCAGCATCACCCTCACGTTCCCCAACGACAGTTGGACGACCTTCCTGAACGACACCTCGCGTCGAGACTGACCATCAATATCGGCGGTGTCGGCCGCATCAAGGCAACCCAAGCGGTCCACACCGCATCCCCACACCGTGACAAGGCGCAAAACCACCATGTGTCGACGCCGTCCTCACGACGGCCCGACATCACGACATGCGGTGCCCACCGCAGTCGACCCCACCACCGCCCGCGCCCACCGGCCCCTCCACAACCACCGGAACCAACCCGACCACCGTCCCGACAAGGAAGTTGCCGTGACCAGCCGCATCGAGGACTACGCCCTCATCGGGGACATGCAGACCGCCGCTCTCGTGGGCCGCGACGGTTCCATGGATTGGCTATGCCTGCCCCGCTTCGATTCGCCCGCCGTGTTCGCCGGCCTGCTCGGCAGCGAGGAACACGGCTCATGGCGCGTCGCGCCGCTCTCCGGCGGCCCCGCGACACGCCGCCGGTATCGCGGCGACTCGCTGATCCTCGAATCGGAATGGGAGACCCCCAGGGGCACCGTTCGGGTGATCGATTTCATGCCGCCGGCCGACGCCCTGGTCGGCGCGCCGGTGGTGGTGCGGATCGTGGAGGGCGTGTCCGGCCAGGTGCCGGTGCGCTCGGAGCTGCGCATGCGCTTCCACTACGGCAAGGTCGTGCCCTGGGTACGCCGCGAGGCGGACGGCCGCACCGTCGCCGTCGCCGGGCCCGACGCGGTGTGGTTCGACAGCGACACCGAGACCTACGGGCGCGGGCTGACCACCTATTCGGACGTCACCCTCGGGGAGGGCGACCGGGTCACGTTCACCCTCACGTGGCATCCCTCGCACGTCGACGGCCCCCTGCGCACCGACGCGCTCGCGGCGCTGGCGGACACCGAGGCGTTCTGGGCCGACTGGATGACCCGCTGCACCTACCAGGGCCCGTGGCGCGAGCCGGTGGTGCGCTCGCTGATCACGCTCAAGGCGCTGACGTACGCCCCCACCGGCGGCATCGTCGCCGCGCCGACCACGTCGCTGCCCGAGGACGTGGGCGGCGTGCGCAACTGGGACTACCGCTACACGTGGCTGCGGGACGCGGCGATGACGCTGGGCGCGCTACTCAAGACCGGCTTCGTGGACGAGGCCAAGGCGTGGCGCGAGTGGCTGCTGCGGGCGGTGGCGGGCGACCCGGAGAACCTGCAGATCATGTACGGCGTGGGCGGCGAGCGCCGGCTCACCGAGTACGAGGCGACCTGGCTGCCCGGCTACGAGGGCTCGCACCCGGTACGGATCGGCAACGCCGCCGCCGAGCAGTTCCAGCTCGACGTCTACGGCGAGGTCATCGACGCGCTGCACCTGGGCCGGCAGGCCGGCATGGAGGGCAACGACCACGCGCACGCGCTCCAGCTCAAGCTGATGGACTACATGGAGCAGCACTGGCGCGACCCGGACGAGGGCATCTGGGAGGTGCGCGGGCCGCGCCGGCACTTCGTGCACTCCAAGGTGATGGCGTGGGTCGCGGTGGACCGCACCATCAAGATGCTGGTCGAGCAGCCCCAGGCATCCGACACCGACAAGATGCTGGAGCACCTGAAGGGTGTGCGCGAGGAGATCCACCGCGAGGTGTGCGCGTACGGCTACGACGCCGAGCGCAACACCTTCACCCAGTACTACGGCTCCACCGAGCTGGACGCCTCGCTGCTGCTTATCCCGCAGGTGGGCTTCCTGCCGCCGGAGGACAAGCGGGTGATCGGCACGATCGAGGCCATCCAGCGCGAGCTGACCGAGGACGGCTTCGTCCGCCGCTACCCCACCAACGGCTCCAGTGTCGGCCTGGACGGCCTGCCCGGCGACGAAGGCGCGTTCCTGGCCTGCTCGTTCTGGCTCGCCGACGACCTGGCCATGATCGGCCGGGTCGAGGAGGCGCGCGAGCTGTTCGAACGCCTGCTGGCGCTGCGCAACGACCTGGGCCTGCTCGCCGAGGAGTGGGACCCGCGCCTCCAGCGCCAGGTGGGCAACTTCCCGCAGGCGTTCAGTCACGTGCCACTGATCGACACCGCACTGCGACTGACCGCGATCATGCGCATCGAGCCGGAAACGGCTGTGGAATCCCGTTCGCCGTGTCCCAATCCGCGAACCGATGTCCAATCTATGGACGAGGGGACGCCGTAAGCGGAAACCCTGGTCAAACGCTCGTATCCGAACCCGAAGGCGGCTACGGGCCGAGGAAATGGACAGCGAAACGGGACGAAGACCAGTGGACAAGTGGCGGGACTCGCACGAAAGCCGCCGGTCAGGGAGATGCCGTTGGACAGCCCGCCGCGAAACCTGCAACGGCTGTGACGTCCAAAGTTGATGGCCTTGTTCGCGAAGCCTTCGGTGTGTGTCCGCGCGGAGCACGTCACCCCGCCCGACACCCGGGGACGGAACATGCGCCGCAGGGGTCCACCGTTCACGACACCGAACGCCGGTCCTCGATGCCGGTGCCCGCATGCCTGTTCCAGATCGTCATGGCGGGCTCCCGTCGGCTGCATCTCACAGGCACGGCAGACGCCCCCCGGGGCGCCTTCGCGTCATATCCGCAATCGTCACCCGTCCGTGTCCCGTACACGAGGAAACATTCGTGCCATCGCCTCTGAGGCCCCATCAACTCCGCGCCGTCGAAGACCTCTTGCGCACGCTGACCACACATCCCCGCGGGCTGTTGGCCATGCCCTGCGGCACCGGAAAGTCCCGCACCGCCGTAGCCGCGGCCGACCGCATCGCGTCCGTCCTCGACCCGCAAGACGCCCGCATCCTGATCGTCGTCCCCTACCTCACACTGGTCAGGCAACTCCTGGGCGAAGCGGCCGAAGCCGTCGGAGCCGACGAACTGGGCCGCGTCATTGCCGTCTGTTCCGACCCGCACATCCTCAGCCCTCTCGCTCGTGACGGCGGCATCCGCGGCCGCGTCACCTCCCGACCGGATGAACTCGTGGCCCTTCTCGCACCCCCGGGCCGGGCCACCGTCGCCTCCACCTACGACAGCCTTCCCACGCTGGCGGCCGCCCACCGACTGGGACTACGCCCCTGGACGGTCACCATCGCCGACGAGTCCCACCGCAGCGCCGGCCGCGAGAACAAGCCCTGGGCAATCATCCACGACGACGACACCATCGCCTCCCGACGCCGCATCTACGCCACCGCGACCCCCTGGATCGCCTCCGGCACCGGCATCGTCGGCATGGACGACGAGGAAGTCTTCGGCCCTCGCGCCCACACGCTGACCTCCGGCAAGGCCGTTGCCGAGAACCTCCTCGCCCCCTGCCGCACCCTGGTTCCCGTCATCACCGACGCAGCCCTCCGCGACGCCGCCAGCCGGGCCTCCGACGACGGGGCAACCTACTACCGCCTCGGCCCCGGCGCCGCGCTCGCCCCCGACATGCTCGCCAGCCAACTCGCCATCCTGCGTGCAGCCCACCAATACGGCATCCGCCGCCTGATCACCTACCACCCCTCCATCGCTCAGGCCCGCGCGTTCGCCACCACCCTCGAACAGGCGATACGCCTGCTCCCGCACGACGAACGGCCCACCGCACTGTGGGCCGGGCACATCGACAGCACCCAACCCCGCGCCGAACAACGCGCGACGCTGGACCGCCTGCGCACACCCACCGCGGACGACAGCACCCTGGTCGTCGTCGCCAATGTGCAGATGCTGCGCGAAGGCATCGATCTGCCGGCCGTCGACGCCGTCGCCCTCTTCGGCGCCTGGTCCTCCCACATCGCCGTCACGCAAGCCATCGGCCGCGCCCAGCGCCGAGGCGACCCCCGCGTTTCCAAGGTCGGGTACATCATCGTCCCCGCCGTTCTCGGACCCGACCAGGACCCGGCCGCCGCGCTCGAATCCACGCAGTGGTCGACGGTCGTACAGGTGTGTTCCGCACTGGCGGCCGCGGACGAGGACCTGGCGGCCGAGTTCATCGAGGCACGTCGCGCCCAGGGCAGCGCCCCCCACCCTAGCGCCCAGCCGCGTCTGTCCACCGGCGAGCCGCCGTCCTGGCTGCGTATCACCGGCGTGCCCGCCCCCGAGGACTTCGCCCGCGCGGTGACCGTGCGCGCCATCCACGCCTTCACCAGTTCCTGGGACGAACGCTACGGCGCCGCGCGCGCGTTCTTCCTCGAACACGGCCACCTGGCCCCGCCCGACGACCACGTCGCCCCCTCGGGCGTGCGACTGGGGGAATGGCTCAAACAACTCCGCCGGCCCCGCACGACCGTCACCGCGCATCGGCGCCGACTGCTGGACGCGATCGGCATGTGCTGGACGCCCCACGACCGTGACCGCGCCCGCCTCCTCGCGGACCTGTCCACCTTCCACGCCGAACACGGTCACGTGAACGTACCCCACGCATACGTGTGCCCCGGACCCGACGGACAGCGACTCGACAGCCGCGTCAACAAGCTGCGGACCCGAGGGCGCGCATCGGTTCCCGCCCCGTATGCCCGGCAACTGGAGTCACTGGGCTTCGAGTGGACACCCGCACAATCCCATCGCGCGCAATTCCTGGCCGACCTGCGCGCCTACAAGGACGAGCACGGCGACCTTCTCGTGCCCGTGGCCTACACCACCGGCGACCCGCCCCGGGCCCTGGGACAGCAGGTCAACAACGTGCGAACCCGGCACGCCCGCGGCGATCGGGTGGACCCCGAACTGGACGCCATGGGGTTCGTCTGGAACGACGCCGAAGCACGATGGCAGACGAAGCTCGCCGTTCTGAAAACCGACGGCACCGACCCGCAAGACATGTCCGCTCGGTACGCGACCGGCGACGGCATGGAAATCGGAAGGTGGTTGTGGGCGCAGCGCAAGGCGTACCGGGTCTGAGCGTGGTCGGTGTATTCGTGGATTGTCGGTGCGTCGTCGAGGACGACGCGAGGTTCTGCAGAGAAATGCGGCGAGGTCCGGTGACACGAATACGAACGCGTTCCGTGTGCCACCCGAGGCCGGCGCACACCGATCGACTCGCGCTCGTCGGCCCGGGGGAGGAAACACGGCACCACGGCGAGGCGTTGCGCGTACCGTTCGAGGATTCCGCGTCGCAGCAGGGGCGGATCGGCGACGCACGCGCCGGCGTGCCACGAGTTCGGTGATGGCTGCGATACGCGACGGCCGAAGAAGGAGCCTCCATCCTCGAAAGGGAACCGGCCGCCTTGCGGAACGGATCCGCAGAAATGGCCGACCTCGGGAAACCGCTGGGGAGGCGGACGTCACAACGTCGGCGAAATAACCAATACCGACATACTCCGCTGCGAACGCGACTGCGCCGCCCCTCGTCTTCGCCGCGGCACGGAACCCGGGAGGCCGTGTCGTCTCCCCATACCGGGAAGCGTTCTTCGGGGCGCCACGCGTACACAGGAAGGACAGGACAAGCACAGCACGGGTTGAGGCCCCCGATCGTTCACTCGATACCTTTCGGCACGATCGCCCCCACGGCCATGGGAACCGCTTCCCGAACGGCTGAGGGCGGCAACAGAAGCCCGCGCGCACCGAATCGACGCCCCGGTGGACACGGCTCGGCCTGTCCCAACATGAAGGTGCAACAGCCGGCGTCGACAACGATGTTCGGGCAGCGCCACGTCCGCCCGTGATCGCGACGCCGCCTCAAGCGACGCGTCCCCTCCATGGGCGTAATGGCCGGTGGCATGAGTACGAGCGGTGGGGCGGACGGTTCTTTCGATTCACCGAGAACGGGCGTTCGATCCACGCCCTACGGCTCGACACCGCCCGCGCAAGAAACCCGCTGCGAAGGGGTTGCGATCCGCCTTGCGCCAAGTGACGTTGCGCAATCCTCATGACAAGCGCCTGCGGATCCGATAGGAACATCCATGGAAAGGGCCTGTGGGTCAGGTCCGTTGTAGGATCTTCGAACTGCGAGACAAAGGGGACGGGTATGGCTCGCCGCGTGATTACAGAATTCGTCGACGACATCGACGGCAAGACGGGCGCAGGAGTCCAAACACACACGTTCGCGCTGGACGGTGTCCACTACGAGATCGACCTCGGGGAAGACACCTTTCAAACGCTGCTGGATCGGCTCGGTCCGTATTTCGGAGCCGCTCGGAAGATCGGATCGCGTTCGCACGCATCCGGCAAGAGGCCCCGTGCGGCGGCCTTGGGACCCAACCCGGCCGACGTGCGGGAATGGGCCAAGAAACACGGAATCGACGTCAACGCCCGGGGCCGCGTGCCCAACGACGTCATTCAGCAGTACCAGACCGAGAACTGACCGGATCGCACGGGAATCTCGATCTCGGGATCGGACCCGGGGCGTACAGCACCGCTTCACGCCTTGGGCCTCCCGGGAACACCTTCCGGAACCCAGCGGGTTGGCAACGAAGGGAACTCGCACGCTCCGGTCCCGCTTCGAGGGTTTCGGAGTTTGAGGCATCTGGTGGGTACCGACGACCTGACCGTGAGCGGTCAGGTATCCGAAAGCGACGTGGACTTTGCGGACCGTGGGCGAGGTGAGCGGGCGGCGCCGAGCGTTGTCGTCGCGCCGCCCGCTCGGCGGTCGTCAGAAGCGGACGCGATGAGGCGCCCGTTGACGGGCGGAAACCGCCGTTCCTGACGTTCACGTGAGCATCCGTTTTGCCGCAGACCGGAGTTGGGTGTCCATCGGTGTTTCGGTGGGCGGTGCGAAGATGTCGTCGGTCAGCACGCGACGGTCGGTGGTCGCCCACTGCAGGAGGCGCGGTCGCAGGCGGGACGGGTAGGGCCGCCCGATCGCCAGGAGGATTTCGAGCGTGGCCAGGGGAAGGGTTTCGGCGAGAGCGGTCAGCACCGGAACCGCTGCGGAGCGGTCGCCGGTGATGCGCCAGTGGGCTTCGGCGGCGCGCAGTCGCGTCCATTCGTGGCCGTTGTGGAGGAAGCCCTCGATCAGGGGGAGCAGCGGCGCGGCCGTCGGCCCCAGACGCCCCGCTTCCTCCAGGCACCGTGCGTCGTCCTCGAGGCGATGTGCCAACAGGTCGAGCGCCGGGGCCGGGTCGGCGCCGAGGCGGGCGGCGGCCACCGTTGCGGCGGAGGCGAGTTCGCCGGGGTTTCCGCGGGAGTTGAGGGCGAGCAGGCGGATCAGTTCGGCGTCGCGGATGCCCCAGTCGCCGAATCGTCGTACCAGCGCCACGGTGGGGCGTCGACGCAGCACGTTCTTGAGGTCCCCCAGGAGGGCGCGGGCGGCGTGGGGGGTCAAGGTGGCGAGGAGTTCGTCGGGACATGCGTTGCGGTGGCGCAGCGCGAGGCGTTGGTGGTCGAGGTCTTGGGTGCGGGTGGCGAGCGCGACCAGTGGCCTGGGCTCGGGGTCGGGGACGGTGGTGACCAGGCGTTCGTCGCCGAGGAGGCCGAGGGCGAGTTGGGCGAGTTCGGCCGTGGTGGTGTCGGCGAGCGCGTGCGGCATGAGGTTGTCGCCGAGCGAAGGGTCTGGGTCGATGGTCCCGGGAACCCAGGAGATGACGGCACAGAGGAGCTCGGACAGGTCCCAGGGCGTGGTCGGGTGGGGGAGGGCGGCGGCGAGGAGGGCGAGGGTGTCGTGCTCGCGGTCGCGCCAGTGGGTGGAGAGTTCGTGGGCTCGGCGTGCACCGCGGCCTTCGGCGTTGCCCTGCGCGATCCAGGCGCGGGCCACCGTCGCGGTGGCGTCCGGGTCGTGGGCCAGGACGGCGGCGACGCGGGAGTCGGTGTCGCCGATCCCGGGAAAGAACTCGAGCCGGTTGACCGCCAGTTCGCTGTCGCCCCCGGCTTCCGCCAGGACCGCGACCAGATCCGCCGGATACGGGGCCTGTTCCTGTTCCAGGAGCGCCAGGGCGGCGACTGCGCGGACGGCCGCGACCGGGTCGATGAGCGCTTCATGGAGGCGCCGCGTGCGGGCCGGCGGGTCGGGATCGATGCGGGTGAGGACGATCAGGGCCTCCGCGCGGACGGCGGGGGGTGCGTCCGTCGCGTAGGTCGCCGCAAGTTCGCGCGTCGCCGCCGGCAGGCTCTGCGCGCTCGCGCGGCGGGCCACGCGCACCGCGCTGCGGCGCACCCGCGGGTCGTCGTCGCCGAGCAGGTGCAACAGGCCGGCGACTTCCACCCCGACCGCCGCGTGCCCCTCTTCCTCGTCGCCGGCCCACGGCGTGGGGCCTTGGCCCCCCGCGCCCGCGAGCAACGCGAGCACACTCGCTCGTCCGTGAGGGGCCTGCACGGCGGCGTGGGCGAGGAAGGGCACGGCCGCCACGGTCGCCGGATACACCGTTCCCTGGTGCAACACATGGTTGAACAGCTCGCTCAGGGCCGTGTCGGCGCGATCCGCGTCGTCGCCGTACAGGGCCCGTATCCGGTCCGGGACGTCGGTGCCGTCCCCGTAGGCGTGGTACAGCGACTGCCAGTCGATCGTGTCGAGTTCCTCGGGTGATCTCACGCCGGCGAACAGTAGCGCCCCGGACCGCCATCCCAGGGCGCACGGATGACCGCAACGAAGAGGCGCGGTGCGGGCGTTGCCTCCAGGCCTGCGGAGCCTGATAACGGGACGCCTGGTGGCGCCGTTGTGGTCCGCAGGCGCCACGGCGAACCACAACGTGGGCCTGTTTGCCCGACAGCCTGGCCCGGACGACCCCATATCCGTACAGTGATTCTTGGCATACTCGGTGTGCCCGAATTGGGGAGGGCGTATGCGTTTCCAGGTTGTCATCGCGAACGAGAGCCAGGATCCGGACAAGACCGACCATCCCGGTCAGCCGTGGACACCCCCGCAGAATCCGCCGTCGCCCGACGGCACCACTCCGGACGGCTCCGGCAAGCACAAGAAGTGACCCTCGCCGCAAACCACTTGCGCCCCGGCCGAGCACGACTGCACCGCGCGCTCCTGGAGTCCGCGGCCATGCCCTCGGCCTGGTCGTCCGCATTCGAAGCGATCGACCGCGCTTGGTTTTTGCCCCGGGTGATGTGGCCCTTCGACATGACCGGCTCCGCCAGCACCGTCCGCGACCGTGACACGGACCCCGATGCCTGGTACGAGGCCGCCGACGCGAACGTCCCCATCACCACCCAGTGGGACGACGGCCGACACACCGGCCCCGCCCCCGGCCGCGTACCGACCTCCTCGGCGTCCATGCCCAGCGTCGTCGCGTCCATGCTCGGCGATCTCGACGCGCAGCCTGGCCACAACGTGTTGGAGATCGGCACCGGCACCGGCTGGAATGCCGCCCTGCTCACCCACCGCCTCGGCGCCGGCCACGTCACCACCGTCGAAATCGACCCGGCCGTCGCCGCCGACGCTGAAAAGGCCCTGCACACCCACGGCCTGCACCCCACCGTGATTACCGACGACGGCCTCCTCGGCCATCCGCCGTCGGCGCCCTACGATCGCATCATCGCCACCGCGGGCCTGCGCCGGGTTCCCCACGCGTGGGTGGAACAGACACGCCCGGGCGGAGTGATCGTCGCCCCGTGGGGGACCCCGATGACCAACGCCGACCACATCGTGCGCCTGATCGTCGCCGACGACGGTCGCAGCGCGTCGGGTCGGTTCACCACACCGGTCGAGTTCATGAAAATCCGCTCCCAGCGCCCGCGACACTTGGACCAGGCCGCGTACCTGCCCGACGGATTCCCCGGCGACGCCACCACGAGCACCACGACGCTGACCGCACGAAAAGCGGGTTTCGAGGATCCGCTTCGACATCCGGTCATGACGGCCGCCTCCCTGCTCGTTACCGACTGCGCGCTCCTGAGCGACCGTCGGGAGACGGCGGTCAGTGTCTGGCTGTACGGACTCACCGACCGCTCCTGGGCAGCCGCGATCCTGCACGACACGCATCCGAACGGCGTGGTGTACCAAAGCGGCCCTCGACGCCTGTGGGACGAGATCGAAGCCGCCCACCGCCGATGGACCACGATGGGCCGCCCGGCCTCCGACCGCTTCGGCCTCACCGTCGACGCCGACGGCGAACACCCGTGGCTCGACACCCCCACCAACCGACTTCACGGATAGCCATCGGCCGCAACGCGAACCGCCGCCGACCTCATCCCGTCGACGAACGAGGTCTACCGTCGGAGAACATCCCGCGGTTCCGTCGGAAGTCGAGGTCGCCGCACTGTCGGATCCTCTCCTTCGCGAGGTCCCGGCCAGCTTCCACTCGATCGAAGGTGGTCTGCTCCCGCCCGGAGCGCGCAAGAATCGGGTCACCCCGGCCCGCGAGATCTGGCTCCACGTCCTGGTCCGCGCACACGCGGAAAACGAATCCGACCACTGGCCGCCGTGCGGACACGCACCACTTGCGGAACCGTCTATATCGGCATCCTCAACGCACCACCCCGAGACAGGACCTACGGCAACTACCGCAGCCCGACCGCCTCCCTCTCACGATCAACGCCCGAAGCAACACCGCTTGATGAAGGTCCTCCGTCCGGTCAACTCCTGGTGCCGTTGCGGGAGACGTCGTCGAAAACGTGGAGGTCTCGGGCATGGCAGCGCTCGGGACAGCGGCCGAGTGGCGTCACCGAGTTCCACCCGTGCCGACAGCACGCTTCGTAAGACCGCAGAACCAAAACACAATCCGAATCGGACAGCATCCGTCCCGTTCCGAAACAACCCTCCGAATACGTACAACCGGCGCGTTGACGGCAAGCGTTCCGACCGATCGTCGTGTCGCGCGACACCGGACCACGGCGTACGGAATTCTGTGTGACATCGAGGACACACGCGAGCGCGACTCCCCTGCGACCGTGCGGGTCGGTCGCAGCGTCCGACGGCATGGTCGTGCCGGTTCGCCGGCGAAGGGAAACGGATCGGCGTGGAACGGATCGCCTGGGATGCCCTGTCGGTACGCACGCGCACGGCCGTGCACGCGCTGACCGGACGGATCCACTCGGCCCGGCCCGTGGAAGGAGGACACCACAGCGCGCTCGCGGTGCACCTGGACACCACAGACGGGCCGGTGTTTGTCAAAGGGATACGCGCAGACCACCCGCTGGCTTCGGCGCAACGACGCGAGGCACGAATCGGTGAGAGCCTGGCAGGTGTCGGGCCCCGGGTGCTATGGCAGTTGCTCGTCGACGGCTGGGATCTGGTGGGATTCGAGTTCGTGCACGGACGTCACGCCCAGTATCACGAGCACTCCCGTGACCTGAACCTGCTGGCCGACACGCTCACCGTCCTGGCGAACCTTCCCTTGCCGGCCGCCGAGGTGCCATCCGCAGCGACGCGGTGGGCGGTCCGCCCCGAAGACACGGACCTTCGTGCGGCATTACAGGGGCACACGCTGTGCCACGCCGACTTCAATCCGGAGAACATCCTCGTGACTCCGGACAGGCTCGTGCTGGTGGACTGGGGATGGGCGGTACGCGGACCGGCGTGGCTGGACCCGGCACTGGTTGTCATCCGTCTCATTGCCACCGGCGGCCAAACACCGCCAACCGCACAATCGTGGGCGATGCGGATGCCGGCGTGGCGTGGAGTGCCCGATCGAGTGATCACCGACTTTGCCAAGGCCGAGGCCCGGCTGTGGGACGACATCGCCGAGCGCCGCCCGGAGCCCTGGTCGCGCGCGCTGGCCGACGCCGCGCACGCCTGGGTTGCCCACCGTATGTCCTGAACAAGGCGAACAGGCAGCTCGGCCAACCGGCCGTTCGAGCCCGGCGGTTCAGGCGCCCTTCCCGCGCCGCAACCGCGGCGCCCGCCCCTGCCGAAACCTTCAGGCGGGCCCGACCCTTCGGGAGGGCATACGTCGGCCGCCGATTGAGGGAGAGGCTTCCTGCGGGAACCTGACCCGCGGAAACCACGGCGCGACCAGGCAGGTTGTTTGTGCAAAGCGTCACAACCGCGCGTTCGCATCGACGCGGCACCTTCCCACACACCGATCGCGTCGGCTCACCGTGCGTCGGCACTCGGCCGTCGCGGTTGTGTTGTCACTCCTCAGCGAGGGAACCCGCTGGCACACTCCCTCAGGACCACCCGGAGGGGAAGGTCTCGACCCGAACCCACGCCCACGGTCCGCCGAATCACTCCAAGAAGCGTTCGCGAAAGCCCGGATCACGGCGTCGGCCAGATGGATCTCCAAGAACGCCGTGACGCGGCTCTCGAATTCGTCCAGGGTCGCATCGGGATACGACTCCCACGTACGCGCGACAAGGTCGACGTGCTCGGACCAGGCCACGTCCAATTCGGAACGAGAAGCCTCGGCGCATGCGATGCGCCCCCGTCCCTGCGTCCGCGTAACCGCTCCGTGTAGCGGCGGGCGTGCGAGTCCACCGTCACGGAGTGCCGCAGGACGCGGTACGAGCAGTCCAGGCCGCGCGTCGCCACGTCGAGCAGAGCGACGATGTCCGACGGCGATCCCCGCTCGGGCGAGACCGTCGCCCGCAGCGCCCGGCAGCGCTCCTCCGACTCGGCCAGTACCTCCCATCGACGCAGTTGTACCGCCATGTGGCGCGCAGCCGACCCCATCACCTCCCGGTACCGTGCATCGACGACCCGGGACTCGGCGGGACGCAGGTCCACGACCCCCAGTCCGAAAACCTGACGACGAACGGCCCCGTAGGAAACCGACGAGCGGAGCCCCCCGTATGGCCGTGTACTTGCGGACATACGCGCGGACGTTGCCCACATTGACGATCCTCTGGCGCTCCTCGAGACGAAGACCCACCCGGGCGGCCAGCGCCTGGTGCAGCCCGGACTCGAAGCGCGAGGCCGCCACAAGCGCCGGATGCGGACCAAGCCCCGTAAGAGCGACCATCCTTGGCTGCGGCGAATCGATCGCCGCGACGAACGAGGCAGCAGCGTGGTGGCGTTGACCGGGCAGACACCGATCGTCGATCCACGTCGATTGCGCGAGCCGAACTCGGTGCGGCTCGTGCGCGGATGTCGAAACGCGGCGCCGTCCCGAACGTGGTGGGTGTGCGTCGGACGCGCAGGAGGCGGGATGGCCCAATGCCTTCCGTCGTGCCGGACGACGCCCTCACTTCGCCGATCGTCCGCGTTTGTATACGCGGGCGGCACTGAAGACGAGGGAGCCGGCTGCCGCAGGAGCCATTGCCTGGGGGATTACGCCGATGCGTCGCTGGGAGTCCAGATGGTCGCTCGTTCGATCATGGTGATGGCGCCCGGTACGTTACGCGTGGGATGGAGATTGAACACGCCCGTCGCGCACGTGGCAAGGGTCGCCGGCTCCACGCGCCAGTCAGTGCTCCAATCCGGCAGCGGTAGGGCCGCCGGAGCCCCGTCGGGTCCGATGAGCCGGGCGAGTTCCTCCAGCAGTCGGCGGCGCCACTGGCGTTTCATGGGGCCGACGTCGTTGTACCGGGCGTACTCCTGCCCGTGGGCGCTGTCGCGGACCCACCGACCGAAGAGCCGCATGACGATGGTGGCCGTGTGCTCGGCCGCGGCCAGAACGGCGGGCAGTTCGACGGCGGCGCGGGCCACGCGTCCTGCCGGGCCGGACAGGTCCCAGCCGTGGCGGCAGATCAGGAAGTCCTCGGAGAACGCGGACGTGTCCACCCCGTAATTTTGGGCGATGGTCGCGACCATTGACTGACGCAGGTTCCCGTGGCCGCCGTTGTCGTACACCCGGAACCGGATGTATCCGCATTCACGAACCATACGCAGCCGACCCTCGGCGTACGCCAACGTCATGCGCGGTCCGGACCAGTTCCGCACCGACTCTCGTGCCCAATCCTCCAGCATGGACAACGTCATTGGGAAACTCTCCGTCTCATGCGCGCCGTCCGGCGCAGGATCGACTGCAGTGGTGATGGTGTCGGCGGTGGAGCGCACCGGAGGAGCACAGGGAACGCGGCTGCCGCGTGTACCCCGCGTCGGCGGGCGGCCCGTAGGGACCGGTCTTCGACACGCGTCCGCTCCTCGGGCGAAAGGATCGTGCTGTTCGCTCAACCCAGAGCGGCGGAAGCCGCAGCGTTGTGCGGCCACGTGACGTGCGGCGGCCGGGGCGGGCCCGTTGCGGTGAAACCGCGACGCCGATGTACCCAGACACAGGTGTCGGGACCCGGTTGCCTGTCGGACCCTGCGGTTGTGCCCCTTCAGCAATGTTGCCGGGCAACGTGACATGGGGACACTGGTCTGCCCCCCTCCCGGCGCCCGGCGTCACGGGGAGGGGTGGGGTGGGCTTCGTCGGGCGCCCGCTTGCACACGGGCGCCCGACGAAGCCGTCACACCTGGGGGAGCAACGACAACCTCTCCAGCAACCGCAGGTGCTCCACGGCGCCGGGCGTTCCGGCGGGCGCGGCGAACAGAACGTCCTCGATCGCGGGATCGGTGACGATGGTCAGGTGCGCGCTGTGCCGGGTGAGCAGCACGCAAGCCCGACCGAGATCGGTGGCGAACGGACCGATGCCCCGATGCCCGATCAAGGGATGCAGCACCACAGTCGCGGGTCGTTCGGAACCCTGGAGTTGGTTCGCCGTGCCCACCACGACGCCGGGGTGGGCTTCCAAGAGTGCGCGGACGGCGGACGACTGGATCACATGCGGGCACACCACCGCGATGTCGGAAGCCTCCAGGGGGCGCGTGGGGTGCCCTTCGCGTTCCAGAACGTGTCCGTCGAGCAGTTCGTCAACTCGCCGCGCAACGGCTGCCGTCGCGCGGGGATCCGCACGCCCCGCCGAGGCAGAAACGGTGCGACGCACGACTTCGGGCAGAGCCTCACCGTCCGGTCGGCGAACGGCGGTGGGGGGACGGCGGGACGTGAAGGGTTGCTGCGGATAGAACACGGGTTGGATCAACGCCGTGGTGTCCGACCCCAGACGCCATGTATGAGGCAGATCCACTACGGTCGTGACTTCGGGAAACTTGCGCATCAGGACCTCGGGAGACGGCAGATGCGGCGCGTGCGGATCACGCTCCCAGCGGGCGGGAATCTGGGCGGTGACCATCGGCGGGATCTGCCCGGGATCCCCCACACACACGATCTGTTGGGCAAACGCTCCGAGGGGTTCGAGTTTGGCTGCGGACATCTGCCACGCTTCGTCGATCATCATCACGTCGCAGGCCATGGCGTCGGCGTTGCGGTACATCCAGCTTTCCGCCGTGGCCACGATGACGCCCCCGTTGCGGAACCGGGACGTGACGTGTCGGGCGGTGACCACCCGCAGCCCGGGTATACGGGGTGTTTCGGGATCGTCCTGTTTCCAGACGAGAACGACACGGTCGGTCAAGGCGGCCACTCGGGTGGCGAGTTCGATCGCCTGCATGCGGGTCTGTGCCGCGAGTCCGACCCGCAGGCCGGCACGGGTTCCCAGTGCGGCGGCGGCCAGTGAGACGAATCGGGTCTTCCCGGCTCCGGGGGGCGAACGGACGACCGTGGCCGGATCGCCGCTCCAGATCGCCTGCAAGGCCCGTGCCGTGTGCGGAACGTCCAGGAGTTCGTAACCGGCCCACGGCCGAAGAAGCGTTGCCGGCTCCGATTGCGGGATGACGGGCGTGGACGGCGGGGGTTCGCCCACGGCACCGGCGGGCTCACCGGAAGGTGAAACGTTGATCAACATGGGTGTTCCTGTAGGTCGGGGCGGGCTCCGCGAACACGGAGCCCGCCGATCACACGTCGGTGTCTGCTGCTGCCCAGACCACTTCCATGGGCACGTTCCGCCCGGCGCGCGAGGGAGGTTTCCGGGTCGTGAGCCAGGAACCGCGTCGCCGCAGACTCTCCGCGACGCGCCGGCCGTGTGCCTGCATGGCTGCGACCACGGGCGTGGGCATGACCGTGACCCGCGCGCCCGCGTGTTGCGCGGTGACGCGACTCGTCCGCAGGTTGAGGACAAGGCGACCCCTGCGGTTGCCGATGGACTCGATCGTGGCGGTGAACGCCGCTCGCGACGTGTCGCCGTCCGGAAGACCGATCCACCCCACGACACCCTGCCCCGGTCGCAGACGCGACTCCAGCCGATCGGACTCCAGGACGTGCCGCTCCACCTTGTTCTTCGTCTGCGCCGCAACGGGGGCGAGCGTGCCGTGCACCACGTCCCCGGAGTGGACGTACCGGGCACGGATCAGGGGATCGGCCATGAGACCGGATTCGAGAAGATCCGTCGCATCGCAGCGCAGACGCAGTTCGAGCGCGGCGGCCGATCGCGGGGCAACGGTCGGCAACCCGTCACCGAAGCGGGCGACGGCATCGTCCCAGGCAAACTGCTCGCCTTCCGCCATCACGCGCAGAACCGGCAAGGGAGTTCCCACGGTGACCTTGTCGTACAGATCGAACAACGCCTGCGCACCGGTGCCGTGCACCCGCAACCAGTCGAGCCACACACCCGGATCGTGATCGTGCTCGGGAGAGGTCCCGCACACCCAGCGCCGACCGCACGCACGCACCACGTCGACCACGGACACGCTGACCGGGAACTCCGCCTGCCGCTCCCACCAACGCACCACCATGTTCACGTCCGCGTCCTGGATACGCTGCGCCGCCAGGGTGCGCAGTGCTGCGGAACCGGCGGTCACCAGCGTGGGCGGCGCCGCACCGGGGCCGATCCCCAGATCGGACAGCACGGCGACCGCGCCTGCCGGTCGGACGTGCGCGTCCGCGCCACGTCCGACGATGCGCAGACCGGGGCGTCCCCCTCGCGGCTGGTAGGCCACGGCGATCGGGTCCGTGCCCCGCAGTACGGGCGCGTGGACCATGCGTGGCGCGGGTCGGCCCGTGCGTTGCGCGTGCAACCGCTGTGCGAGATCGAAGAGTTCCACCGTCATCGTGCGCCCTCCTGCTCGGACGGCGTGGTCGTCGCGACCACGGGGATCGATGGGGGGTTCGCGGAGCGGGCCCAGCCGTCCCGCAAGGCGTCGGTGATCGCCTCCGGGGTGTCGGCCGGCCCGCCGCTCGCTGCGGTTTCCGCGCGTGCCACATCGAGTCCCGTGCCGTGCAGGACGAGCGTGGCGTGAGCCCGGAGCGCAGATCGATCGCGCAAGCGCGTCATGCGGCCACCGCCTCACGGACACGCACGGTGCTCATCCATGGCGGAGGCTCCTCGTGTGATGCATGCTTGCCGATGAGCACCGCGATCACCCGCGCCGTCGTAGGGACTTCCGGCCACGGGGTGTGGCCGTCGGTGAGCACGACGATCACCTCCGGTCGTGACGGCAGTCCGGCGGCGGCTGCGATGCCCACCCTCATGTCCGTCCCGCCGCCGCCGACGAGTTTGACGCTCTCGCTTCCGGTATAGGTCTCGACATGCGCCTGCGCGTCACAGGAGACGACTGACATGCGGGTTCGGTCCACACCCACACTCGTGAAGATGCCGGCCGTCTCCGCCATCGCGGTGTCGAGTTCGGACTGACCCATCGAGCCCGACGTGTCCACGACCACGGCCACGGACAGGCGCGGCCCCCGCAGCGACGGACGAAGGAACTCGTCGTCCTGACAACGCCGCGACGGACGCCGACGATCGAAATCCGTGGCACCCTGGGCACGCGCGACCGTGGCACGGACCGATCCGGCCAAAATTTCCTGCCACGGCACCTGCGGCGGGGCCAACTCCCGCGACGCCCACCGCCGCAGGGAATCCGGCATCGTGCCGCGCGCTGTGCCGGAGAAGTACCGTTGCGCGGCGCGCGCAACGCTCGCGCGCACACTGCCCCGCTCGCACGGGCCCAACCCGGGCGCCCGCCCGGCCGTGGCTTCCCATATCGGGCCGGGCATTCCCGCGCCCGAACCGCAGCCACCACCGAGGCTCCCCGAGGTGCGGCCGGGCGTGCGCTGCACGAGTCGGGCGTAGTACTGCTCCTCGATTCCTCCTTCGGGCAGCCCGAGGCCGGCCGGGGTCACCACCTGATCCGGCAGGACGACGCCCGCCGCCAGCAGCCCCTCGTTGATCGCGGCGTCCGTGGCGAGGTTCCAACAGGCGCCGTCGAAGGGGTCCAACGCCCTCGCGCGGTCGTGGTGATTGCGCAACAGATGCCAGATCTCGTGCAGAAGCACACCTCCGACCATGGCCGCAGGCCACTTGTCCGGCCCGACAAGCAAATCGGGGTCCACGTACAGCCGCCACGCGGCATCGACCGCGAACGTTCCCAGCCCCTCCGCCGCGAGCGGTTTCAGGGCGTAGGCGGCCGATGCCGCGTACGGCTGCAATTCCAACGACACGAACCGCCCCGTCTCGTACGCCCTCGACTCGTCGGGTCCGAGCGCGCGAATCGTGCGGGGAATCACTGCTGCGCCCGAATGAGACCGGCGTCTTCGAGGACCTTCCCGAACGCACGCGCCGAACGAGGAATCGCCGTGCCCTGCGGACGGATCCGGATGAGATCCTGAACGGCCGAGGCCACAAGCGACGGCCGCACGTCTGCGGCGATCACGAACGGTCGCCATGCCTGTAGCCAGGCGGCCTTCGTATCCTGGCCCTGAGCCCAGGCGACCACGCCCCCGAGAATCGCGAACAACTGATCCTCGCGCAGCGCCTCCCAATCGACCGACGCGGGATCCGACAGGACCGTTTCGGTCTCCGGCAGGTCGCATTCCTTCAGCCACGTCAGGAAAGCCGAGCCCACTACCGCACCAACGAGTCCGTACACCACGGTGGTCAACGCCTCCGTGTCGTCGGGACGCAGGTGCGGAGCCACCTTCGTGAGCATTTCCCACGTGCGGGGCGACGGCCACGCCTTGCTTGCCTCCGCCGTCTGCTTCGGAAGCTGCATCAACGCGTTTCCTTGCCTCTTGATGTAGCCGGCCACCCATCCCGCCCACTCACGCTCGGACTCCCGAGAACCCCGCAGTGCCCGGGACGTGGGCGCCTGGAATCCGCCCAGCATTCCGCTGATCCATTCCTCGGTGTCGACGCAGTGCATCACGTGGAGGAACCGGTTCGACAAGGGTGCGCTCAGGGGCCACCCTCCGGACATGCTCGGGGGTTGGCCGCCGCCACGATCTGTACACCGTCAGGGAGTTCGTGGTCCCCGACCTTGCGGTCGAGAACGACACCGAGGAGCGCGGCTTGCACGGCCGGCGGTGCCGTCGTGATCTCGTCCAGCCCGAGAAGGTCGTCGGGCTTCAGGTCTGTTGCCCACCGGGGCGGCAACATGACCATGCCTTGCTCGGTGCGCAGGGGCAGGCCTGCGAAGTCACCCGGTTCGCGGACGGAGCCGATGACGATTTCGGCCCGCGCCTGCCGGGCGTTCGCCACGGCCCGCATCAGGGACGACTTCCCGATGCCGGGGTCTCCCCACAGCAGAACCGGCACGCCACCCATGTAGGCGGCGTCCAGAACGGTTGCAATGGTCTCAAGTCCCGGTGTGGGCAGGGTGGCTGCGTTTTCGGGCTCGTTCGTCACGGTGGTGCCTCTCCCTTGGGGGATGGGGCTGTTCAGGCCCCGCCGGGTGATCCCGGTGATTCGAAACTAGCCGCGACAGGCATGCTCCCGGAGCCCCGAAACCCCCTTCCCGCGACGGGCCGAGGCGGGCCGGCGCGGGGAAGGGGGCAGGGGGCGCGAGGACGGCGGATTCGTCGGGTACACCGGCCCGGAGAAGAACCCGGGGGCGGTTTCTCGGCGGCCGGTACGAGCCGATCGTGCGTGACGCGAACGGACGATCGGGGAAGGGACACGGCACCGAGGTCGGCAGAGTCGGGCGATTGCACCTGAGGAGCAGCCGACACGCGGGCCGACGGGCGACCTTCGACACATGAAGGCTGCGGAGAAACGAGCCCGAGCGGACCTCGTCAGCCCAACTCGCCACCACAGTGGGGGCACACCGACACAGCCTGCGCGGGCTCTGCCACCCGCCACTCGCCCCGATCGACGGGGGCGGGGCGATCGACGACCTGCTCGGGCAGGTGGGCCTCGACGACCCGGGCGTCGGACGGCGCCGCGGGCGCAGGGGTGTCGACCCCCGCCTCCTTCCGGGAACGCTCCGGTACGCCGCTTCTTGCCGCACGGGTGGCCGCGTCGAGAACGCCCGGCACCACCTCGCCGATCAACATGGCCTGGTCCACATCGTCCCGTCCGGCGCGTCGCAGGATTTCGTCGACAAGGGCCGGTAGTTGTGGCTTGAGGAGTGTGGACGCCGGTCCCGCGCTCGTGGCCGCGGCGATGCCGCGGATCTCTTCGATGGTCGTTGCGCCGGCGGCCGCGGCCAGGCGCTCGACGACCAGCGCGTAGTCCATGACACGTTGGACCTGACTCGATCCCACGTCCAAGAGAGCGGCGAGGGCCTTGCGCGACGACGCATAGCCGCACAGTCCGGGCCCGCCCCGCACCACCCACACCACGATGTCCGCATGCGTACGACGAAGTGCGAACCTCAAACGCTGCAACTCCTCGACGGCCGCCGAGGAGTCGTGGAAGCGGCCCACGGCCGCAAGAGGTTCGGGGGGCATCACCCGACCGGTCACGACCTGTTCGACTGGTGCCTGGGGCGACGTGTCGGTCACGAGCTGCTCCGGATTCGGTTCGACCGGGTCCTGCCCGCCGGGCTCCGACGAGCAAGCCCCCGCAACCGTTTCGCACGACCGGCATGGACTACCGATGACAATAGAACGTATATACATTATTGACTTCGGTGGATGTCACGACAGATTGTTCCCGCCACGGAATACGGACGTCCCCGTCGAATCCGCGGCCGCCACGGGCGGCCCAGGACGGAGGAATGCGGCGTGAACGCCGACAGCCGATACACAGCCCTGGCCCGCGCCGGCTGGGAAGCACGCAACCCGGACATCGCCCTGGACGACGCCTACTTCGAGGAAGTGGGACGACTCATCGATGCGGAAGTCCGCGCGACTGCGGCAGCCCTCGCGGCGGTGACACCGTTCACCGGACACGGCCAAGGCTCCCCGGGACACTTCGCCCGCCTCGCCCGACGAGCCGAAACCACGGTCCTCGACGGCCGCGACCCCACAGGCGAACTCGCACGATCCGCAACACCGCCGCGACCCCCCGACGGAGTCCCCCGCGCGCTGTACGCCACGGTCGTCGGCGGGGTGATCGAACTGTGACGACCCCCACGGAAATACTGGGCTTCGAACCGATCACCCGCGTCAGCGCCGAACAGGCCCGCGAAACACTCAAATGGTGGGACCCGAACGTCGTCAACGCCGAACGCCACGAAGTCGCCGCAGCCCTGCGCCGACTCAACTCCGTACTCCTCGCCGCAGACCCGACTACACAGACAGACACCATCCACGCGATGAGGCTCATCACGGAGATGCTCTGCGAACGAGCCGCGCTGCTCCCACGCGCCTCCGCATCGACCACGCCAGGCCCCGGCGAACGCTGCCCGGTCGGCGGATGGTCCAACGCAATATCGAGCCCCCTGCTCTTCTCCGTCGACAACGGCTGCGTGCGAGCCGACGGAAACTTCCTCGGATCACAGGAGGGCGTCACCGGACGCGCCCACGGCGGATCCATCGCCGCAAGCTTCGACGCCGTCATATCCGCCGGCCAGATCCACCTGGGATGGTTCGGATACACCCGACGCCTGACCGTGGAATACCTCGCTCCCGTCCCCCTGGGCCGGCGAGTCAACTTCCACGTCGCCGTCCGCGACATCGCCCAGGACGACCGCTCGGCCGTTCTCCACGCACACCTGCGCTCGGACGACCGCCTCCTGGCGCAGGCCACCGCAGACATCGTGCGTTCCGGACGATGGTGACGAGAACAGGCCCCAACGAGGACCCGACCCCACCGAGACATCGCCTGGTTCGCCACATCGCAACCACGCTGCGCACGCCCGTGAGACGGAACTCACGATGGCGAGCCCCCCACGATCGATCCCTGACCGCGATCCCCCTGGAGCGCTGCGAGAACGAGCCGTTCTTGCGCCGAATCGACGCCCTGGCCGCCGGCGTGGCTTCGCCGGCCGCCCGGCTCGGCCTGGTCCTCACCGCGATCGCACTCGTCCCCCTGGCGACCGGCCGTACCGTCGTCAGCGGGTGGATCGCCGCAGGTTGCGCCTTCACCGTTGCCGCGGCCGCGACCGTCGTTCGCTGGCGATGCGAAGCCCACCGTGGCGTCAGATGGGTCCCTACGGACACCGTCGAGTCCCTGACAGCCCTCACAGACCTCTACGACGCAGTGCTCGACGTCGGCGATGGTTTGGACCCCGACAACGCACAGGAGACACGGACCCGAGTCCGAGCGGCCCTGTCCGCGGGGCTTTCCGCGACTCGAATGATCCGAGCCCATCGAGAACGAGGTGACACGGCGGGAGCCGACCAGGCGCGCCGAGATCTCGACATGGCCGTGAAGGACGCCGAATCCGTGTGGCTGAGGTGCGCCGAACTCATCGCGACGGCGCCACCCGCAGAGCAACCTACCCCCCACCCGCCCCATTCGGGACGGCTCCAGGACAACGTCGATCGATAGGGAGAATCGTCAGCCCCCCGCAGGTGGGAGCGTCAATGCGACACCGGTGGGCGCAGATCCGTCGAGATGATGCCGATGTTCGCGCTCGCCATCGGATCAGTCGAGCGCGGTCGGCACACCACGGCTCGATACGCGGCGGCCCACGAGGCGGGGAGGCAGCGAGGTAACTGCCCGGACTTGTGCGGCATCGGATTTGGTGATGTCGTGCCCTGTCTTCCCGCCCCGGTAGCGGCTCCCCGCCCGCCGACATCGGCGTGCCCGGAGAGAAAGCGCCGTTGGGCCGCCTTCGCCCGCCGTGCTCTGGCATAGTCGGGCCATGGATCCCGAACTGGTCGCCTTAGCCTCGGCGGGCGGAACAGCATTGGCCGGCGTGATGGCCACCGACTCCTGGAACGCGGCACGGCAGATGGTGGCGCGGCTATTCTCGCGCCAGGGTCAGGACCGTGAAGCGGCGATCGAATCGCAACTCGACGGCAATCAGGCATTGGTCCTTGGTGCCGAGGACCCGGACCGGGCCCGCGCCGACCTGGCCCCGTTGTGGGAGACGGAGTTGTCCGCCCTGCTCGCGGCCCACCCGGAGGCCGAGGCCGATCTGCGTCGTCTGGTGGACCAACTCCAGGCCGCTTCGAGGAAATCCGGCCGGGCGTGGATGCAGACCAACACAGCCCGCGATAATTCCCGCCTATTCGCCGCGCAGGGCGGCAACGTCGTGGTACACGGAGCCGAGTCGCCGCAGCGCGAGCGATCGCCAACCGACGAGCCGGACGTCGGGCGGTGAGCGCTCCCGGGAAGACGCCCGGGCCGCGACAGGAAGTGCACGCCGTGGACGGATTCGCCTACGGCGTCATCGGCGCGGACCTGCACGTGCTCCCGGATCGCGGGCCGGTCTACCTGCTGTACCGGCACCGGCCGGAATCCCGGACGTCCGACCCCGCGTGGCTGATGCTTCAGCCCAGCCGGCTGCTCGACGCCCGGCACACGGTGGTCGGCTTCACCGGCCGACAACGCGAACTCGACGAACTGTCCGGGTGGCGAGACGGTTCGTCCTCCCGGATCTCCGCCTGTTGGCTGCACGCTCCGGGCGGGCAGGGCAAGACCCGGCTGGCGGAGGAGTTCGCCCGCCTCAGCGGCGAGGCCGGCTGGCGGGTGGTCACGGCAGCGCAGGGCCTCGGCGTGGTGCATCCTCGGCCGGGCAGTCAGGATCTCCGCCCGGACGGCTCGTCCGGTGTTCTCCTGGTGGTGGACTATGCCGACCGATGGCCGGTCTCGCACCTGACCTGGTTGTTCAGCAACGCCCTGCTCCACCACGAGATACCGACCCGGGTGTTGTTGATCGCGCGCTCCGCACACGGCTGGCCTGCGGTTCGCGCTGCGCTCGCCGCAGTCGGGGCGGAACTCGGCGATCGGCACCTGGCCCCCTTGCCGGACGATTCAGCGGCCCGACACCACATGTTCCGGGCCGCCCGAGACGCCTTCGCCGAACGCTACGGCGTCGACCCCCGCCGCGTACCGTACCCGGATCGGCTGGACGGATCGGACTTCGGCCTGACCCTGGCGCTGCACATGGCGGCCCTGGTGGCGGTCGACGCGGTGGTGCGGGACGCTCGCCCGCCCGAGGATCTGGCCGGCATGTCCGCGTATCTGCTCGATCGCGAACTCGGGCACTGGCGCGCGATGTACGAGAAGCGCGTGGAGGGGGTGGACTTCGCCACCTCGCCCGCCGAACTGGCCCGCATCGTGTTCACCGCCACCCTCACCGGCCCGGTCGGTCACTCCGACGGCGTGACCGTGGTGAGCGCGCTGGCCGCGAGCGAACATCCGCAGCGAGCCCTGGCCGACCACGCGATCTGCTATCCGAGTGCCGATCCGGGGCGCGGCGAGGTCCTCGAACCGCTGTATCCCGACCGGATCGCCGAGGATTTCCTGGCGCTGACCCTGCCCGGGCACGATCTGACCGCCTATCCGTCCGATCCATGGTGTGTGGGGACGCCCGCCCGGCTGTTGGCGGTCGAGCCGCGCCACACGGCTCGCGCCGTCACCTTCCTGACCGCCGCGGCAGCACGCTGGCCACACCTCGCACGGCGGCACCTGTACCCATTGCTGCGCAGCGATCCCACGCTCGGTGTCCGGGCGGGCAACGCGGCCCTGTCCGCCCTGGCGCAGTTGTCCGACGTCCCGGTCGACGTGCTGACCGCGGTGACGGAACGGTTCCCGGAGCATCGGGACATCGACCTCGATTCCGGTATCGCCTCCGTCACCGAACGCCTGATCGCCCACCGGCTCGCCGAGACGGACGACCCGGCGCAAACTGCGGAACTGCGCAATCTCCTCGCCCGACGACTTGCGTACGCCGGCCGCGGCGACGAGGCCGTCACCGCGGCCCGCAAGGCCGTGGAGGACTGCCGACGGCTTCCCAGGACGGTCCCGGCCTCTTCGATCTCCCTCGCAGTCTCCCTCACCAATCTCGCATCACACCTCGGCCACGACGGCCGGCCGTCCCCCGAAGCCGTGGAGCGAGCCTTGGAGGCGGTGGCACTTCTGGAGCGGCTGGTCACCGTCGGGCCGGAAGCCTTGCTGAAGGAACTCACCACCGCCCGTGCCGTGTTGAGCGTGGCGTACCAGGCCATGGGGCGACACGACAGCAACGTTCGTACCCTGTCGAAGCAAACGATCAGTTCGTATCGGGCACTGGTCGCAGTCGACCCGCGGCAATACGAGCCGTACCTCATGCACGCCCTGCACAACGTTGCCGTGCACCATCGCGAGGCCGGCCGGATTGCGGATGCGCTCGCATGCAGTGGCGAAGCGCTGGAGATCGCCGGCCGGCTGTCCGCGGCCGCTCCGGCCACCCACCTGCCGAGCCTGGCGCAGGAACTCTTCATTCACGGCAACCTGTTGATGGAGAGCGGTCGGGCCGACCTCGCCCTGCCCGTCGCCACGAAGGCCGTCGAGGTGATCCGGAGGATGCAGCGCAGCGACGTGCGCGCCCACGAGCCCGACCTGGCCCGAGCGCTCGACCTGCTCGGCAATTGTCGGCAGCTGGTAGGACAGGTCGACGAAGCCATCGAAGCGACGGAGGAGGCTGTTCGGATCGGCCGGCGGCTCGTGAGACGCGATACTCGCGCGCACGAGTGGTTCCTGGCCATGGTCCTGGACAATCTCGGCACTCGGCAGGCGGCCCACTCCATGTTGCGTCAGAAGGCGGGGTCGCCGGAGTCGATGGAGCACAGCGCGGAGGCAGTCACCATCCTACGCCGATTGGCCGACGCGACTCCGGAACGATTCGATCCCGAACTCGCCCGTGTGCTCAGCAATCTCGCCGTCCGGCAGATGGAAAACAGCCGAATGGACGACGCGCTCGAGACCATGCACGAAGCCTTGGCGCTGCGAGAGCGGCTGGTCGAGCGGAATCCGGCGGCCCACCGATTCCGACAGGGCTGGGACCTGGGGAACCTCGCACAGATCCTGCTCGAGAGCGGCGCGCCCGCGAACGAGTCGGCGCACGCGGCCGAGCGCGCGGTCACCATCTATCGGGACGCCGCACGGGAGAACCCGCGCGAGCACGAGTTGCAGCTCGCGAAAGTCCTCATGTTCCTGGCCTACGCCAGGGCACAAATCCCGGACGAAACGGACCACGCAAGGCAGCACGCGGCCGAGGCCATCGAGATCTGCCGCCGCCATCTGGACCGTCTTCCGAGGTTCGTCCAGCCTTTCCTGGTCGAAGCGCTGGCACTGCATAGGCAACTGGGCGGAGCAAGCGGGCACTGCGAAACCGCCGCAGTGGGTGTGTCGCTGGCACAGGCGGCCCTGGGAGGCGTCGTGTCGGTCACGCAGCCCGGCACCGGACGCGAGATTCGCCTACGGCTGCCGGCCGGTATCCGCTCCGGACAGCGGGTCAGACTCGACGGCCTGGAACTCACGGTCGCGGTACGCCCGCATCCCACGTTCCGGCGCGACGGCGACGATCTCCGAATCGGCATTCCCGTGACCTTGGCCGAGAGAGCAGCCGGCCTCGTGCTGCGGGTACCACTACTGGAAGGAGGCTCGGTCACAGTGCGTTTGCCGCCGGCCGCTCCCGTCGACCGTCTACTGCGGATACCCGGCCGCGGATGCCTACGCGCCGACGGGACCCGCGGGGACATGCTGCTCTCATTGGACACCACCCGCGACAATGTCGACGCCTCCACCCTCCGCGACTCGCTACTGGCATCGAATCCGTGGGGCGGATCCACGGAATGAGACAGATCGTCGTGCGCACGCCTTCGACGGCGTGTCACGGTCATGCGCTACTCGATACGGCAAGTTCAGGCCCACCGCGCCCGAACAGGGCTCCGTCTCGGGTTCGCGCCGGCTCGATGTGCTTTCGGGGGTGAGTCGCCTCGCCATGAGGTCACGCAGGTCGTGTTTCGGGCGGGCAGCCGATATCCAGGCCGCGGTTGCCGCGTTCGCTTCCGGTCACGGCACTACCTTCGGTTCCTTCTGTCCGCGACGTCGAGCCACGCCAGATTCTCACCCGGGCGCGCACCGTCGCGCAACGCAGCCACGATCTCCTGCCACGTGCCCGTCTGTTTCCACCTGCGGAGCCGTTGATAGGCGGCTTGCCCGCTGATGCCGAGATCCGCAGGTGCCAGGGCCCACCTGAGGTCCGCGGTGTATCTCCACGCGATGACGTCGAGGACCTCGCGCGCGTTGGAGGATCGTCCTTGTGTGTCCGGGACGTGAGGCCGTACCCGGGCCCATTGCGCCTTGGTCAGCCTCGGGGCACGCGACCGACCCGAGGACCCCGTCACGCTGCTGCGGTTGCGGTCGCCGCCTGTGATCTGGCTTGCGCTGAGGCGGACGCCTGCGTTCGAAATCTCCCGCAAGGCCGCCTCCGGGTCCCTGGGCGTACCTTTGGCGTACCGGCGGAACATTTCCTCGACGACAGGCGTCAGTGCGAGCCCCTCCCGCGCGGCGCGTGCCTCCGCTCTCGCCACGACATCCTCGGGGAGCCGGAAGATCTTGGACACTCGTCCGCCGGCCAGGTCGGCCATCGTGGTCGGCAGCAGGTCCTCGGACATGTCCGCATCGCTCGATTCCAGGCGCTTTCGGCGGTAGAGGCGGATCGCCTCCTCGTCGGAGACGGGGCCGCGGAGCGCCTTCTCGTCACCTCCTGCTGTCACGATGTGCCCCTTTCCGGGTCTGTGCACGAGCCATGCAGCATGCATGCTAGCGGGCGCCGTACACGCTTCGTATATATGAGATAGCGCTCATTCGCCCGATAAGGGTTGTTTCAATTCAGCCATGCCAGCGTCCACCACGGCGAACCCGCCACGGTGGCGCACGTCACCCAGACGCCGAAGGCGGCGAACCCGGTCGCGGCGACCACGCTTTCCGGTACCGATCCCGTCCGGCCCATCACCGGAAGGCAGATGCGACGGCGAGAGAAGGGCAGGAACAGCGGTACGCCACCGAGGGTGCACATGTCCCCCAGGATGTGGATCAGCATTCCGCCGCCGACCGCCCAGGTCATCCACCACCAATCGCCGCGGCACACGAACCCCCCGGCGCCCGTGACGACGGTCGCCTGCGCCACGAGAATCACGTCCCCGGCCGGCCGCCCCTTCCACGCGGCGAGGCCCAGCGTGAGCATGGCGACGTACGCCAACACGAACAGGATCGCGACCATACCGACCGTGCCCGTCTTCACCCGCAGCAGCCCCGTGACGGCACCGACGGCGACACACGCCATCAAGCAGTGAGTGCCCTTGCGATGTCCTCCGGCGAGCGCCGCCACAGCCCTCGCGAGATTGCCGGTGACCGGACCCAGGGTCCGTGCGAGCGTGGCCCGGGGGTGGTCCAGGTCCGGCAACAACGCTGCTCCCGAGGCTGCGAACGCGGACAAGGCCAACGACCCGCCCGACAGTTCCTGACCGAGTCGGTCAGCGAGCGAGGGCGCCGCGGCAAGCCACAGCGCCGCGCCCATCACGGCGTGAGTACGACCCATGCACACGGGCATTGCCTCCGGTCAGTGGTCCCAGACATGACGCGCGCTCCACTCGGACAACGCCTTCGACCAGCGTCGAAGATCGTCGATGCACGCGGCGGCGTCCCAGTGGTTCCCGGCGAGGAATCCGCCCACCACCAGGACGACCAGCAACCCGCCGACGATCTGGGCCACGACGAACCTCACGTCTCCTCCTCCGTGTGCGCCGGCCGCGCAGGCCGCCGACGGGGCGCGAACGTCGTGACCGGACGAACGCACCACGACCCCCGAGCACTTGCTCGTCCGCGCTTTAACACCCGTCCCCCCGCATTGCGTTCGTCCGCACGAAGGAACCGGCCCGCCCGGTCGAGCACCCCCGATGCGCCCATGGCGGCATGGCGCGCGTGAAGGTGTGCGCACGTTCGCTCGTCACCGTCCCCCACGCACTGGGTGGACCCGCGCTCCGACGTCGGCCGTCGAATGCGGGATGCCGCACGTTCATCGGTCCCCGGCCAGCGTCTCGGTGCTCCGCGGCAGGTACTTCTCAAGATCGGCGGCAGCATCAGGGTCGCCGAACCACACGTTCTGGATGGCGGTGAGAGGCAGACCGGGGGCTGCACGAAAGATCGCGCGGCCCTGGATGCGTCGTCCTGTGGCCGAGGTGACGGCGAGTGCGGGAGTACGCGTCTCGTCCAGGACCATGCGGCGCGTGACCACGTCCATCTCGCCGCAGGCGAGCCGGCCCCCGAACTGTGAACGCAGGGGCCCGCCCATGATCTCGGTATCCGGCCGCTGAATGCCCAACATCAGGAACACGCCCATGGCCGCGGCCTCGACGGCCAGGCGCTGGGAGATCGACAGGATCTGGTCCCGTGCCGCGTTCCGTTCCCGGATCCGCGGGTCCTTGCCCTTCTCCTTGGCCACCAAGGCCAGGAACTCGTCGATGATCACAAGCCGGGGGACGAAGACCTTTCCCGAAGGAAGGTTAGTGAACCGCACCACGCCGTGCCGACCCAACTCCAGCTTGCGACTCTGTACTTCCGCGTCGGCGCGCTCCAACAGGTCCCGTATCGCGAACACCGGTGACTGCTCCGGGTCCTCGAGGTCGAGACTGGCCACCGGTTCCACCAGGCCGACTCGTCCGTTCCACCGCAACCAGTGCGTCTTGAAGTCACCGATCTGCAGCTCCCAGCCGCGGGCAGCCGCCTGTGCGGCGATCGATTCCATCGCCGACGACTTGCCCGAGCGGGTCTGTCCGGCCACCAGAAGGTGCGGGGATTCGGTGTTCACATCGAATTCGACCCAACGCCCCGTGTCCAGATCGCGCCCCATCAGAAACAGCGACCACGTGGGCAGGACCAGGCCCTGCCACCGCACGTCCTCCGGATCTGCCGGCACGAAAGGCGTGAGGTCCACGTAGCCGCGACCGTCCCAGGACGCATGCCAACGCAACCCCGGGTCGTCGGCCGACGGCGGACACACCTTGTAGTTCCACTCGTCCAGGAGCGTGCGCCGCAGCCCCGCGTCGGTGACGTTCAAACCCGTGGGATACACCACCCGCACCGCCGCCGGTACACCCCCCGGCCTCCACGCACGCACGCGTATGTGCGTCCAAGGACCCATCGCCGGACGGTCCTTGCGAGGCTTGAAGTGCGCCGTGTACTTCAGAATGCCGGCGGCCGTCGCATACATGACCGCCACCCGGGCCCGCCGCGGCCGAGCCACCACCGCACCCCGCACCCACGCCAGTGCCGCCCAGGCCGCCATCGGCGCCGCGGCCCCGATGATCGTCCGCGACCTCGTCGATGTCCACACGGCCGCCACGAACAACAGCCACAGCGACCAGCGCCACCTCCGCGAGTCCTCGCGCAGCAGCAACCGCGCCCACTCCCGAAACATCAGACGGAACGGCTTCACGCCGCGCCCGGCCGGATCGAACACCTTGCGCGTCATCAGCCACCATCCGCCCGCGAGGACCCACGGTGCCCCCAGACACCCAATCAGGACGGGATGAGCCAGCAGATAGCGTCCCGTGTCCTGCGGGTGGGTGAACAGCCACACACACGCCCCGACGAGCACGGCACAGTACGTCAGGCGAACCGTCCGCCGCGCCACCGTCGCAACCCGTGAGCCGCGATCCTCCTCCGCCGGGACGACCGTCCTCAAACCCGCCACCACGGGTTCACCGCCCGGAACCGACGCGATCGCAGCATCCGCAGAAGGCGTCTCGCGTACGGACGGCAACGCCACGACCCGGGGCGTCTCGCCGTCTTTGTCCGCAGGCCAGCGCAACGTCCAGGCGAACCCTTCTGAAAGCACGGCATCGCTGTTCCAGGCCCGATGAAGCGTGCGCATCGCCGCGATCCCGGGAAGCCCCGGTGCCCGGGGGATCAATACGACTCCCGGGGCCGCGAGGTCCCATCCGGTGACCCGTAGCTCACCCGCGATTCCCGCGAAGTGGTCGCGACAACACGACCGCATCGCCCCGAGCATGCGCCTACGCTGCCTGCGGATCGGTTGCTCGCAGGCGATCAGGACGATTGGCGCTCCCCACAGCGCCACGCACGCCGGCCACCACAGGACACGGATCCACAGACCCACCACCAGAAACACCGCGAAGCACGCGGGCGCGACGAGAACACCGATCCTGCACCACGGCGAACGCCGTCTGTCCCTGGCTCGCCCCCACGCGGCCGCCACGAGAGTCGTCAACGGTTCACCAGGGACCGCGGCGGCGGAGCGAAGCCGCGCCCGACGCCACTGCCCCCACCCGAATCCGCCACCGATCCCGACCACGATCGTCACGACGAGAGGCCACGCGGGCGAGGTGGACGCGCCGGCCGTCGACAACTCCATGACGTCGGTCAGCGATCCTCGTTCGAGAGCGTCGTCGCCGGATCCCCCTGAACCCCGGAGCCCTGGATGCGCAGGCCGGTGGCTGCGGACCGGCCGAGGGAGGCACCAACGTCCTCGGCAGTGAGCTCGACGGACGTGCGCCGCTCCCCGTCCTTGGAATCGTAGGTGTGTGACTCCAGGCGGCCGCGCACCATGACGCCCATGCCCCGCCGCAGGCCCGACTCGCCGATGTTCTCCGCCAATCGACGCCAGGCCGAGCAGCGCAGGAACAGCGTCGCTCCGTCCTTCCAGGACCCTGAATCGCGATCGAAGTTGCGAGTGTTCGAGGCGACGGTGAAGGTCACCACGGCCACCCCACTTGTAGGAACTCCCGCGTGTTCCCTCGGCGAGCATTGCCCCAGGTGGCCGAAAGATCGAGGTCCACACCGGTTCAGCGTCGATGCGAGAGAGCTCGACGTTTCTTCAGGAATCCCGACGTTCTTCTGGTATCTATGACCGGTGATCAATATCAGTGAGCCGAGGCGCCCGTGACGCTGGCGGTAGTGCGATCGCTGGGGTCGGCCCGCCAGTTCGGATCGGCTCAGGACTACGACGACTTCGAGCAGGAGCTGGTGGACCAGTACGCGCTGGCGAGCGCGGCGACCGGTGTCACCGACGACCATGTCGCGAGCGAGCGGTCGGTGATCTTCGAGTTCGTGAAGTTCCTCGGCCGCCACGTGTGGACGACGGCCCCGAAGGATGCCGATCGGTTCCTGGCCCATCAGCGCAAGGATTTGGGCCGGGCCCGAAGTACCGTGCAGAGCAAAGCGTGGACGCTCGCACGCTTCTTCGACTTCCTCGTCGTCCGATACCAGGGCGACATCCACGCGCTGACCGGCCATGTCGTGGAACAGCCGATCGACGAGTTCAACCGACCGACGAAGGCCGAGTACGCCGGCGCCGTTCGAGTGCCACGCGGCGACGGCGAGGTCGACCTTCTGTTCTCGCGATGGCGAGAAGCGTTGCCCGAAGCCCGCAAGTTCCTGCCGGCGGCCCGCGACTACCTCGCGGCCTCGCTGTGGCGTCGGGTCGGGTTGCGGATCGGCGAGACCGTGCTGCTCGACATCCGGGACTGGCGTCCGGACCTCGGCGAACACGGCAAACTCCATGTGCGATTCGGCAAGGGCAGCATGGGGCGAGGCCCGAAGACCCGTCTGGTGCCCGCCATCAACGACGTGGACGCGCTCTTGGACTGGTGGCTCGTGGATGTTCGACACCAGTTCGGGGACGACTGGTCGGACCCCGACGCTCCCCTGCTGCCGAGCGAACGTCGGGACCGACACAGCGGAAGACCCATGCGCGCGGGTGACGACGCGCTCCGTTCGGGGCTCGCGGACGCGGTCGACCGGTGGCTTCCGGACTGGCAGGGAAGACTGACGCCTCATGTCCTGCGGCACTTCTGTGCCTCCTCGTTGTATGCCCGCGGCCTGGACCTGAAGGCCATTCAGGAGCTTCTGGGACACGAGTGGTTGTCCACGACGACCCGATACGTGCACGTTCACGACGATCACATCGAAAACGCCTGGGCCACCGCGAACTACCGCGTGGCCGAACGGCTGACGGGAAATGGGAAGTGAGCCGATGCGCTGGAACCTGCGGATGAAGGCCGCCGAGAACGGGATCTGGAAATCCACCGAGATGCGTCGACGCCTGGCAGAGGCGGGACTGGAGGTCAGCGCCGGGAAGATGTCGGCCCTGTGGACCGGAACACCGACCACGATCAGGCTCGACGACCTGGACGTGATCTGCCACGTCCTGGACTGTTCGCCGACCGATCTGCTCATCCGGGAGCCCGAGAAGGTCGCCGCCCTGCGGCCCGAAGTCCGAGCGACCGCGGACGGCGTCCCGTCCGGTGATCCCGGGTTCGTCCCACGGCTGGGACGCAACCGCACCCTCCCCCCGGCATGACCGCCCCGCGGCGATGCGAGGGATGCGGATCCAGACCCGTGGCGGCCCCCCGGTATCGGCACTGCTTGGACTGCCTGCCCGGCGGACCCCGAACGCCACCCCCGTGCCGAAAGTGCGGATCGATCAAGGACTACTACTCGTCGGGTCTGTGCCGTCGATGTCATCGCTTCGCACCCTCGATGATCGACAGTTGCGCCGACTGCCTGTGCTGGGGCACCACCCGTCACGACGGTTGGCTCTGCGAGGGATGTCGAGGCTGGCGCAAACGATTCAAGACGATCGGTGAATGCCCAAGCTGCCAAAGGGAGTTGGCGCTCAACGCTGACGGTTGGTGCCGCCTGTGCTGGCGCCAGGCGGCCTCCCAGCGGACCGGCCGAAGGAGCATCGGCGTCGTCGAGGCCAACGCCGACGGCCAGCAACTGTTCCTTGCCAACCTCTTTCGCCAGAAACGCCTCCCGCCCCAAACCCCCAGCACCGAGACGATGCCGAACGCCGGTCGATATCCCGTGATTCATCGGCAGGGCGTGCTCGTCGACCTCGTCCGCGACATCCTCGCCGGGCAACAGGCCGGATTCCCCGACCCACCGATCCCCGAACTGGCCCTGCTGCTCGAGCAGGCGGCCGCCGAACACGCGGCCCGTCACGGTTGGAGCAAGACTCGCCGCAACTCGGCGACCGCTGCCCTGCGAATACTGCTCGCGCTTCAGGACACCCCGGGCGCCCCCATCACGACCACCGAGATCGCCCGACTCACGGCGCTGTCGGCCAACGCCCGTCCCCTCGAGGAGATACTGGACGCGGTCGGCATGCTCGACGACGACAAGGAGTCCACGCTCGACGCGTGGTTCGCCCGTCAGAGTCGCGACCTGCCCGAGCCGATGGCCGGTGAATTGCGTACCTGGTTCGAGATCCTGCGCGACGGACGCACCACGCCACCACGGTTCCGACCCAAGAGCACGAACACGATTCGAGTGCGCACCCGCGCGCTCATACCCGTCCTGAAGTCCTGGGAGGCCGACGGCCATAGGTCGTTGCGGACGATCACCCGCAACCACGTCCAGGACGCGCTCCCGACCTCCGGCAGCCGCCGCGCTCTGACCGGCTCGGCACTTCGCTCGCTGTTCCGGGTGCTCAAGGCCCGCAAGGTGGTCTTCGTCAACCCGACCGTGCGCATCCGCACCGGCAAACCGGAAACCCGCCAGCCACTGCCCATGAGCCTGGCCGTCGTCCGCGAGGCGCTCGGCTCTCCCAACCCGGCCCGACAGGCCCTGGCCGCCCTCGTCGCCTTCCATGCACCCCGCAGCGGCGATATCCGGGCCCTGCGGCTGACCGACGTTCGCGACGGGCGAATGTACCTGCCAACCCACACGATCCTGCTTGCCGACGAAGCGCGGAACCTCGTCGGACGCTGGCTCGACCACCGAGCCACACACTGGCCCCGCACCCTGAATCCGCACCTCTTCATCAACACGTTCACCGCCGTGCGGACCGTGCCGGTCAGTCACGTCTGGATCAACAAGACCCTCGGCGTATCCGCCCAAGCCGTCAGAGAGGACCGCATCCTGCATGAGGCAGCGGCCACCTTCGGCGACCCCCGCCGCCTCTGCGACCTGTTCGGTCTCAGCATCCTTGCGGCCCGCAGATACACCGACACGGTGAACGGCCCGACGCTCGGTTCCGCAACCCAAGCCCCCAGATAGGGTCTTCACTGGCCCCCACCCGTGAGTTCCCCGGTGTCGAGGCTTCAGAATTCACGAACCCACGGGAGACCGGGGTGTAGCGAAGCTCCGGGTCCGCCGTGAGATTCCCTACGACCGTGATGATGGTTTCGCCCGCCACAGCAACTCCGTTCATCGGGACGCCGGGTGCGCCGAAACGGGCTGCGGATGAGGAGCACAGTCCGTCTCGGCGACACCGAACAGCCGTGGAGACCAATGGCGTTCGGTCCTCACCCGTGGCGCGTACCCGCGCCCGACCCATCGTATATACATAATTAGCTTGAATACAGGTGTCCTCGCACGGAATGGCCATCGACTCCCTCGTCCGAGTCGACTACGCCGCAGGCATCGTTCGGCAAGCAGCCATCGCTGCCGACCCGGGGCGACGTGCCAGCCGCGGAACACCAGCCCTTTGGTATGCGGGAGAACGGGGCAGGGGCAGCGACGGCCCGTTCTGGCGGCCGGTATCGCGGCCGCGCGGACGGTGGGGACCGCCGTGACCCGACACGAGCGACGCCGCGCAGCCGGCCGCGGGTCCCGAAGACAGTGCGGATTCGCGACGCCCGCCGGAGGTGATCAGCAGGCTGTCAACGGCGTCGGTCCCACAGATGGCCCCGAGGTCCGCGGTCGACGTCGTAGTGCTCCGCGAGTACACGGTCTGCGGCGATCTCCCAGGGCGACGAGCAGGCCAGCGCCTCCTCGCCCACGGAGCCGAGCAGCCCCAGTGCGCTCCCCGAGTCGCGGCGCGACGTGTCCTCGAGCGCGGTGTGCAAGACCTCTCGGGAGGCCCGCAACAAGCACCCCGGGCCCGCCGGGTCCTCGCCGAGGCGCGCCAGCGAAAGGGACGCGCCGGACGCTACTCGTGCGGCGTAGTCCAGGCACGCGTACGCGACGACAGCCTTTCGGCCCGGAACTTCGACAGGCCGATTCATCCGCAGCCATCCCGCGTCATTCACGTCCAGAAGGCGCAACGCCCTGAACGGATGGTCGACATCCTCGAAGGGATCCGCGTCGAGGGAGGACGTCCGGTACATGTCGACGAGGGTCTCGATGTCTCTGCGGATCCGCGTCGGTGCCGGCGGCTTCCACCCGGCGGCCGCGGCGGTGGCCGAGACCCTCGCGACGAGCAGTTCGCCCTGCACACCGAACCGAACACGCGAGAAGAGTTGGAACCACGTGGGAAATGCACACCCCGGCTCGCCGAGCCACCAGTGCAACAACCACAGCGACTCGGGTCGTTCGAGCCACGGGTCGGCTCCCTGTCGGGCCGACGGACCGTCGCCCGGGTCGTCCAGAAGCCAATGCCCCCGCTCCGTGACCTCGTACGACCCTCGCCCGCTGCTGCGAATGAGACCGAAAGCCGAGCTCCAGTACCGGAGCGCGGGCACCTGTGCCGGGCGTCCCACCCCCAACTCAGTGGTGGCCCGTGCCGCGAACGACCGCGCGAAGAGTCCCGGATTCTCCTGGAGCCGAACGTGCACCTTGCGGAGCCAACCGAATCGCAAGGGGTGGCCGCGATGGCCCGCGAAGACCTCGGCGCAATGGTCGAAGAGGGAAGGCAAACAAGCCTGTGGCGGACGTGTCACGGCGAACTCCTCGAGGAAGGCGAAGACCACCGGCCCCTGCAGCGCCGCGGCCGGTGCGGAGCTTCGGGGTGGCGGACGCGCATGGCACAACCCGGGTCCCGCGAACCGTCCCTTTCGGGGGGTTGCGTACAGGAGAGTGCCGGAAGGATGCGGCGGTGATCATGAACCGACGACGACCACCATGAGGCAGTTGGCCGTGCGGGTCAACAGCGGTGGTCCGCAGAGGGGATCACGTCCGTCCGGACGGCACCCCGCCGTCGGGAACGATCGACCGATTGCGCGCTCTGTTCATGCCGTCCGCAAAGGACGGGCGCCGCGACGACACCACGTCACGCCGGACACGATGCCTCACCCTTCGGCTCCGGCAACCGGTCAACGCGTGCGGGTCCGATGAGGCCACAAACGAGGCGCCCGACGCCTCAACCGGTCCAAACACAACGTGCCATCGCCGCGGCCGCCCCACGGTCGCTCGTCAACCCCAACGCTGCGTCCAGACCCGGTGCCGCATCGACCCCGGGCACCACGATGAGCAGCACGTCCTCCACCACGGGAGGTCGGGCCGCCGGCGCTGTGCCCGTGAAGAGCACGTGCTCTCCGAACAGCACCTCGTAACGGTCCTCGGTGATGTGTACCGCCACCAGCCGCGTTCCTGAGACGGTGAGGCCGTCGGCGTCGGCGCCGGTTGCGAAACCGTGGGCACACAGGAACTCGATGTCGTCGAGGTCGTGCACATCCTCACCCGCCAGAGCCGCGAGGTACATTCCCCAGCGACCCAGGACCCCGGAGGGCAGGGTCGCGATCACGAACTGTCCGGCATCGGCATCCTGTGCCTGGAAGCAGGTGTCGCGCGGCGCCAGCAGGACTCGTTCGGGCTCGTCGTTCACCGGCATGCTTCCTTCGATGGAACGCACGTTCAGGGGAACTGGAAACGGTAACCTCACGCCTCGGCCGGCGTCAATCGGTCGATGCGGACGCACGTGCGATGCCCTGCACCACATTGGCCAGGATCGGTGACATCGCCTTCCGGAGGGAAGTCGACACCAGGCGCCGATCCAACACACCGCCTTGGGCCAAGTGCGCGTCGTAGGGCAGGAGCGACGTCGACGCGCAGAACGAGTCGAGATACTCGCGGAGTTCCGGCAGCCGGGCACCTCGGGACGCGGAGCGCCGGATGACGACCGCGTCCGACCGCGACAGGAGTTCCTCGAAGCCGTTGTGCCGCAGCCATTTCACCGTGTCCGCCGCGGCAACCGCCCCGTCGACCCCTGTTCCAACGACCAGTGCCAAGTGGGACGCCGTGCACAGCGTCGCCTGGGTCAGGGCGTGCGTGAGATCACTGCACCCGTCGAGTACCAGGAACTGGTGGTACTCCTGCAGGACCTCGGTCACCCGCCGCAACTCCGCAGTGCTCAACGCTTCGGTGACCTCGGGGGCCCGCGGAGACGTCAGCACACCGAGGCGACTTGCCGTGTCCTGGAGAAAGGCCTCGACCTGCACCGCGGTCAACCTCCCGCGCTCGACGACCGCCTCCGCCAGGGACCGCACCGATGCGTCGGTCCGGTGGGGAAAACGGACCCCCAGGGAGCCACCGTTCGGATGGATGTCGACAGCCACCACCCGGCCGCTTCGCGCGAGCGCCAATTCCGTGCCCAGCAAGGCGCACAGCGTCGTACCACCGACGCCTCCCGCACAGGGCAGGATCAGCACCTGATGCGACCCCTCGACGCGGATATCGACGGCCGGACCGGCCGAACGTTCTGCGGCGCGCCGCCCCGGGCGCGTCTCCGAGCGGCGGGCGTACTTCCGAGACCGAGGCGGGGAGGTGTCCGACATGGCCGACGAGGATTGCCCGGCAAGCGGAGGCGGCACCCGCTCGGGCATCTCCGCATGATGGTCATCGGGTTCGGGCAACCGGTCCGGCGCCGGTTCCCCGGGAACGAAGAATGCTTTACGTCGTCGCGGCGGCAACGGCGGCCTCCTGGGAAAGCGGCCGAGTACGCGCGAGGACGCCCCGAAATGCAGAGCGCCCTCGCGCCACCTGTGCGGCTCCGACTGGTCCTGGGTTGCCTCAGTACACACCACCTTGGCACACGAAGACGCCGACGAGTAGTACGCGTTCCGGCAGCCGATATAAGGTTCCGGACCCGATTGCGACGGTCCGACGGCGCTATGGACCCACGGTGAGCCCCCAGGGCTTCGACGCCACAAGGTTGCGAGTGGACGACGAAGACCATCTGCGGAAGGCTGTGATCGGTTGCTATCAGCCCGCCGGGCGATGCCGACCTCAACCTCGACCCTGTCGGCGGGCTTGCGCGTGATGAGCAGCGCTCAGGCCTCGGGCCGATCGGCGCCAACGTGGTGAGTTTCGCCGTCCGGAGTGGTCACCCGCACCTCCGGTGCGGCCACGACACGGCCGAACCAGTCCGGCGCCACCAGATCCACGATCCTGCCGTTGGCATCCTTGATCATCGAGCTCTGCTTCTTCCGCGGTGCCGCCATCGTCATCTCCCTTGTCTTGCGGTCCCACGATCGTGGTGACCTACTCGGACTCGTCGGCGTCGACGAGCTGGACCACGGTTCGAGAACCCAGATGTCCCTGGTCGTCCACGTAGTCCACTTCTCGAACACCTGCGACCTTGTAGCTCATTGCCCGAGGCAGCAGGTGCCCGGTGTCCTGCGGCCTTGCGGTCGCGCCCTTGCCCATATACATGCCCCGTCTCGTCTGGATCTCGAACACCGGTCTGCGTCGCTCGTCCGCGCTGTCCTTGGACGACACCGCGTCGAGACTGTGACTGGTAGGCATATAGGTGTCCACATACACCTTCGACCCCACCGGAAACGCATGTCGGGTATATCCCGGCATATTGGGTGCCACTACCGTTCCCGGAATCTGCACCTCGGCGTACAGCAGATGGTCCTGGCCGACGGTTTCGGCGGTTTCGTATCGGCGAATCGCCGAATCCACCCTACGACACGTTGCCTGATCGGCGGGTGACAATGCGTTCACGTCGCTGGTCACCGCGTACAGCGCCGCGTTCAAACGGTTCAACTCCGTCACATCGTCGGCGAGTTCCCCGACTGCTCGAAGCTCCGTCTGAGGAGTCTTCGACAGCGCCTTGGCCTTGCGTCGGGCACGTTGCACGCGTTGGTTCTTCGACAGCGGAAGCCGAGGCAGCGTGTCGTCGGGGAAGTCGCGGCGGGCACGCGGCGACGACGCCGGAGTCGCAGTCTCGGGCAAGCTGCGCGACGCTCTGAGGGACGCCTCGACACCCAGGGGGAACTTGCCGCGTTGCTTCTGCGCTTCGCCGTAGGCGACCAGCTCCTCATCGTCCGTCCTCACCCGCTGACGATCGGCGTCGCGAATGACTCTGTCCTCATGCGGCATGCTGACGACACTCGCTCGATGACCTTCGGTCATGCCCGGAACGTCGATGGCCCCCAGTGTTGCCTTGCCCGAGGCCATGGGACCTCCCCTCGTCGGAACAGAAGCGACCATTGAAAATCGTATATACGAAATGTATACCTCCGCAGTCACCTCGAGATGCTTGCCGGCAGTTCGGCTCCCGAGGTGTCATGGAGCCGACAAAACGGCGAGACGCGTCGACCGTGAGCATCACGGCAGCGGCGCAGCGATCTGCGGCAGCACCCGTAGGGAAAGCTCCCACGACCACCGTCCCATCGATGGCCCCACGGGACTGGACGCCGTGAACCTCGCAGCGGGGTCGAACCCCAAAGAAGCAGACCCGCGCGACATCGACCCCGGCACCGCGAACCGTCGACATTCCGCGACCACCGCTCGTAGTTCGAGCGGACGCAGGATTCCTCGTTCGACGAGCAGACGGGCCAGCACGACATAAGGGACCGCCCGTAGACGATCGGGCGCTGACAACCTCAAGGACCACGGCGCTTCGCCGACTGTCCGTAACCGCGCTATGCCAACGAGGAGTCCGGCAAATACCCTCCGATGCAGTCGAGTTGCCCGCCATTTTCTCAGGGGCTCGCGCGCCATTCGGCGAGCTGACTGGCACACTGGCGTGGTCGTGTGTCATCTCAGGCATGGGGTACCCGTGAAGCGCATGATCCTTCTCGCATCCTGTCTGACGGCCGTGATGGCCGCAGCCGGCTGCGGAACCGAAAACGGCGACGCCGGCGCCCGCACCGCCAGCGCGGTCGAGGACGCGGGAACCAATACCGGAACCGGGACACCACTCAACGCAGGACTGCGCCTCGCCTTGCCCGACACCCTCGGTGCCGGCCAATACACCCGAGACGCCACCGCCCCACCGCCCATGACCAACGGTGAAGCCGTACAGGCCCTCATCACGGCCGGTGTCGGCAACCCGGTACTGATGAACGCGGTGTACAGGCCGGCCGGCGACACTGGGGGTGCCCTCCGCATCGACGGCGCGTACGGCGCCCTCTCGGACCCCGCGAAGGCCCGCGACACACTCCTCCAGATCCTGAGCAAGGAGGATCACAGCACGCCCGTCGAAAGGACCGCACGTACGATCCTGCCGGCGGGCGCCACCGAACCTCTGGTCTGTCAGATCGTCGTCGAGAAAAAGAGCACCCAAGCCGAGGTGCTCGCACCGGTATGTGCGTGGACCGACACCTCCACGACGGCTCGGGTCCTGCGGAGCGGCGGCACCGGTAACGAGATCATCGGCGCCCGCATCGACCTGGACGCCTACGCGGCGCAGGTGGACCGCATACGCACCGAAATCCGGGTCCGTTGACGACCCTCCGGCGTTCCGATTCGACTCACCCGTAAACACGGCAGACGCATCCTGCTGCGCACTCGATCGCAACCATCGGACCCGGACGCGCCCACCAAGTGATGCGGTGCACGAGTGGACGGAGGCGACAGACAGACGCACCACCGATGCCAGTTCGCTCAAACACACGACCCGCCACGACTGCAGAGCACGCCGAGAGTGAACGGTGCCATCGGGTTGACACCCACCCCCCTAACGCCGCTTGAGCGCCGAACGGGCAAGCCGCCGATGGCCCTTTGGATTTGCCAGCCGGAACGACAGGCCCGGCTCGCAGTAACGATCATGGGCCCACCATTCGCGTTGCAAGAGCCCCGTGGTTACCAGCTTGACGGCCGAGGGGCCCCTCGCCCGCACCCGGAGAATCCACCCCGACCTATCCGACGAACGAGCGCCGACACGAACAAAATCCGACCACACCGCGCTATCTCAGTACATGTGTCAACAACGCCTACTCGTCGACCGCGACTACGCCGGCGGGGTTCAGGCACCACCGCAAGCCAACACCCGCATGGCCGAACACCGTGTCACCGATCCGGACGCTGAACCGACAGCCCGCGCGGGGCGTGCCAGGTGTCGGGTCGGCTGTCTACCATTCGTTCGGATCCCGCGCCGCCAGCTACCGAGGAACCATGACGATCACGCTGAAACGTCTTCGCTGGAGCCCTGCCGCACTACGCCACCGTATTGAAAGCTCCTCGGAGGAAGCAGACGGACGACGACACAACCCGTCGACAGCAACGACATGCCCACCCGAGGGCCGAAGCCCTGGAAGCCAGGAGCGGCGTGCGCAGACACACACCGGTCGAAGGGACATGAGCAAGGCATCGGCCGACAGCGGCATGCATCCGCATCTGGAGATCGTCTCGCTGCGCTGTCGCAACGCGGTACACGCGCGTCACGTCGTCGAGGACTACCCGCCCGAGCCCGACCAGGAGTGGGTACTCTTCCGACGCGACAGAATAGTCTTTATCGCCTACACCGACAGCGCAGTTCCTATGGCCATCGCTGTGTGGGCTCACCACGAGGGACATGCCAGCGACGTGTACGCAGGCCAGGTTCTTCGCGATGTCGCCGGACCGCAGCGTCGGACGGCCCGTACAAGCTGAAGATTGCAGTTCTCCACACGACACAGTCGAACGCTCGGCGATCGCTCCCCCGGAGCCGAAGGCGACGATCACGCGGCTTGGTGATTCCCCGACACCGCAAGGCGCCGGCCTGACGAGCGGTGCCCCGGACGATCGCCTCCTTCACCTGCGACGGCGACCGCCCGAAGACGTCTTCCTCGCCAAGCCGAGTACGATCGGGAAGCCATTGATGCGGTTGATGGTGAGCACGGTGACGGAGCCGTCCTGGAGAGCGCGACTCAGCGGAACCAGCGGGCGCTGCGCCGCGATGGCGCTGCCCGACCCGGCCCGGCCAGGGCCCCGCCCGGGACCCGTCGCTGGTGCACGCAGCCGACACATGGGCCAACTCGCCTCGCACTCCGGCGGATCGTAATCCACCGCGGACTGCGTCGTTGTCCTTCGGACCGATGCTCCCATCGCAGCCGTGCGCGACGCTGCGAGGACCGCGGCCTCGGTACGCTCCGCCCATCGCGAAACCGAGCCGAGAAGCGCCGAGGCTGGGTTCTCAACGGGCCGCGGCCAGGCCGTCGTGGGCACACCGAATCGGATTCACGGATTCGCCGCCGCCGCGACGAACGTCCTTCCCCGGACTCGACGCTTGCGGGAGGGCCCTTGCCAGCCAGACAGGCCCAGCCGTGCCGCAGATGGCGCGCGGGTCAACCGCAGAATCTCTTCCGAGGTAGACCCGCTGATGCCCCCAGCGCCTACTGACAATGCCCTACGAACGAACGATGCGCAGCGCGTCTGCCGCGATTGGCAGCACCGAGGCAAATGCGCGGTCCGGTGGCAGACCGCGAAGTATCCGCGACATCTCCTCTACAGCCTCGGTCGACGATTGGCCGGCGACGTCGACCGCATGCTGGATGTGCAAAAGCCTCTGAACCACCTCGCCGCCAGCACGCAGCGTTCTCACGTACGAAGTTGCCAACACTGTGTCAGAAACGGTCACATAGTGCCGGCCTCGGGCGCGCGCAATACGTTCGGCGGCCGCGCTCAGAGTCCATCCAAGAGGGAAGATCCTTCGCACGCTCGGACGACCCCGCTCGTCTCGGAAACGCGATGGACATTCGCGTGCCGTGTCTACTACGAGAATCATCGTGACTTCCCATACACGTTCGAGTCCAAGTCGTACAAATTCCAGTACGAGTCCGGGCTCATCTCCGACTCGAGCGGCGGCCAATTTGTCGGCGAGCTCGATCACGGGGCGAAAGTACGGATCCGATATCTCCATCGGTGGCCTTTCGAAATATGCGGTCGGTCATATTTCGCCACGGTACCCGAGATTTCGACATCGCCCGTGAACCCCGCACCCTTCCCCGAGTCGGCCCGCAACGGGGAAGGGAATGGGCGGGAAGCCGGCGGAACCCCGTGAAGTCACCGCCGCGCCCCACCCGTTTGTTGTTTATTCTGCTTCGTGATCCCGTATGACCTTGGCAGATGCCACGCAGAGCACAATGAGAGCCAAGAAGAGGCCGGGGTCGGGCCGTTGTTCGAAATTCCCGAGAGCGACCGTGGCGGTGTCTATGGCGTCGGCGCTGCCCATGGCTCTCCACAAACCTTTCAGGAGGAGACCGGCCGAATCGAGCAATGCGAGCACCTCCTCCGCAGCCGAGATGTCATCAGGCGTGACGAAGTTCCAGCCACGACCGAGAGCAGTCGTCGTAGCGAGGCTGAAAGCGGTGTGATCCTGGAACTTTTCGCTCAATAGTTCGAAGGACGGAGAGCCGGCTGCCCGATATTCCGCCGGGCATGTTCTCCAAATCTCCAAGATCATGGCAATTGCGGTCCGTCCCAATCCATCCGGACCGGCCTCGCTCCATGTCTTCGACAGAAGAGACACTATGTCGCCCCGTCCTGTCGCGATCAGAAATTGATCCGCCGATGCAACCGCGCGTGCCCAATCCGGGTGTTCCACGTTCAAAATCGCCTCCCTGGCGAAAGCAGTGGACTCCATCGTATGGATTTCCCCGATGCCCATGGAGCGATCAGGAACCCTTCCCGGCGCCGGGCGGTTCGGGGGAGGGTATTCCGGTCGGTTGCACCGAAGAATCGGAACTAGAGTGGAATTCCTCGCGAGACACGGAAGTCAATCGCATCGCCCTATCCCTGCGCGAAATCCGCGCCCGTCGACGGAGGTTGCAGATGTCCGAAACCCCTCAAACCCAGCTCAAGACGTCCGGTGAACCGGATGTTCTGCGGAAACTCGTCGCAGAACTATGCGCGGTGCTAACGGACGTGCAAGAGATAGCCCACAAAACTTACGTCGGAGATATGCCCCAGGAGTCCGTTCGAGCTCTTGCTGGTCGTATCCTGCGCGTGATTGCGGACGACTCAACAGCCGGAGCCCGCCTCGTACCGGCACACTTCACGATACGCAATGCACAACGAGCGGACGCAGATACATTCGTGGGTCTTATCGGTCAGATCAACCCCGAATCCCCCAACCTTCCGCATGTGCGCCGGGCGATTGACAATCAAGAAGGAGTTTCACTCCGAGCGAACAACACACTGGCTCTAGTCGCCGTCGGCCGCCATGGGAAACCCATCGGGGCGCTCCTGGGCGGTATCCCCCAATGGTTGATAGAGGATCGTAGTTGCCCGCCTGCCTATCGGCTCCCGCTCATGACACGGGTCGCATACATCTCCTCCGTCTTCGTGACCCCGGCGTGCCGTGGGACAGGTGTGGGACGCGCGCTGATCGGACACGCCGAGACACTGTTCCATGCGGGGGGCCGAACGATCGTGACCCTCGTCCATTCGCCAGAACTCATCCCGTACTACAGAGCGCTGGGTTACACGGCGTTTACCACTTTCGCTGCACACCTGTCCAAAGACGCACTGCTACGGCTCGATTCCTCAGACGGGAGCCTGGTGGCCACCAAGGCACTCGACGAGAGTGTGGGCAGAGCCGTCATCTTCGGCCTCCCGGTCCCTGTGATCACCGGAATTCTCGAGAGCCTTCCCCCAAGCGCCTGGTACGACGGCGAGCGCTTGCGCTTCTGATCGACTCGTGCCCCGCGCCCCCTCCAACCACCCTGCGCGGGGCTGCGGGCCCCAGGCCCCTCATGAGCGCCACGAGCGTCGCGTGGCCAGCTGTGCCCTTCCCTCAGCCCAGGACGGTCCGGAGCGCGCGCAGACTCGAGGGAAGCTCCGGCGAACGCCTTGAGCCGCTGCCGGTCCGGTCGTGCCAAAGTAGGTCGATTCCGATCTTCGCTGAGCACTTCGGTCGGTTCCTGAGTGCGCCCCGTTCGGTACAGGAACCCCTCGTATGGTGACAAGCTCCGTCGTCCGTGCCCTCCCACTCCGCTCTGCAAGCGCCCGAGTAGAAGAAATCACCATTCGCAGACTGGGTTCGTCTCGCGATTTGCGCCGGGTCGACCGGTGCTCAAGGCGTGCGGTCGGCCTCGGTCTCGTGCGCCAATCCCAGTAGGTCACGGAAATCTCGGATTCATCTGTTGCGTTCACGGCAGCGGACCCGTCCTGCGAACTCTTTCCACGAGTTCCCTTCCCGGAATCAGGCGGTCCAGGGAAGGGATGCGTGGATAGATTGCGTGCGCCCGAATTCGCTATTTTCGATACGTGGCCAACGCGCCCAAAAGAATCTGGAGGATATTTCGTGAACGAAGACGAAGCATGGGCTTTCTCGATTCGCGCATCGGAATTGTTGGAGAAATGCACCAGCGGAGCCCGGCGGACGCGCATGCGGGATCGGGCGATACTTGCGCTCGGGGGGAGGGCATGGAGCCTTCCGCTCACGCTTGCGGTGATCGCCATGAACAAGTGCCCAATGGAATTGCGCGACGAGCTTGGCCATCCTGCGTCGCGGCTGTGGCGTCCGGCTGCGGAAGAGATGCCGAGTGCTTCCGTTATGGCGTCCCTGCTGATGCACGTTATTGATCATCCCAGGCCCGAAGAGGCTGCTGTCTGGGTTCGACAGGTGTTGGTTCATGCCGCCGCATTCGTAGATTCCACGTGGGAGTTTCTGACGGATCCCGAAGATCGTGAAAAAGTAGCGACGGCAGAATCGCGCTTTCGAGGACTCGCGGCGCAGCCGTATGGTATCGAGAACGTCACGACGCTTTACCTGGATTGCCTGGACGTGATCAACGGTTCTGCGACCGTTTGAGGTCCGCCCGAGCGGCCCATTCGTGCCGCTCGGGCGCTCATCCGAGAACCCAGAGGTTCCCGCGCCCGTTCCGGCGAGTTAGCCGACTCGCCTGGAGCAGGCGCCCCGGAATTCGCCGAAGGCCCCGGGAAACCACCCGCCTGCCGGCTCGGAGCGAATCGACTTCGATCGTGGGCCGGCACTCATCCCTTCCCCGTGGCTGCGGCGGGCCCGGGGGAGGGGTTCGGGGATGTCCGTCGGAGTGGGTGGGGATGTGTAAGTGGTGTCGCGGGCCGCCGGTGCCGTTCGCCCCGGGTGGTGGTCATCCCGGCTGCCCGTTGTGATGACGCTGTCGTGTCTGTGACCGCCCCTGGTGTTTTGTCACGAAGCGGCAAGGGCGGCGGTGTCCTAACAGATGCCGGGCCGCGGGTTCGGTGTGCGGGTGGTGCCGCTGCGTGGGTGGAGGTTTGGTCTGGGTGTGGTCCCGCTGTTGCTGTCGGGCGCTCGGGACGGTGCGGTCGACGACGGGACGGTGAGGGGGCAGTCGGGTGCTGGTTCGCTCCGGGCGGTGCCCGATCACCTCACCCGCTTTGCGGTAGCAGGTACCGGACCTTCGCCCTCGGGCGGTGAATGTCACATCGTCCGCCTTTCGATCGGTTGGGCACCCACACGTTCATGCGCATGCGGTGTTGTTCACATCTCCGGCGCGGACACCACCGCCCGTCGTCAACGCAGACGCCCACGCGGAGGACTGCGGCGGGTTCGTCTACGGGCCGCCCCCCATGCGGGGGCGCGGGTCTCTTTCACCAGGGAGTCCATGTTATGCCGATCTTTCTCGACCAGCCCGGTTATGGCTCTGCGGGGCCGGACGGCAAAGGGTGGAACAGGTTGTCGTTGAACGCCCACTCGACCGACGTCATCAGTGCGGTTGGCAACCGACCGATTTTCCGACGCTGTTCGAGTCGATGACCGGCCGTCAACGCTGGGGAGGGTATGAACGCTGTCACCGCCGGGCGCCGGGGCGGTGTGGGCAATGCCCGGTGCAGGCCCGTGTCCTGGCGCGGGAAAACGGTCTGGAATGGCCCCCGGGCGTCGCGGTGTTCCTCGCCCGCGTGCGGCCCCTGCTGCCGACGCCGGGAGCGCTGTGGGTGGATCCGGCCGCCGGCCGGAGCACGCTGGACCTGTACGTGTGGCCCGACGAGCGGACGGCGACCCCGGCGACGTGGCAGGAGGTTCGCCGCGCCCCCGGCGTCCACGTCGGCTGGGCGTGGCACGACGACGACGGCCAAGCGTTCTGGCTGACCCGCGACAACCCCGCCGCCGCGACGGCGGTCGTCCGCGAAACGTGGCTGGGCACCGGTACACGCCACGCCGTGTACGAAACGCCGGAAGGCCCCCGGCTGGCCCTGGTCCACTGCCACGGACCATGCAACCACGACGCAGACCACCTTCGGCACCTGGCCGCCGACCTTGCCGCATGCTCACCCGGGCCCGCCGCGGTGTTTCCCGACCGGCTGCCCGGCCTACACGGAATCGCCTTCACGTACGAAGAAGGCCGCAGCGCGCTGCGCCGCAATGACCACCTCACCACCGTCTCGTGGGATGTGCCGCTGCGTCGGTCCACGGCGGCCGCGCTGGTGGCACACGCCGTCCGAATGGCTGCAGCCGCGTGAATCGCTCTTCGAGATCGCCATCATCGTGCCTACCGGCCGCACGAGCATCGGCGGCCTGGCGGCGTCCCACGCCCTGCCTCCTGGGTTGCACCAGGCGCGGGTTGCGGTGCGATGTCGTGAGGTGCGGTGCCGCGTCGGGTCGGTACGGGGAGCTGCGTGGTGGCTCTCGGCGGCGACGGTGCGGCACACGAGTACGGCAACGCCCGTTGGCCCGACGTGTGAACCCGTCGACCCTGCCTGGGCGTTCGGTCCGGGCTCGCCTGCGCTGTCACGCCTCCCCGGGTGCCGTTGTCGCGGCGCCGGTTCGTCCGGGACGTGTGGGGAACGCACGGGCCGTCGACCGCCGCCGGTGAACGCTCGGCCTTCGCGGATCGTCGGGCCGGCGGCCCCGGTGACGCGGACGCATCCCCTCGGGAGACGGTGCGTCGGGTGCGAGGCCGGGGAGTATCCGCCTCGGCCCGGCCGCGCGTGTCCTGACCGGCGGGGGTCGTCCCCCGAGGATCGGCGCCGAGCATGTGTGTGAACACGGCACCCGGCGCGCCGACCCCCACATCGCACACTCGCGCACGACCAGGACACACGAACCACCCGGGGGACCCGCGTGTGGGTGACATGACGATCCGGCCGGGACCCGACGGGTCCTCTTGACAAGAAGGGCGCGGCTCGGGTCCGGACGATTGCTCCGGCTCGTCGCGACAGGAGCGCCGTGGTCGGCAGAGCTCTCGGTCGGACCGGGCCGACGGGAAGGGCCAACGGGCGTCTGGTGATCGGTGCCCGGCGCGCGTTCGAACGGGATTGGTCGCGCGCGGCCCTCACGGCAGACGCGGGGATGACCCATGTCATGCCGTTTACGCGCGCTCTGCGGAACGCGGCGCCCGACCGCGCTTCGTGCCGTCGGGCGTCGAACCCCCCCGTGAAGGCGGTGTGCAGGGTCGCGGTGCCGTCGAGATCCTTCAGCGTGAGTGCGGCGGCGCGGATCCGGCCGTGGCCGTCGGCGTGCAGGTGCGCTGCTCCGCCGTCCCAGCGCAGTGACGCCACCGCCGGTCGACTGCCGCATTCGATCCGGGCGTTCGGCCCCACGGTCTAGACCGCCTCGGCGAGGAAGTCGTCGAGAGCGGCGCGGGCCACCTCGGTGCGCCTAGCCAGGACCTCGTTCAACTCCCGCCGGGCCGGGACAACCTCCGCGCGGATGCGCGCGGCCATTGCCGCAAGGACCCGTCAGTGACCCCTCCAGTTGTCCCCAGTAGTCCGTAGGGTCCGCCCACACCAGCGAGGCGTTCGCGCGGGTCTCGACGACTGCGGGTCTGTCCGTCCGGGAGATCCGCACGTCGAGTTCGAGATCATCCGGCTCCTGGAGTATTGCGCGGTCGGCACAGCCCACCAGGTGGGGCCGCCATTGGTCCCGCAAGCCACTTCGGTGGGCCAAGGCGAGTCAGCACGGAGCGCCCTTGGGGTCCCTGGCGACGGTGGGGCAGGTGTCGGCGACATCCCGGGCCAGGTGCAGTGCCGCCCTCCAGACGAGGTCAGCCTCGCATGCGGTGACCAGGATCTCGGCGCACTCCCCGGCGTCATGGCACGCCGTCAGTCGCCGCGCGAGATCGACAGCGGATTTCCAATCGGGGCAATTTCCGTCCACGGTGATCTCCTGTCGAATGGCCGGCCGACCCGGTCCTTTGCAATCAATCTAGGGCGATTCGCGATTCTCATTCCCCGGGCGCGCCCCTTCCCGGAATCGGGCCGGTTCGGGGAGGGGTCCCGTCGTGCTCGAGGTGCGCGATTTCCGTTCTAGGGTTAATCGCGGTCGTCGACAAAGCTTCGATTTTACGATCGATATGCGACCGCTCAATCGGACATCTCATCACAGGGGATTGCACCGTATGCGCGGATTCTCGTTCACCATGCGTAAAGCCCACCCGACGGACGTCAACCAGTTCATGACTCTCATAGCGCTCGCGGACCCCGATCATCCGGATCCGTACGGCGAAGCCCGGGAATTCGTTCTCACTCGCCACGGCGCCCCCCTGGAAGGGGAGGGGCTTTTGGCTCTCGTTGCCGTGGACGAAACAGGGAAGCTTGTCGGTGCGCTGCTCGCTGGGATACCCAAGTGGGTGTTCACGCACGTCGGTATCCCGACCCAGTTCGAAATACCACTGTCTCGGAGAGTCGCGAACGTGCATGGCGTCGCGGTGCACCCCGAGTACCGCTACAAAGGCGTGGGGCGATCTCTCATTCGGCAGGCAGAGGAAGAGTTCAAGGCCGCCGGCTGGCGAGTCATGACCCTCGAACATCCGGCCCACCTTGACGACTACTACGCTCGCCTGGGGTACACCAACCACAACGCAATCGTCGTGAACCTGCCCAGCAGCCTCATTTCCGTGCGCATCGATGACACTCGTGTATCCGCCCGGTCACTGCACCCACGTGCGCGTCTGGCCAGCGTGTTCGGGATTCCCGGACCGGTGATCAACGGCCTGCTTCCGGGCACCGACATGCCCGAAAATGCATGGTTCGACGGACGCAGGCTCCGCTCCTAGCACCGCGATTCCCTTGGTAGTGCCGCTTCCAGAGATGTGGACTCTTCCGAAGCGGCATTACCACGCGGAACCGCACTCCCGCCGGCCGTGAACCGAGACGAGACACGTCGAGGTGCCGCGCCCACCGTCGCGCCTACACCGGCCGGACTCACGGCGCCGCCGCCAGCACGGCCACCCTTCCCCGGAGTCGACGTTTCCGGGGAAGGGACCTCGTCTCTCGGACAGGTGCAAGCCGTGCCATGGATGTACGGGCCAACCGTGGAGGCTCTTCCGTCGGTGGCCTGCTGATGTCCTCTGCCCGCCGAGGGACATTAGGTCGTGGGGTCGATGTCGCATCCGCATGTGACATTCCGTGGCGCTCCCGGGGGGTGCCCAATCGATAGGGGCACCCCCGGGAATTCGCGTCCGCTCGCGGGTCAGGGCGTGTGCGGGCCGTCCTCCGTATCGTCTGCGCCTTCCCACTCGGCCTTGCATTCGTCCGAGCAGAAGTGACCGCCGTTCTCGGCCGGTTCCGACTCGCAGTTCGAACATGGCCGGCCGCTGTACATCCACACATCGTGGCGGTCGGCATCGGTTTCGTGCCACCGGTCCTCATGGCTCATGGAAAAACCCCGAACTCATCCGTCGTATTCACGGTCAGTGGCCCCATGCTACAAACTCCAGGTTGCAACAGACTCCCCGTGGTTCCCTTCCCCGGATCGGGCGATCCGGGGAAGGGATGTTGTTGTTCTCGGGTGTCGTGATGGGGTCCTAGGGTGAATTTCGTTCTCGGGCCCGCCGCATTCCGATCCGGTCTTCCGTGCTTTGTTGCGCGGCCCGTCTGTCCGTAGGCGAGTGTTTCGGGAGTTCATGTCGTGTCTGAGGTTCTGCGCCCGAGTGCGCCGCTCGATATCCATCACGATGCGCTCGCGGTCCACCATCGGGAATTGATGTATCGGCGTCAGGAGCTCGGCGCCACACTAACCGCGTTGGCGCACGCGTTGCACAGGCATTCGGGATGGGTCCGTCGTACCCGAACCCGAACCGTGCGCTCACGCCCGGGGAAACGGCACTTCGGCTCGCGGTGTTGCGCCGTGTGATCGAGGGTGATGGGGGCAGCGGATGGTCGCGCCCCGACGTGAGCCGCGCGGATGCCGGAGTCGTCGTGTCTGTGGCTGCGCACGCGGGTGCCGGCGTTGGTAGCGCCATGCGTGAGGGTCTGGTCGTTCGAGAGGCGTGCGCGGGTGACGTCGACATGTTCGTGGAACTCATGATGCTGGCCGATCCCGATGTGGAGCCGGACGCGCTGTTGACGATCCGCCGTCTGATCAGTGCGTCCGGGTCGTGGTCGCTGCGTTCGCTCGGCCGGCTCGCCCTGGTCGCGGTGGACGCCGGGCATGTCGTCGGTGCTCTGTTGGCCGGCCCTCCGGAATGGCTGTACGACCATCCCGAGATGGTGCCGTGGCGTGCGTTCCTGGGGCAGCGGATCGCCACCGTGCTGGGCTTGCCCGTGCGTCCGGAGTCTCGCCGTTCCGGCGTGGGACGTGCTCTGATGGAACGGGCAGAAAACGATCTGCGCGCCGCCGGCCGGGGATTGGTGACCCTGTTCCATGCGTCCGATCTCGACGCCTACTACGCCGGGCGCGGCTATACGAGCCACGACATGTTTGCCGTGTGTCTGCCGGGCGGGCGCGTGCTCCTGCGGGACTACCCGAACGACCTGCGGGTGGCCGTGAAATCCCTCGAAACGGGCGTGCGGTCGATACCCATGGCTGGTGTCTCTGTGCCGGTGGTCACCGGTCTCGCGCCCGACACCACACCGCCTGTCGGTCTCCGATTCCCGAAGTGAGGCACTCGGCACCGCGACGTTTGCCAGTGGCCCGTTCGCGAAAACGCGCGACGGGTCACCGCCGGGCGTGCGCTTCGGCGCGAACGCGCTTGCGTACGTGTCGTTCTCCGCCCCGGTTGCCGTGCCGCCGTCAGGCGGGCGGGGGCCGTGACGCGGGCGTTCGCCTTCCGATCCCCCTCGGCCCGCGCGTCGGGCCCGCGCCGGCGGTTGGGAAGCGGCGCCCGGCCGGTGACGGGCGCGCCGAGTCCCTTCCCTGCGGCGGGCCGGTCCGGGGAAGGATTTCGGCCGGCAGGCCGGGTGTTCCGCGATCGTGGGGGCCTATTGGCCGTTCGGCGGCCACAATGGCGCGCATGCCGAAGAACGTGTACAGCAGGTGCGAACAGGCAGCCTAAGCACGGGGGTTGTGCAAGCAGCGCTGGTTGCGGGCGTCAGAGGAGGGCGTATTGCCGTCGGCGCGTAGGGGTCAGCCTCGAGTGATTCCCGACGAGGCGATCACGCGGGTGGTGGTTCTGGTGGAGGGCGGTGTGTCGGTCGCGGCCGCGACGACGCAGGAGAGGGTCGCTCGGAGCGCGTTCGATTCCCGTGTCGCGTCCTCGCCGGGGCTGCGTTCCCGTCTGGACGCGGCCCTGGCCGCACGGGCCGGGACACCGCCTCCGCAGGCGCTGCCACTCGCTCCGGCGCCACCGGCGGTGCCGGCGCGCCCGCCGGTGGAGGCGGTTTCGACGCCGGGTGGCCGGCGGATGTCGTATGTGGACCGCGACGGCCGCAGGTAGGTCCTGACGCGTCGGCAGGCGGACGTTCTTCGCGTCATCCGTGAGGAGATGCCCGTCCCCTACCATCCCGCATGGGATCGCCGGATCCTGGTCGGGTTCCGGGATCGGGGCCTGGTCGCCCTGCGCGAGGGCGACGACGGGACATGGACGGTGCCCGGCCTGACCGAGTTGGGCCACCGGGTGTTGCGACGGTGGCCGTTTGACGGGGGAACCGGCGTGTAGCGCCCGAGCGTCGTCGACGCGATGAGTCGGACAGCGGGTGGCTACCCGTGCCGGGCGCGGCCGCGGGATTGCGCGGGGGGCGTTGGGATGGTCGGCGGACACGGCGGGATTCCCGATGGGCCGGGCTCGCGAGTCACCAGTTCGCGAGTGTTTCCGACAGGGCCCCCAGGGCCACCCGGGCAACGGGAGCGAGAGCCACCTGTGCGATTGTGAATGGCTCGGTCCTGCCCCACTTTCGCGATCCCGATGGTTCGACCGCGGACACCGGATCCGGCTGCTGAGGCGGGACGTGTTGCCCGCAGTGGAATGCCACGAGCACCGCAATTCGGTCACGCACGCCCGGGAGCCTCGGCTTCCCAGGCGAGCAGGGCCGCCATCGTTGACCGCCCCGTGCTCATGGTCGGCGATCCGTACCCGACCGTGTTCGTTGGGGCGATCCCCGCTGCCCTCGGGCGAGACGTCCTCAGTCCTCCAATGCCTGATCCATGGCGTCGTACCACGCTTGTTGGGAAGGAAATACGCGCTGGCACGCGTCCGAGGCGGTGCAGCGCAACTGACCGGGCCCAAGGTCCGGGTCGCCAAGGTTGGGCCGGTATCCCTGGGCAGACATGTGAGCGCAGCCCCCGGCCTTGTGTATAGCCGCGATGCGGTCGCCGACGGCGCAGGCCTCGGCCATTTCCATGTCCACGTCGAGGCTGGCCTCATAGATGGCCTGCAATTCGTCCGCGCTGTTCTCGTCCGGATAGATCATCAGATCCTCTATTCGCTCGTTGGTTCCACAGGTTCTAGAACCAATATAGCGATTCTCGGAACCGCCAAATATCTGTGCTTCCCTTCCCTGGAGCAGGCAATCCAGGGAGGGGTTCGGGGGAGGATTCTTCCGTCCTTCGGGAAACTAGAATTAGTCCGTCAATTCAAATTCGAGCGAATGGCGGTTTTCGGTGACGGAGTCTCTGGGGCGTTTTTGGGAGAAATTCAGGGTGGATATCCCGGGTCTTCCTCTGGGTATTGTTGACGATCCGTCGGATGCGGTGGAAGCCTTGAAGAAGGCTCTCTTTTCGATCGAAAAGCGTCAGGGCGAACGGCGGGGGTGGGATCAGCCGCCGCGCCTGTTTACGGTGCATCTGGCCGATCGGCGTTCTCGGTCCATCGAGTTGCGTGTAGTTCCCCGACGCCTGTGGGTGTCATGGAGGAACGTGGCCGGTCGGCAGGAGGAAGCGAATCCGGCGGACTCGCTCAAACTGTTGGCGAGCCGCTGCGAGGACGTTCCGCCAGCGGTTACGCGGCTGCCCTATCTGGCGGCGCCGTTGGTGGCCGTGGCGTACATGAGTGAGGGCTGGGGGGTTCTGCGTCCGCCCACCTCGGTGGAGCAAGAGGCGATGGCGTTGGGCCTGCGGACCCTGCACAGGGCATCCGACCGTGTTGAGTTCCGGATATTGGACGCCGTGGACATCAACCAGGAAAAGGCAGGTGTTATCCGGGTACGGGGTGCCGACGCGACGGTGCATGGGCCCGGTAGCAGTCTCGGTACCGGCGGAGCTGTTTCTCACGCCCTGAGTCGGATTGTTCATGCTCTGCGTGAGCAGCAGGAGGTATTTCCGGCTTCGTAAGGCCATCGAGTGGAGTGCGCCGGGCCCCTATTTCGGGGTCCGGTGTGCGTGTTGTCGGGTCGGCGGGTGCCCCCTTCCCCGGGCCGCCGGGCGGGAACCCACCTTTCCTGGGAAGGGACTTCGGGGTGCGCGTGGACTGTTCGGGCCCCCCTTCTCGGTCGGCGAAGCGGGTCCCCGGGATTCGGTGAATCGTGCCGGTTGCCGGACGGTGGTGGGTCGGTGCCGACCCGGAGGAGGAGGGCGTGGGAGCGTTCTTGCCCCGACGAACTCGTCGTTTCCGTCCGGGCGTTCGGTGCGAGCTCGCCGTCGCGCCCCGGGGCGAGGTTCGTCGGCGCACCGCGGCCCGCTGCCGCCGTCCCGCCTCCCCGGGTGCCGTTGTCGCGGCGCCGGTTCGTCCGGGACGTGTGGGGAACGCACGGGCCGTCGACCGCCGCCGGTGAACGCTCGGCCTTCGCGGATCGTCGGGCCGGCGGCCCCGGTGACGCGGACGCATCCCCTCGGGAGACGGTGCGTCGGGTGCGAGGCCGGGGGAGTATCCGCCCCGGCCCGGCCGCGCGTGTCCTGACCGGCGGGGGTCGTCCCCCGAGGATCGGCGCCGAGCATGTGTGTGAACACGGCACCCGGCGCGCCGACCCCCACACCGCACACTCGCACACGACCCGGGACACACGAACCACCCGGAGATGTGCAACGCACGCGCCGGGCCGCATTCGTGTGCGCAACGGCACGCCGGCACGGCACGAAGTCCGTGTACGGCCGGGCCCCGTGCCCGGGGCCGGCCACACGACGTCAGAGCCGCCCGTGCTTGGAAGCGAACCCTCCTACCGTTCCCGGTAGTCCGTGTGGTCGGCCCACACCAGCGAGGCGTTCGAGCGGGTCTCGACGACCGCGCGTTTGTCCGCCCTGGAGATCCACACGTCCAGTTCGAGATCACCCGGGCCCTGGAGGATCGCGCGGTCAGCACAGCCCACCGGGTGGGTCTGCCACTCGTCCCCCAGATGGGCGGCGAGTCGGCGTGAGAAGTCGGGGCCGGAGCGGGCGGTGCGCACGAGGGTCTCCCGGGGGATCGACCGGCAGGGGCCGGGGTGGGTGGGGTCGGCGCCGGAGGGAGCGGTTGCTCCCTCCGGCCTTGGCACGGGCGCATGGTGAGGGCGTTCAGCGGGTCGGGATCACGCTGTAGTGGTGCACCTCGCGCAGGGACTCGGCGGGCGGCTTGTCGCTTCCGCCGGTGATCCGCGCGCGGTCCGGGCGGACGCGGTACTCCGTGCTGCCGCCCAGGCCGTCGGACACCGCCGCGATCAAGGTCCCGTCGTCGTCGATCGCGAAGGCGGCTTCGTCGTCGTTGTGTTCGGCCAGTGCCGTCACAAGCCGGCCGAGATCGGCGAGCGCTTCCCTCTGGGTGGAACCGACACCCCGAACGACTCCCAGGGAAGCCGTCCAGATCCCCATGGACTTGGACACGTCGATCGGAAGGGGCAGGCGATGGGTCACGATCGTCTCCGGGTTCGTCGATGTCGTGCGATGCGTCGTGGTCGGTCGGGGCGGGGAACCGGGCCCGTGGCGGCGCGGGGCGTCGCCGCCCCGTCGCCCCGGGCTCGGGGTCCGCCGGTGGGTGGCGTTCAGTTCCGGGTCGGGCAGTCGTGGTGGTGTGTGGAGGCGATCCCCGCCGTCGCGAGGTGTTCGCAGTCCGGGCACACCTCGTTGCGCAGGAACCGCCCGACCACGACGCGCAGCCACTCGGGCCATGCGGTGGGGCTGTCCACGAGGAGGGTGTCCTTGAGGTGGACCGCGCCGTCCTCGTTCGCGGTCTCGATCGTGTCGAGCAGCCCGTCGCGGAAGGTCAGGGTCAGCCGAGTGATCGCCAGGTGTCGGCCATGGACGTCCTCGGCCCACACTCCCGACACGGTGAGGTGCGTCGCGTGGAACTCGCCGGCCACGCGCGCGGTGACCGCGTCGGCCCGTTCGCCTGCGGGCACGGCGTTCGCGTCGCGTTCGGCCCGCGCGCGGTCGATCGTGTCCAGCGCCGTCACGCACAGGTCCCTGATCGCGCCCACCAGGGCGTGATCCTCGCCGAGCAGCCCCATCACGGACGCCACTTGCCGCTCGGCCGCCTCCGGGTCGCGTCGCCCGTCCGTCAGGCGGTCCCACACGACCTGTGTCAGGATCTGCGCCCCGTCCTCCCGGCGTCCGGCCCCGAGTAGATGCGCGACGTCCGCGCGCGGTGCGCCGCCGTGTCGGCGGGTGGCCCGCTCGGCCCCACTCCCGGGCCCGGTCCGGCCCCTCCCGCCGGCCGCGTGTGCGAGCGGGGCCGGGGCCGATCGGCGACCGAGCGCCCGCAGGAGGCGAACGAGTCCATGGGGACGCAGCCGCCGGGGCACGTCGGGGACACCGGCGGGATGCGCGGGCGCGGCCACGCCGAGGGACACGGTGTCGAGCGTCGTCGGCCGCTCACTCGCCGGCACCAGCAGGCGCAGCGACGGGCCGCCCCGCACGTCGAACAGGGCCGGGGGGCAAGCGCGCGCGACCCTCACGAGCAGCAGGTACGCCAACCGCCATTGTCCACTCGCGCCCAGAGCGTCGAATGCCCCGGTGGTGAGGGTCGAGCGTTCCCTGGGGCTCCCGCCCGCCGCGATCCGTTCCGCCCATTCGAGGGCGTCCGCCCATTCCGGGTCCGACTCGTCCATACCCATCGCCTCCGATCAGAACACGCGGCCGATTCCCGGTCCGTCGAATTCAACGATAGGGAATTCGAGGCCGGCCGATTCGCGGCCGGTTCCCTTCCCGGTGCGAGTGGTGCGGGGGAGGGGTGCGCCGGTTTCCGCGCGCACCGGTTTCACCGGTCCGTACGGAAACCGAAGTTTTATCCGATGCCCCGAATGGTGTCCGACGCCTCCAGACAAAGAAGGACGGTCGACTTGATCAGCGGCAGGTTTTCGCGGATGCGGTGGAACATCAGGATCAGCGCGGAATCACGGACGTCCGGATCGGAGACGTCGGCCATGAGGGCGAACACCTCTGCCAAAAAGCGGCGGACCGTCGTCTCGACGCAGACGGTCCGCCCGGCCGGCGCGGCCGGCTCCCGCGCCGGCGGTGCGGCCGGAGCGCGCATGTCCCCGTTCCCCGCACACGCGCGGGCCAGGGGGATGGGGCACTTCGGCGGGGCCAGGCGGTTCAGCACGGGCCGCTCCCTGGGGTCCCTGGCGACGGTGGGGCAGGTCTTGGCGACGTCCCAGGCCAGGAGCAGCGCCGTCCGCCACATGTTGCCCTCGGCGTATGCGGCGGCGAAGATCTCCGTGCGCTTTTCGCTGTCCCGGTACACGGTCAGACGGTGCGCGAGATCTTCGGCAATCTTCCATTGGGGGCGGTTCCTGTCCACGGTGATCTCCTCGCGTCGCATGAGGTCGGGCCCGGCGCATTCAATGTAGAGCCGACCCGCCGCCTGCATTCCCCGAATGTTCCCTTCCCGGGACCCGGACGGTTCGGGGAGGGGCTTCGTCGTTTTTCGGGCAAGGGAATTCGACTCTAGGGTGGAATTCCTCGACGGTCGTCGACAAAAAAACTCGATCGTATTTCACGATCCGATATGCGACCGCCTGCGTCCACGAATTCCGGGGAGCCGCACCGTGCCCGATGACCCCTACCGCAACCCGCTCGAAACCCACTACCGCGAGTTGCGGCGCCACCGCGACCGACTCGCCGTCCAACTCGCCACCCTCGCGCGGGTGATCGCCGACCGACCCGCCACCGGACGGTCGAAACCCGGTCGAACCCTTTCCCGAAGCCTCGCCCGAATCCTCGAAGCCCCGGTGGCCGATGCCACCGAGCCCGTGCACGCCGTCCGTGAGGCGTGTCCGAAGGACGTCGACGCGTTCATGGCGCTCATGACACTCGCCGCTCCCGACGCTTCTTTCGAAGCTCTCTGGCGCGCCCGCCGACTGGTGGCCGACGGGGCGTCGTCGCCGGAAAGCGGGGAACTGGCCCTCGTCGCCGTCGACGCCGAACGGGTCGTCGGCGCACTCCTCACGAACACCCCCGGGTGGCTGTTCGACCCACCGGGAATCGCAACCCCCCACGAGCCGTCACTGATTGCCCGGATCGTCACCGTCGACGGTTTGGCCGTGCGTCCGGAACACCGCCGTACGGGCATCGGACGTGCCCTGCTCCGACGGGCGGAGGACGAGATGCGCGAGGCCGGCCGGGGGCTGTCGGCCCTCTTTCATGAACCCGAATTGGATTCCTACTACGCGAAGTCGGGTTACACCAACCACAGCGCGTTCGCCATTCTCCTGCCGTGTGGAAGGGTACTGCTCCGGAAGTGCTCGGGCAGCGCCAACCGAATAGCGATCAAGCCTCTCGACACGAGCGTGAAACCGGTACACGTGGACGGCCTTCCCATGCCGGTGATTGCCGGTCTTCTCCCCGACACCGAGCTGCCCGCCGATACCCGAGTCGTTTGCCGGCGCAAGCCCGCAGAATGACCGACAGGGCCCGTTTCCAGCCGGTTCGAAACGGGCCCGTCGGTGCGATACGAAGCGCTGTCCGAGGAGTGGCGTTGGGGGTTGTGGGTGGTTTTGCCGGCCACTCTCGTGCTCTTCGGGCTTGCTCTTCTGGGTTGACGCGCCCGCCGGTCGTGTGTAGATCGTCCATTCGCGGTGTGTGGTTGCCTCGTGTCCGAGCCCTTGTGGGTTGCGGGGGCGGGGCGGCCGGCGTCGCGGGTCGGTTCGGCGAGCACTTTGGTTCGGTTGGTTGGTTGGTGGCCCTTCCCTGGGTGGTGGGTGCGGGGGTGGGTGTTCGGGTCGGGCGGGGCGGGGCGGGCGGGGTTCAGAGTGGGTTTCCGGACGGCCGTATGCGGCAGCGGTGATCCCGCTTCGGCCGCAGGGGCGGGTGCTCGTGGCCGGCGTCGCTTTCGTGCGCCGGTACGGGCACCTGCCGTGGCTGCCGTACCGGCGTATGCCCTGCCGTCGGTACCGAGACTCGAAGGAGTACACCCATGATCGGCTTGGACACCACGAACATCGTCGATTACGCGCGGCGTTGGCCGCGGCCGGAGGACGAGCGCGCGGGAGGCTTCTTCGTGTACGGGGGCCATCACCCGATCACCGTCGCCTTGGCGCATGTCGCGGCGACGATCGGCATGACCGAGATCACCGAGGCGAACGTGCCCGAGTGGTCGAGGCGGCTCGCGTGCGCGGCGGAGATCGCGCTGCCGTTGCGGGACGGTCCCGACAGCGCCGGGCGCACGTTCACCGTCGAGGAGGTCGAGGGGCACGTCGGCCTGGTGGTGAACGTCGCTCCGATGACCGCGGACCGGTTCGACCGCGTGCACGCGATCCGGCTGCGCAAACGGGACGGGCTGCCCACGGTGGAATGCCACGAACACCGCCGCGCGGTCGTGCACGCCCCGGAACCGACGCTGCTGTACGTGGCGGTGGACATGGAGACCGGACAGGAGCGGCGCCGGGTGGAGCACTACGCCACCGGCCGCATGGTGGCGATCGACTACGGCGAGGACGACGGGGTGGAGATGCCCGAGGGGCCGTGGCCCGGTGCGGAGGTCATGAAGGAACGGTGTTACTCCACGCGCAGGATGTCGCTGTGGGACTTCGAGTTGGTTTTTTCCCGCGCTCGCGCGTCCGAGGACAGGTGCGCGTGGCCGACGACGGTCGAGAACTGGGCGGTGCCCGAATGCGGCGCCCACAAGAATCCGGACGACGCGTTCTGCGAGCCGCACGCGGCGGCACGCGCGGCGCTGTTCCCGGGCCTCGCCGGGTGAGCAGGAGTCCGGCTCCGTACCCCTGGCCGTCGAGGCTCGGAGTCGACGCGTCGCCCGTGCGGGAAGGCGGTCGCCGGGCGCTGCGTAGTCGGTTGATCAGGCCGCGAACAGTTTAGACAGGCGCTCGGTTGGGGTTCCGAGCCGAGCGTCTTGCGTGATCGGCTGTCGATTCGTGGCGGTGGTGAGGCGGGTCGTGTCTTCGGGGCTTGGCCCGCACGTTGTGCTGGGTCCCGTCGTGTCGCCGATACGGACCGGCGGTACGGCCGTTGCGCCCGGTGCGAACGCGACGGACCACGATCCGACGTACCCGAATGCTGTTCAGAGCCGGATGTGCAGGCCCGGGAGCCATGCCTCCCAGTGGGCTCGGTCGACGGGGTTGAGTGTGTCGCCGTCGAGGACCTGGTGCGTGACGGAGAGGAGGTTCTCCGGGCCGTGTCTGATCGCGGCCTGCTTCATCAACTCGCGGGCGAGGTCCGGACCTTCGTCGTGGGTCGCCACCACCGCTCGTCCGAACGTCTCGAAGAGGTCCAACAGCCGTGCCCCTCGAGTCCCGCGCACGCAACTCCCCGTGCACGGCTGCCCGGTCGCGCACGCTCGGCCGCCGCGGGCTGGTGCGCGTCGGTCACGCGTTTTGCCGGACCGGCCGGGCACCGCGGTGCCTGCCGGCGGGCCCGGGGACGCGGGGAAGCGACCGCCGGGCCCGGCGGGTGCGGATCACGTGGGAGGATTCACCCCCGCACGACCGGCCGCGACCGTGCGTGCGTCACACCGGCCGACAGGCCGGCGCCCACGGATCCGCCGCAGGGAACGCGCGGCACGGCCTGGGGGCGCACCACGCATGTGGTCGATGCCGAGCCGTGCGTGTGCACCGCGGTCGCGCGGAACACGCGCACCGGCCCGGAAGGGGGAACCGGCGCATCCCGGACCCGAGTTCGGCGACGGCCGCGTTCGGCCGCGTTCGGCCGCGTTCGGCCGCGTTCGGCCGCGTTCGGCCGCGTTCGGCCGCGTTCGGTGGCGTTCGGCGTACGGTCGTCGCGCCGTCCACCCACCGGGTGGACGGGTGCCGCCGCTGTGACGACCGTGCCCGGACCGGGCGCGTCGCCGCGCCCGGCGTGTCGTGCCGCCGTCACGCGATCCGTGGCGGGTGCCCGCGCCCGGGTTCGCCGGGGCGCCGATCGCCCCCCATCCGGGCGTCGTCCACGTTCGGATCCCGGCCTGTGACGTCGTGTCGCGGCCGGGCGACGCCCACGGTCACCACAGTTCGGACAGGAACGCCCGCGATTGGAGGATGCCCCGGTACACGTCGGCGTGTTCGCGGGTGGCGCCCGTCGCCGGGAGAGGTCGGATGGCCAACGGCCGTGCGCGGGAGAGGTCGAGGGCCAGGCGCCCGGTGGCGGGGTCGACGCCGACGCGGTACGAGTCGGGCGCCAGCCACACCGTGTACCAGGGTTCCGCGGGCGCGTTCGGGGCGGGCCGTGGGGATCCTCGCGCGCCCAGGCGACGCAGTGACATCGCCGGTCGCCGCAGGGGTCCCGGACGGAAGCGGGGCGTGAGGCACGGTAGTGCGTGAACACTCCCGCCAACATGGGACACCCCCGGGTCGAATAGTGCGCGCATACCGGGTGCATCCCCGGTTCGCGAATCCACCCGTCGACGAAATCGCGGGGGCGGGCGAGTGCGACGATCCGAGCATCCAGCGGACGCAGACAGATCTGACACAGGCGGCGGATCAGCGCCTTGCGGGCGCGGCGGTGGTCGATCATGCCGAGGACGGCGGTGCCGTCGCGGTGGCGCACGCTGATGCCGGGCACCACCAACCCGGCCCGGGTCCTGGGCAGATCGGCGAGTTCCGTCGGTACGGGGGGCGCAGTGAAGCTCATGGTCGGGGTGCCTCTCGTGTTCTCGACCACGCGGACGGGGTAATTCCGGCGGCATCCGCCACCTGCGAGCGGTTGCGAACCGCCTTCGGGACCGGGCACATTCCGCAGGGGCGTCCCACGGCCGCCCGTCCGGGCCGCGACCGGGCCACCGGCCCGGCGGCGGTGTTCGCGCTCACGCCGAGGTCCCGAAGTGGCGGTGGGCGGCGTCGTGGTGCCCGTTGGCGATCAGCCACGCGCGAGCCTGCGCCCCGGTGACACCCCGGTACCCGTACACGGCATCGGTTCCGGTCTCGGTGGTGCCCGGATCCACTCGCCGGTGTCCGCGCGCCACAGGTCGTTCACGCCGGGGGCGGGATTGTCGTCCCCCTTGCCCCGGGCCCTCGAAGTACTCGGTGCCGGGCAGGTCGGACTCGAACGCGCCGTGCAGGACGTGACCGTCGCACACGACGGTGTAGGGAATCATCATCACGAACTCCTTGTCGATCGGGCGAAGAAGGATGCGGAACGGGATCCGCGGGTGCGGGTGCGGGTGCGGGGAGGGTGACGGTGCGGTCGTTCCACGGCGTCGCGACGACGGGGGCGCCCGCGCCCGCGACACCTCGGCACGCCGGCGCCGGGTGCACATGTACGCCGTCCACCGCAATCACGGCGTGGAAGGCCATGCCCGAAGGGGCTTCGTGCCGCCGGGCTCGAACCCCCGGTGGGGCAGGCCCGTCCGCGATAGGGCACGAGCCGGGCGAACCGCACGGCGACGCTCTCCGGGCGGACGCCGCCCGGGACCGGGTCGGCCCGGCCTACTGGGCGCGGGCGGCACGGCTCACGATCGCGTCCCGGACGCCGCCGTGACATGGCTCCCGCCCGTCGTCGGCCCGCTCCGGGCCGGGCAACTCCGGCGCGCGAGGCGCGCGGCCGGCCGCTGCGCCTCGCCCGGCAAGGCCGAGATTCATGCGACCGACTCCGTGGTCGAGTCGATTCAACGGCTGTCGTTGCTCGCCTTCGACGTGCCAGGGGCCGAGAGCAGAGGCAGGACTGCGGCAAGGACGGCTCGAACGCTGTCTCCGCTCATGGCTCCCGCAGCTCGCATACCGGCCATCACCAGCTCGTGCGGTACATCTTGGGGTTCCATCGTCGAACCGCCGGAACATTTTTGATGTGCCGCCAGCAGTAGGGCGTCGAGTTCGGCATGGGCGCATGCTCTGCCGACACCGGCCTGCGTCAGGCGGTCGACCAGCCTGGCGTGGACTTTCCGGAAGGTATCGCTCGTCAAGGTGCCACTCCTCGTCTTTCGTGGTGCACATCGTGCAGGGGAAGCCGCGGCCGGCTCGGCGTTTCGACGTTTCGGGCCTCACGCGGCACGGCCGGTTCGTCGGGGGACCACCTTGCCGTCCCCACGGTCGTCGACATGCGGCCGTCGAACACCGCCGACAACAAGGCCGGTTGACCGACGCGTGGCCCACCGTGGCCTCGCAATGTCGAGCTCGTGCCCCTGGCCGACCGGCAACCGACCCGGGGCTGCGTCGTCAGCCGGTCCGCCTCGGTTTCGGGGCGCGGCAGGCGCCGGGACCCTCACAGCGGGACGCCTCGGCGGGGTTGTCCCCCCCACAGCACGGGCAGCGCCACAGAACCCTGGCCGCGATCGCCGCCCCCCGAATCGCCTGCTCCCGGACGTCGTCGGCGGCATCGAGCAGTGCGGCCACAAGACCCCGCTCGAAGGCGCCCGGTGCGCCGGTGTCCAGCACCACGTCGTCCTCGACCTCCACGCGCAGCGGCACCCTCCCGTCGGCACGCAACAGCCGGTCCTGCGCCGAGTCGAGGTGCACGGACACCCGGACGACGCCGGCCTCGTGATCGAGGTAGGCGAACACCAAAACGCCGTCGATCTCGACGCACGGGAGCCCGTCCTCGTCGTTCCGCGGATGAAAGACCGCATCCCGATTGGCCCGCTCGCACGCAGCGGCGTCGGGGAAACGATGGTCGAGCGGCACGATGCGGGTCCGGCCGCGCCCGGTGATCTCCTCCTCGTGGAGGTCGTACCCCTCGTCCGGGCGGCTGTCGCGGTCGGGGCCGTAGTAGAGCCGCACGGCGTCACGGTCGTCCGCGGGCGGCCGATCGGGGACGCCGTCGTCGCCGACCACGTCGTCCCAGACACCGCGCACGTACTCGGCGAGGCCGGCCACAGCGCAGTCCTCGTCGACGTGGAGAGTCACCACGTCCTCGTGGCGACCCCGACGGCGCAGCACCCATGCCCGGCCCGCCGGGCGGGCACCGACGAAGGTCACCACCTCGGGCAAGGACGGCTGCCGGCCGCCGTGCTCGGAGAGCATGGCCACGCGGGCGCGGTCGAGAACCTCCCGCTGGTGCTCGGAAAGATCACCGCGGTCGATGTCCTCCCACAACTCCACGGCAGTCGTCACGAGGCATTCGATGTCCAGCCGGTCGAAACATGCGGCAACCACAGGGTTCTCCTCGAAGGGGTGTCTGTAGCAAGGTCTTTGGGGCCACGGCAGCAAGTTCTCTCGTTGCCGACGGGCATTCGACTGACGGCCCGTCAACGGCCGACATCGCAGGCATGGCCGCGTGCCAACCGGCGTGGGCGGATCGGCGGCGGTTACCGGAACACCTTGCTGTGGGACCGGCGCAGGTTGCCGGCGACAAAGGGGCGTGGCTCGGGCCGGCCCCGGAGCCCGTCCCTGTTCATCGCGACACGAGCGGCGTGGCCGGCAGGGCCCCGGGGCGGGTGGCCGATGGGGAGCAATCCGCGGGCACCCGGTGGTCGGTGCCCGGCAGCAGGACGAGATCGGTCGCGGGCGGCCCCTCGAGGACGCCGGAGGGAGCGGTTCCCCCTCCAGCTCTCGCAAAGGGGCCGTTGATGGGGTTTCTCAACGAGCCGAGGTCACGCGATGGCGGGCCACCGGTGCAGGGTCTCGGCCGGCGGGCGGGCGCATGCGCCGGTGAGCACGGCGTGGCCCGGTGCGGACATGGTCCTCCGTGCGCCGCCGCCCGTGCCGTCGGGGACGGAGACGAGCAGCCCCCGTGATCGTTTGCCGCGAACGCCGTCTCTCCCGGCGCCGAGCCGAGGTCCTTCGCCATCCATCGGCGGGCCCTCGAACGACTCGACCGTGGCGCAGGCGTGCCCGGTATCGGTACCGGCGGCACGGTCCACGCCCTCGGCCCGCGTCCCCCTCACCGCTCACGACGATCGACGCCCCGCCGCATCCGCCATCCGGTCGTCCCGCAGCCGCTCCCACTCCGCCCGGTGCGCGCGAACCAACTCCTCCGTGGCCCATGCCTCCGCCTCCGCCCGATCCCGTTCCCCACGGCGCTCGGCCTCGCGAGACGCCAACTCGTACGCCACCGGCGCACTGCGGCCCGACCTCGCCACCCCCCGCACGACACGCAACGCGCCCGACTCCACGAGGTCCCGCAGCACCGACCTCAACGCCCGCGAGTCCACGAGCGCGGTCACCAGGCGGCGCGCCTCGGGATAGCTCAACCCGCGTGTCCCGTCCTCCGGGTCACGCGCATTGACGATCGCCTCCCCGATCTTGAACTCGCTCAACGCACACTCCGACGTGCACGCGAGGACGCCCAACACATCCGCTTCCGTCGGACTGTAACCACCCACCGAGCCACCAACCTCTCGCCGTCGTTGCCACGAACATCGCCACACCCCGGGCTTCGACCACACCACCGACACCGCAGCCGTGCCGCCCCTTCACACAGCCGCCCGCCGAGGCGGCGGCCCGGCGAACGTCGCGGTCCGATGGACGTGAACCACCGGCCCGTTCGCGGCGACTCGCGTACTCCCGCCCTATGCGGGAGCCGCGACCGGACGTCGTCGCCCCGGGGGATCGCGGCGTGCCGTCGACCCGCAGCGCCCGGATCCCGTTCGCCGTCCGCTGCGCCTGGGACCACGGCCGCACCAGACGGGTGACGCCCACGCTCCTCGTCCCGGCGTGCCGCCGCTGCGCCCGGCCACGCGACGACGAGCGCGGGGCGCCCGCCGGGCGGGCGGTCACGGGCGCGGGGCATGCGTCGCGCGTTCGGGCGGTGAGCCGGACCGGCGGGAGCGGGCGCCGCCTCGGGACACGCGTGCTGCCCCGTGGCCCGGCCCGCTAGGTAGTCGTCGATGGCGATTCGCAGCCACAGGGGCCGGCCCGGGTGGGCCACGGGCGGATCGACGATCTCCCGCAGGTCCGCGTTCCCCGGATCCCCCACGAGCCGGACCGACCCGACCACGCCGTCGACGACCGACAGGCGCACGCCGACGATCGGTATTCGTCGACCGCTCTGCCCCACACCCCACACGCCGTCGACCAGGAGGTCCACCGTGCGCGAGTCCCGGGCCACCCGCACGGCGCACGAGCCGGCCCCCGCACCGTCGGGAACGGCCTCCCGCGCGCCGTCGGAGGCGGACCGCAGCCGCGCGACGGTGTCCAGCGCCGTGACGCACAGGTCCCTGATCGTGCCCGTGAACGCGTGATTGCAGGCGAACAACTGCATCACGGCCAGGACGTGCCGCCGCCCGCCCCGGAATCCTCCGCCCCGCCAGCCTGTCCCACATGCCTTGCAGCACCGCCCGCGCGTAGTCCACCTCGCCCGTGTCCCCCTCGGACACCACCTCCTCGCACGCCCGGCCCGGGGTCCGTCGGGGCGGGGCCAGCAGGTGCAGCGACGGGTATCCGCGCACGTCGAGCCCGGACGCCGGGCACACGTCCACCACATACACCAGCAGCTGAAGCGCCACCCGCCACTGCCGGCCGGCGCCCAGGGCGTCGAAACACGCGACGACGGCATCCTCGCGCTCCCGCGCGTCTCGGCCCGTCGCGATCCGCTGCGCCCACGCGGCGGCGTCCGCCACTCGTCGAGCGTCTCCGTGTCCATGTCGGTCTCCTTCGATCGGGAATACCTTCACCGCCGAATGCTCGGCCCGTCGAATTCAACGTAGAGGAATCCGAGCGACCGATTACCGGCGTGTCACCCTTCCCGGGACCCCCGGTGCGGGGGAGGGGCCGGCGGATTCCGCGCCGTCGCCGTGCGGCGGCACGGAATCCGCGACTGTCTCAACCGGCGGGAAGATCCGCGATTGCGTCCAGCGCATTCAGGCACAATCCCACCGTCGAACGGATCAACACCCAATCCTCCCGACGGACGAAAAAGCGCCGGCGCAACAGTTCCTCGCCGATGTCCGAATACGGGTCGAGGTCGAGGGTCACGAACGCGTCCGACAAGAACCCGCGCGCCTCCTCGCCGCGTTTGAGCAACCGCGCCACGGTGCGCGCGTCCCCGACCGAGGGCAGGGACCAGCGACGCATGTCCGCCAAGGCGGACCGCGCCCGCAGCCACCGAGGCGCGGACGGCTTCGGCGCCAGGCGGGACAGATCGGGAAACCCGCGTTCGTCCCGAACACCCACCGGGCAGGCGTCGGCGACGGACAGCGTCAGAAGATGCGCCACCCGCCACAGCTGACCATCCCTCGAACCGCAGGCGACGAGTCGGACGCGCTGCGGCATGTCCCGACACACGGACAACTCCCGCACGAGATCGGCGGCTTTCCCCCATCGAGCATCCGTCACATCCACGCTTCTCCCCTCGCGCCGAATAGGCGCCCCGATATCGGGGCCGGCGAATTAATCTAGCGCGATCGGCCGACCCGAATTACAGGACCTCACCCTTCCCCGGACTCGGCGGTCCGGGGAAGGGAAACGATCGTCTCGGGAAACCGGAAATTGGCCCTAGGGTGAACTCGTTCAACGGATTCGGAAAACAAGAATTCGATGCTCCGATATCCGGCCGGCCCATTCCGTACAAGATCCAGGGAGCCCCGAGTGCCCGATTCCCCCGTCACCTTCACCGCAGCCGTCGTCCAAGCGTTGGAACGCCACCGGGCGCAACTCGCCGACGCGGAAGAAAGAGCCGCTCGTGTCGTGGAACTTGCCCGCCGGACCCTTTCGGCCGGCGCCCCGCACGACGGCGCACGTCGCCTCGCCGAGAGCATCCTCCACACCTACGACTCGGACTCCTGCCGACCCAAGCGCGCGTACGTCGTCCGTGACGCTCGCCCGGAGGACGCGACACGGTCATCGAACTTCTCGGGTACATCGAGGGATTCGAGGACCTCGGCGACGAAGGTGCCCGGATGGTCCGGGAGAGCTTCGGACGCTGCCCGTGTCCCATCACGCGGACGCGGCGGCTCTCGTCGCCGTCGACGACGCCGACCGTCCGATCGGGGTGCTTCTCGCGGGGCACCCGTATGGATGCTCGACGGTCCCGACAACACCCCTCCGCACTGGCTCGGGCTGACGCGCCGGATCGCCACATCTCTGCGGTGGCGGTGGATCCGAGCATCGTCGTGCGGGAGCGGGACGCGCCCTCATCGAACGAGCGGAACACCACTTCCGCACCTCCGGGCGCAGGCTGGTCACTCTCCTGCACGCACCCGACCTCGCGCCCTACTACGACGCGTTGGGTATTCCGTGCAGTCGCATTTCGTGGCGTTCCTCGGCCAAGCCCTGTACCGGGAGGATTTCCACGACATACGCATGGCCTTCAAACCCTGGACCCCCGCGTGCGCCAAACGCCCGTCATGGGCCTTCCCGCCCCCATGATCAGCGGGATCCTGGAGGACAACGCCCCACCGGCCGGCCACTGGTGGTTCGACGGCGAGCGACTGCACCACTGACACGCCGACGCCGACCGGCACGCCGTGCCGCCGAACCACCGGCGGCACGGCCACCGACCGGCGAGAACCCTCCTCCTGGTGATCATCCACTCCACGGCCGTCCCCTCGAGGGGACGCCCGCCGCACCCGCCGGGCCGGGGGAGGGGACCAACGCCCGCCCGCACCACCGCGGCCGACAC